>CP022705.1:1840317-2173134 GCA_003491285.1 Methanobacterium sp. BRmetb2
GGAAGTGCTCTTGATTCTGGTGAAAGTGTTTTGAGAATGGATAATTTACTGAAGCTAGGTCGGAAGAACAAGGGAAAAATAACACCAGAGGTAATGATGCAGATGATGAGCACACCAATACCTAATGGTGGGCCACTGTTTCCTACTCATACCAGTTATGAGATGGTAGTGGAACCTTCAAATCTCAAGGTCTGGTTTAGAGTACCCCACTATTACAACTGGACGGGTGTGGATCTTAGAAATCACTTCAGCTGAATATATGTTTTACTTGAACTTTTAGCCTTCAAGTAATCTAGAAGTGCATATGATCCTGGTGACATGAGGATCAAAAATTATTACACGTCCTTTTCGTGACCCGGCCACATGTTATTTTCAATTAGTTTTTAGTGACCCTGTTGAAAAATGAAGATTCCTTTTCGTTAATACTTTACTTATTTTTTAAAAGATTCAAAATATTACCTTTGGTAGGGATTTTTTACAAATTACCTTTTTTAATTTTAGAGTTGTCAATCCCATTTTTTAATTTACAATCTAATTTTTAAATTCTGGGATTTATAGGAAATTAAACTCCAAAAAATTGTAATAGGCTAACATTGTGGTGAATAATAGTTTGGAAACTATGCGGTTTTCTGTACAAATACTGATTCAAACCTGCTCTTGTGAACTTGAATATCAATTATTATTTTTTGAATAAATAACAGTTTATATCACTTTTCAAAAGATTAATAATACATATTAATATATTACTTAAAAATAATATACGCTTTTTTGTCTTTGAATTTCTAAGGTTTAAAGTATTAATTTTCCTTTAAAATTCAAACAAATTTTATTTTTACTAAGAAAAGCTTGAAAAAATCTTTAAATACTATAAAATAACTATAATAATTAGATTAAATAAATTAAAAGGTGATTATCAACTAGATTAAAGTAATACAAAATAATATGATTTTTAAAATCCAGGGCATTTTAGGAGCAAAATAATGCCCCCGTTTATAAAATCTGTATTTATGAAAAATAATTAAATGCCTTAAATTTATTTAAAAGAATGAAAGTTCAACTAAGAGGAGCTGATTTGATGAGTGAAGAAGAAATGAAAAAAACTGGTGTTGTATTAGCAGGACATGGAAGCAGCCTGCCATTTGGAAAACAAGTCTTAGAAGATTTAGCTGAACAGTACAAAAAAAATTCAAAGTACCTGGTTGAGATCGGTTTTATGAACATATCCAAACCATCTATACCCGAGGCCATTAATACACTGGCGGTTAGGGGTGTGAATGAGGTTATTGTGCTGCCAGTATTCCTTGCACACGGAGTCCACACCACACAGGACATACCCCGCATCCTTGGTTTAAAAAATGATGAATCTTCACATAAACACAGTCACCACCATGCACATGGCAGTGACCATAATGAGGAAATTGAGTTTGATGGCCAGATCCTATACGGTGAGCCTCTGGGGGCAGATTCCCGGCTGGTGGATATAATAGAAGACCGGATTGAATCTGTTATTAAAGATGCAAAAGATTAGTTATCTATCAAAACTTTTTATAAAGGTAGGAAAGGTGCACCGGATTGAAATTTAACATTAACCAACTACAAATGAACCGGGAGTTCTGGACAATTGTTTTAACAATTATCTCGGCTATATTCCTTTTAATCAGCTGGTTTGGATGGCTTAATAATATTTTACCCTTTGATGTGGCACTCATCAGTGTAGTTATAAGTGGTACTCCCATTGTATTTGAAGCAGCAAAAGCATTGATCCAGGAATTTGATATAAAAGCAGGAATTCTGGTTAGCATTGCTTTGATAGCGTCAGTTGCTATTGGTGAATATTTTGCAGCTGGAGAAATAGCAGTTATCATGATGATCGGCGAAATCTTAGAAGATAGGACTGTTAGAAAAGCGCAGGAAAGTGTTAAAAAATTACTTCAGCTCGCACCTCCTGTGGCCAGGATAAGGACCTCTAGCGGTGAAAAAGAAGTTTCCATTGAAGATGTAAAGATAGATGACGTAATACTGGTTAAACCCGGTGAAACCATCCCGATAGATGGTATTATAATAAAAGGCCACACTTCTATAAACCAGTCCATTATGACTGGAGAGTCTATACCTGTTGATAAAGGTGTGGATGATGAGGTATTTGTAGGGACATTAAACCATTTAGGGGTCATTGAGGTTAGGGCCACCAAG
This sequence comes from Methanobacterium sp. BRmetb2, assembly GCA_003491285.1. Taxonomy (NCBI): domain Archaea; kingdom Methanobacteriati; phylum Methanobacteriota; class Methanobacteria; order Methanobacteriales; family Methanobacteriaceae; genus Methanobacterium; species Methanobacterium sp. BRmetb2. The sequence goes on from CP022705.1 coordinate 1,842,511, forward strand.
ATTGGTGAAGATACTTCCCTTGCAAAATTAATAAGATTGGTTAAAGAGGCAGAAGATAAAAAAGCACCTATAGTACGGATAACCGACAGGGTAGCCACATTTATAGTGCCCATGGCCATCATAGCTTCGGTAGTTACCTATTTACTAACCAAGGATATCATAAGGCTGGTGACTATCCTGGTTGTTTTCTGTCCCTGTGCCCTGGTACTTGCCACACCCACAGCTATCATGGCCGGCATCGGAAATGCGTCACGTAAAGGTATACTAATTAAAAGTGGCGAAGCACTGGAGAATGTGGCCCAAATTGATACTGTACTATTTGATAAAACAGGAACAGTTACTAATGGAACACCTGAAGTTATTGAAATCTTACCACTACACAAAGACTACAGCAGAAAAGAGATTCTTAGACTAGCAGCAACTGCAGAAAAGTTTTCAGAACACCCTCTGGGTAAAGCAGTTTATTTAAAAGCGCAGCAAGAATCTATAGATGTATTTGATCCTCAAGAATTTGAAATGATGTTAGGTAAAGGGGTTTCTGCAGTAGTAGATAATAGAAGGGTTAATGTTGGCAATCAAAAGCTCATTGACCAGGCCGAATCTATTGAATTAAATCAGAATGAGCAGGATCTCACTTCATTTCAGGAAAACACGGGAAAAACAGTTTTGATTGTCTCAGTTGAAGACTTTATTGTAGGTCTAATAACTGTAGCAGATAGAATAAAACCCAATGCACCCGAAACAATACGCCAGCTTAAAAAGATGGGTTTAAATGATATTCTTATGTTAACTGGGGACAATAAAAATGTGGCCCTTTCTATTGCCAAAGAGGTCGGTATAGATGAGGTTTATCCAGACCAGCTTCCTGAAGGTAAGGTACAAATCCTTGAGAACCATTTAGCTGATAATAAAAAGGTGTGCATGGTTGGTGACGGGATTAATGATGCACCGGCCCTGGCTATATCAGATATTGGTATTTCTATGGGGGCATTAGGAGCTGATGTGGCAATAGAAACTGCAGATATTGCCTTAATGTCTGATGATATAGGTAAGATCCCCGAACTTATAACTCTCTCTAGAAAAGTTTTAAGTACTATAAACATTAATATTGCAGTTCCTATTTTGATTAATTTGGTAGCTGTTCTCCTTGCAGCCTTTGGTCTTATTGGACCAGTTTTTGGAGCGTTAATCCATAATTTAGGGTCTGTACTGGTCATTGCCAACTCTTCTCGATTGATAAATTATAAAACTACTTTTCAAATCCAAAGGGGGGGGGGGACTGGCAATAAACTCTTTAATTAAAATCATAAAGTGATTGATAATTAAATTACACTCTTACATCTCTTAATAGGGCTGAGACTAGAATTGTTAACATTTTATCTCTTAAAGTTTTAGTTTGTCCACAGCCCATATGAATTCATTTACCTGGTCTTTTATGGTGTTATTGGGAGTTCCATAAGCTTCGAATATAATGGTTGGTGTTCCATTTTCAATTATAGGGAGAGTACAGTACTCAAGACTGGATGGATTTGGAAGATCAAAATAATAAAGCCAGTCCAAGGAATCTGTAAGATTTTTAGAGATGTTTAATGATTTATTATCATTTATGGGTACAAATACATACGGTGTGTTTATGTAGAGTCCATTAGAAGCATGTACATCTATCACTAAGCTGTAATTATCGGAATTTACATCGGGAACAACGTATTTGTAAGCCAATTTCTGACCATTCAACCGCCCCATGGTATAATCATAGGTCTCCTGGGTGATGTTAATATAATAAAGGTAGTAACAATTCTCAAGAGATTTAGAATTATTTCTTATAATGGCCATGGTGGCGTTATGGGATCTTGATTCACGCGGGTGCATGCCCATGATATAGGCTATTTTCGTGATGGAATTTGGATTTCCATAGGGCCCTTCTTTGGTAACCCTACCCATAGATTCATTTCCCAAAATTTCACTGGTGACTTCTATTGAAGAGGTACTGGTGGCTGGCGATGTATCAGGGGATGGGGTTAGAACTCCTGCAATAATCACAATAAAAATTATCAAAAAACAGCATATATCCAAAAATGAAGATAAAAGAATGTCTTTATGGGAATTGGTTTTTTTTATTTTGTCTTTCAATTAAATCACCAAATATTATAGACTTATTTTATACCAAGTATATTATAAAATTATTTTAAAAATTTTAGATGGTTAGTGTCATAACCTCTAACCATAACTCATCAAATATATATGTTGATAGATTTTTGATACGAATTATAATTTATTTTGGGATTGAGTTTGTGGTCAGTTCTGGCAATTGAAGATTCCAAATTTTAATCTCAATTAATAATCTTTTTTTGGAAAATATTTTTCTTGAAAATCAAAAAAACAGTTGGTAATTAAATGTGCTATTTTTCTAGTTTTATAGATCTTTGTCTATCTGTTTTTAATCATATTTTTTCAAAAACATCAATAATTTTTTCTAAAATTGAAAAGAATTATCGAAATGCTTATATGTACATATCGATAAAAAGAGTTAAGTAAATTATATTAAATTAAATTTGTAATTAGTACCCAAAAAAATCCTTCAAATTAGAGAATTAAATCAAATTCATTAATTTAATTTTCTATTTAGAAAATCACGGTTAATTGGAGAAATAATTATGCAAAAATCAGATGACAACATAAATCAACTAATTTACTGGAATGAGCTGTGGAATGAGGCTGTTAAAGGGCTACCTGACAAAAAAAGTTCAGGTTCATGGGATAAAATCGCACCAAAATTTGGTAAATGGACCCAAAAGGATAATTATTCCGAGGAGCTCTTGAATAAAATCAAAATTGATAAAAATGACACAGTACTGGATATTGGATGTGGAAACGGGATAGTTACCATACCTCTGGCTAAAAAAGCCAAACAAGTAACTGCCATGGACATGTCACCAAAAATGCTTGACATGTTAAAAGAAAATGCAGAAAACGAAGGTTTAGATAATATAACCTCTGTAAATCAGAGAATTGAAGATTTAGATGTAAAAAATGATATTGAACCTCATGACGTTGTTTTAGCCTCCCGATGTCTAAACGGTATATGTGACATTGGAGAGTTACTTCAACAACTCAATCAAATTGCTAAAAAATATGTCTATATTACATTGTGGGGAGTATTAGCCAGAGAATTTGACAGAGAATGTGCAGAAATTATTGAAAAAGAATTTAACCAGCATCCCGATTATATCTGTGTTTACAATATCCTTCATCAACTGGGAATCTATGCCAATGTCGAGATGCTTGAAACTGGAAGTCAGCAGTATTACCCCAATATTGATAAAGCAATTGAAAAGCTTCGGTGGAGAATTGGCGGTTTAGGTGATGAAGAAGAGATTATTTTGAGAAAATATTTAGCTGAAAGATTAGTTAAAACAGAAGATTCGAAATTTACGCTTCCATACAATAACCCCAGTTGGGTATTAATTTGGTGGAAGAAATAATAAGGAGGCGGTTTATTGGAGAGAAAAAACACGATTTTACTTGTTGCAGCAGTTATAATCGTAATTGCTGCTGTAGGGGGGTATTTAACATATAATTCGTCGGTTTCAAATGGACAAACAGTCCAGGTTACGGACATGTTAGGCAGGAACGTTACAGTACCTGCCCAGATAAACAAGGTGGTTGCTACATCCCCTCCCACTACTAATTTAGTTTATATGCTTGCTCCCGACAAGCTAGGAGGGTGGAGTTTTAAACCAACAGGCCAATTTATTCAACAAAAATATAAAGACATCCCTGAAGTAGGTGGTTGGTTTGGAAAACAAACTGGGAACTATGAAACATTTCTATCTATAAATCCAGATGTGGTGTTAGAAGGTTCTAATCCAAAAGGAGATCCTAATGCAACAGTAGATGAAAGACAGGCAAAATTTGGTCAAGTCCCGGTTGTAGCAGTTTTAGATGTTTCGGATGTAACCAAATACAGGGCACCTATAAAGTTTATGGGAGAGTTTTTAGGAGTTCAGGAAAAGGCCGATGAGTTAATTGTTTTCTATGAAACCATGCTCAAGAAGGTTAACAGCACGGTTTCTACCATTCCGGAAAGTGAGAAAAAGACTGTGTATTATGCTGAAGGTCCTGAAGGGTTGCAGACTGATCCAACAGGTTCACAACATTCTCAGTTAATTGAACTGTGTGGTGGAATAAATGTGGCAGATGTCCCCCTAAAACAGGGTTATGGTATGTCAGATGTTTCTATGGAACAAGTGTTAAGCTGGAATCCAGATGTAATACTTGTGGGCGACCCTAATTTCTACAAAAAAGTTTACAACGATTCTAAATGGCAGAATGTTAAAGCAGTAAAAGAAAAGAAGGTTTATTTAATTCCACAAGATCCTCTAAACTGGTTTGACAGACCACCAGGTGTAAACATAATTTTGGGGATCCCTTGGACTGCTAAAACTATTTATCCTGAGAAATTCCAGGATATAGATATGAACAGCCTGACAAAAGAATTTTATTCAAAATTCTACCATTACGACCTCAGCGACGACCAGATAAACAGTCTTTTAAACCCACAGCCATAAAGGTAGAGAATTTCCATTTAGAGCACGCAAAGGAAAACCAAGCAGAAAAAAAGCCGTAATCACCTTGTAATCCCACTGCCGGTTATCCTTTTTTTTATTTTTTTCTCAAAGATATTTCGTATTGGTTTTGTTAATCTTATTTTCTAAATCTTCACCAGTTAGTCAGCATGCGGACTGTGGTATTTTATTTATCATATAAAACAGGATTTCCATATATCATGGCTGCAATGATGGTTATTATTAATGATTTATATCTGTAATATAAAGCCGTATATTGATTTAAGAATAAATAGATTAGTTTATAATTTAATTAGTATCATGAAAATAGTTGTACTGGTCAAATGTAAATTGTTTTGGTTAAATGTCGAAAAAATCAATTATAATATCATTATATTCAAAATTGTTTAACGAAAATCTTTTGTTTTTTTGAGAAAATGATTATTTAATGCCAAAAAGCATATAATGTGCTATGAATAATACTCAATTTAATCAAGTTTCTTAAATAAAAATATCTATTAATAAACACATATTATATTCATTATTATAATTTGAGGGGTAAGTGATTACATGGACTACTACCATGATGGGAAAATGCGTAAACTTTTTGCAATCCTTAAAGAACCTAAATCTTTAGAAGAAATTGATCTTTCTGATGCTTTCATAAAAAATCTGGTATTAAAGGTGGTTTCAACCTATGGAAATATAAAGGTAAGCCAAATACACGAAATAACCGGATTAAATATTGATCTCCTGGAAGAAATCCTTAAAATGCTGGAGGCCGATGATCTGTGTGTTCCTACCGGGGGAGGATTTTTATTTCCCAGTGTTGAGTACACAATAAAGAAGAAAGGGTATCAAAAGGCAGCTAAACTTTTAACTGAGAATCAATATGTAGGTCTGGCCCCGGTATCTTACGATGTTTACTACAAAATAATGGAAGTACAGCTTAAGGACAGATTCCCATTACAAATACCACCTGAAGTGGTTGAAAAAGCTTTTAAAGATGTTGTAGGGGTGGAAAGAGCTAAAAAAACATTAGTGGAAGCATCCATCGGAGGAACAGGTCTTTTTATTTACGGGCCCCCGGGAACTGGTAAAACATTCCTAACCAGTAAAATGTCAGATCTCCTACCTCCTATTATAATCCCTAAATTTATCGAGTTTAATGAAATGGTCATACAGTTATATGACCCTGATTTTCACCGACCCACTAAAAAACAGCCGGAAGATCCCCGATGGATTAAAATATACGCCCCATTTGTCTTTACTGGGTCAGAATTGAATACAGAAAAACTAGAAACGAATTATGATCCTAACAAGGGTGTTTATGAAACTTCTCCCATTATTAAGGCTAATGGAGGTGTTCTGCTTTTAGATGACTTGGGTAGGCAGAAAGAGGATCATAACGCCCTTTTAAACCGATTAATTGTACCGCTAGAGAACAAGAGAGATGTTATTTATATAAAAGGTGCCCCTATAGTGGTTCAAACTCATTTTATTCCGGCATTTTCCACCAACCTAGAAATAACTATTATGGATGAGGCCCATTTAAGAAGAGCTCCCTTACACATTTTCCTGGAGAATCCTTCCACTGATGAAATTTTAGAGGTATTCAAGAGGAATCTTGATGAATTAAACGAGGAATATGATGAAGGGATCTTAAAAAGATTTGAAAAGGTTTACCTGAAAACATCACAGGGAGGGGAAAATCTTCAGCCCACTTTCGCCCATGCACGTGACATTGCCCAGATTGCCCAGGCCATAAGAATCCGGAAAGGAGAGGAGAAAATCACAGAAGAAACTTTAGAGGAGGCATTGGAGCAGCACATTTTAATTGCACTTCAGAGAAAGTTCACACCAGAAATATTTAAACAAATTGTCGGGCCAAGATAATGTTTTATTCAATAATAAAGCTTAATAATCAATATTTTGATCATCATGGTTATTAAAATAATTTTTGTTATATAGAATTTTTAGTAAGGGAAAAGTTTTTATTAAATCTTTTTTAATATAAAAGAGGCTATAATATAAGGAGTATTTCACATGACATGTAGTGTATTAGTTGGAGGCGGATGGGGTGACGAAGGCAAAGGAAAATGTATTACATATCTTTGTTACAACGATAAACCCGACATCATAGCAAGAGCAGGAGTAGGTCCCAACGCAGGGCATTCTGTAGAATTTCACGGTGAAAAATATGGATTAAGACTAACTCCTTCTGGATTTGTTCATACTGGGGCAAGACTACTAATTGGGGCAGGTGTCTTAGTAGATCCAGAGGTATTTTTACATGAATTAGATTATCTGAATAAATATGATGTTAAAGGTAGAACTTTTGCTGATTATAGATGTGCAATCATAGAAAAAAAACATAAAGAGCAGGATCAGGCTTCTGATTATCTTTCCAAGAAGATAGGAAGTACTGGTACTGGCTGTGGCCCTGCAAACTCTGACCGGGTAATGCGGGTGGCCAAGCTTGCTGGGGATGTTGATGAAATGAAGTCTTACACAACCGACGTTCCTAAAGAGGTTAATGGGGCTTTAGATAATGAACAAAATGTTTTTATTGAGGGATCACAAGGTTTTGGTCTTTCACTTTATTATGGTACTTATCCTTTTGTCACCAGTAAGGATACAACTGCAAGCACAGCCGCCGCAGACGTGGGTGTTGGACCAACTCGGGTGGACGATGTAATAGTAGTTTTCAAATCGTATATAACCCGTGTCGGCGAAGGACCTTTCAGTACAGAAATGAGTCAGAAAAAGGCAGAAGAAATGGGCCTGGAAGAATACGGAACCGTAACTGGCAGAAGAAGAAGAGTTGGCCTTTTTGACATGGATCTGGCCAAAGAATCATGCATGATAAATGGAGCAACCCAAATAGCATTGACCTGTGTTGACAGACTTTATCCACAGTGCGAAAGAGTAAAAGATTACTCAAAACTATCCATGGAAATTAAAAGATTTATTGATGAAATTGAAGGCGAAACCGGTGTTCCTGTAACCATTATATCCACAGGGCCCGATCTGGAAGATACAATAGATTTAAGAGATGAACTTCTTTAAATTTGAGTATCTTATTCTATTTTTTTTTATTTGAAAAAAGTAAATATCTCATTTCATTCGTTGAAAGAGATATTTATTAAATTTTTAATTTAATATTTTTACAACTCCTTAATTAGCAGTTATCTTCTTATAATTATTTGCTGTTTTATATTAGTATTATTATGGGAAGAATTACGTGTAAAACTATGTCTGCCGAGAAATGAGAGATCATGGCGGATTCTAAACCTTTTTTCCAGTATAGCCATCCAAAAATTATTCCACCAATTCCATTTAAAACTATGGCACGAAGTATAATACCTGGAGTAATAGCAGTTATAGCACTGGTTATAGGCAGGTGTCCAATACCGAATAGAACTGCTGTTATAATTATAGCCAACCATACTCCTATTGATGTAGGTTTGCCCTGGGCAGTTTTTTTAATTTTATAGAAGATCCAGACAAAAAGACTCATTAAAAACAGTCTCATCATTATTTCTTCATTTATTCCGCCGTAGAATGATGCCAAAAAACCCTGCCATGCTGGAGGATTGATTTGAGTTGCAGTGGCTCCAATTAGGGTAACACCCATTAAAGAGAAAATGTTATCAAAAACTATAATCAAAATAGCTGCAGCTACTCCTAAACCAATTGATATTCCTAAAATAGATTTTAGGTAACTCCTAACTTCATTTCCCTCTAACCATCCTTCAAGTATAGGAAGGCCAAATCCTATTTTTTTAGCTATAAAAAGACCCAAACCTATTAAAACTGCAAATAAAACTGTATTTTGTATTATCTGGGCAATTAATAATATATGCAAGGGCACTGGTAATTCTGCAGGGATTCCTCCTTGGAGAGTTAATGAATAGGGGATTACTGTAATAATTCCAATTAGACTTAAAATTAACAATATTATAAATAGTTTCCATCTAGTTTTCATTTAAAAACCTCTTTTATATTAATTTAAATTATCTATATATAGTATTAACATTTTGTTCTCTAAATGTGTTTTAATATTCGTGTATAGCACAATTTAAATATTAGTTTAAGTATAAGCATCTTAATCTGTAAAAAATCGCATGTAATCGGAGAAAAATTGATGAATTTACGTGGAAAAACCTTGATAATAATCGGAGTAACATTGATAGTACTTATTTTCACGTTATATATGGTTTCTCAAGCTTTAATAATTCATAGTTTTGATGAAATAGATGAAAATAATGCCCGTAGAAATATGGAAATAATCCAGGGAGCTTTACTAAAAGACATGGAGAGTTTAAATGATACGGCTCAATACATGTCAAAGAACTTTGATACTTCATTATTATCACCAGAACAGGAATCTAATTATATTAAAAAAAATTTAACCAATCAAAATTTTATAAATTCGAGAATAAATTTAGTTGTAATATATGATTCTTCCAAGCGTGTACTATACTCCAAAGCATTCGATTTAGAAAAAAAGAAACAAATCCCGGTATCAGATGAATTAAAAAATTATATATCAAACGGTTCCATCAATTCGAACTCTAACACCTCAGTTAATGGAGTTCTTGCTTTATCAAATAATCCAATGATAATTTCTATTTGGCCCATATCCTCTGGAAATAACCGAAGTACCAGCTATTTTTTAATGGTAGGCCGATATTTTAATTCAGAGGAAATTAAGAGGAATACTGGAATTAAAACTTCTGAAATCAAATTTATACCACACACTACTCAAAACATGTACTTTAATGAGATAGATCCTTCATTCTCCAAAGAAACCCCAGTGATGATACAAAGTAATGAATCCAATTCTATTAATTCTTTTACAATTCTAAGGGATGACCTGGGAAAAGCAGTTTACAGTTTAAATGTTAAAATGCCTAGAACCATTCATGAACAGTTTTATGAAACTGTACTTTATTATCTTCTTTCCTTTCTAATTATCGGTTTGGTAATTGGGGTAATACTATTATTATACCTTGATAAAGTAATTTTAAAACGTTTGTCAGGATTAATTAATGATGTAACAACAATTGGTGAATCTTCTGACCTATCAAAAAGAGTTTCAGTAACTGAAAATGATGAATTACAGAAATTAGGTAATTCGATAAATCAAATGTTATATCGGTTGGAATTATTGAATAATAAGATATTAGTGAGTCAGAGAAAATATAAAACTATTTTTGAAAATACAGGAACTGCTACTGCTACTATTGAAGAAGATGGTAAAATTGCGTTGATAAATAAAGAATTTGAAAAAATTGTTGGTTATTCCAAAACAGATATTATTGGAAAAAAGGCCTTTCTGGATTTTGTTGCAGATGAAGATAGAAAAAAAATGAGCCATTATCACACTTTAAGATTAGATCCAACCCATTCCCACGCTGCTCCTCGAAATTATGAATTTAAATTATTAACTAAAAAGGGCAATATAAAAAATATTTTTTCAACGGCGTCCCTTATCCCCGAAACAAAAAAGACTTTAATATCGCTTTTGGATATAACCGATAAAAAGAATGCTGAGAAAGCATTGAAAGCATCAGAAGAGATGTATAAAACATTGATTAAAACTTCTCCCGATGCATTAATTGTTATAGATTTAAAAGGAACCATTAAGTTTTTATCTCCGAGAGCACTGGAATTGTATGATTATAATCATAAAAAGGAACTAATAGGTGAAAATATTACTAAAATTATTGATTCAACTGAAAAAGAACGAATATTCCCTTTTTTTGAAAATGTTTTTAATAAGGGTATTTTAAAAAATACAGAATTTAAGATGTCGAAAAAGGATGGAACAAATTTTTCAGGTGAAGTGAATGTTTCAGTGATAAAAAATGATCAGGGAAATGTAGAATCTTTCATGGGGATAATAAGGGATATAACTCACCATAAAAAAATTGAAAATGAAATAAAAAGATCTCTCAATGAAAAAGAGATGCTTATTAAAGAAATTCATCACCGTGTAAAAAATAATATGCAGATAATAACCAGTCTTTTAAATCTTCAATCCTCCTATTTTGAAGACGAGAATGTTAAATCTGTTTTTAAAGAAAGCCAGAACCGTGTAAAATCTATGGCTATGGTGCATGAAAAGCTATACCAATCAAAAGATCTGGCCAGAATTAACTTCGCAGATTATATAAAAAGTCTTGCTTTGGGTCTTTTAAGTTCGAATGGCATTGATTCAAATGTTATAAAACTCAATTTAGACCTGGATACTTTTTATTTAGGTATTGACACCGCAATTCCATTAGGATTACTATTAAATGAAATAATAACAAATTCCCTGAAACACGCATTTCCTCACGGTAAAAACGGTACAATAACTATTGGACTTAGAAAAAAGGATAGTATATTCATAATGAGTATCAGTGATGATGGTGTAGGTTTGCCTCATGATTTAGAATTAGAAAATTCCACGACTCTGGGGATGAAACTAATAATGAGTTTAGTAGACCAGTTAGACGCAGATTTAACCATGGAAAGAATTAAAGGCACAAAGTTTATCATAAAATTCAGGGAATTAAAATATACTAAGAGGATATGAATTTTTAAGATATTTATTTCCAAAATTGATTAAGGGTACCTTTGTACCCGTATCTTATACTTTCAGTTACAAATATGCCAGCTTTTCGAACTGATTCTTCTAAACTGAATCCTTTAATTAAATAGGCAGTTATTGCTGATGAATAGGTACAACCACTGCCATGGGTGTTTTTACTTTTTATGATTTCTCCATCAATTACCTTTACTGTCCCATCAAAATAAGTGTCATTACCTTGAAGATGACCTCCTGTAATAACCACGTTACATATTTCCCCTATCTTTAATGCAGCTTCCATTGCATCATCTTCATCCTCTATTCTATAACCAGATAATGCTTCAGCTTCAGATATATTGGGAGTTGTCAATAAGGCATGGGGTAGGAGATATTTTTTGAGAGAATCTGCAAAATCTTTCTGGGATAAAAAACCACCAGACCCAGCTACCATCACTGGATCTGCTACCACTTTCAGCTCATGTTCAGAAACCTTGTGGGCCACGCATTTAACTATTTTCTCAGAGTAGAGCATGCCTGTTTTTGCGTATTCAATTTGTTCCTGCTCTAGAATAAGTTCAATCTCTTTTTCAATAAAATCAGGGTCAACGGGAAATATGTCTTCCACTTTATATATATTTTGGGCAGTTAAGGCCGTTATTACTGCAGTTCCATATATACCTAATGCAGTGAAGGTTCGAACGTCATTTAGAATACCTGCACCGCCTGAAGGGTCATATCCGGCTATGGAAATGGCTGATTTAAGTTTCATCTTTTTCTACTCTTTTGACTTCTAATCTTTCAGAACCATGGTTGGAACGAATTTTCAAGGGCAAAGATTTTAAATATTTCTGGGTTTCGGTTTCATGGCCATGTAAAATTATTTCACCCAAATCTTCAGCAGTATTCACGTCCATGGATAAGTAAAAGGAATCATATACGCCGAAGGATATATTATTTGATTCTGCTTCTTTTAAGTGTTCAAAAAAACTGTAATCTCCAAATTTAGTTCTCATATCCCGGGTGGTAAATAATATGGCATTGGTTCCCCCACCCTTTGAAGGGGCTATTACCATATCAAATTTTTCACCCATTTTTAGCATGTCTTCTATATGGGCTTTTTTAATTAGAGGTACATCTGAAGGTGTTATTAATATTTTATCACAAGTTTCCCAGCAAAAATCAACAGCCTGACTTAATGCACCGTTCAGATCAGTTTTTCCCTTCTCTTTAACTGGTGTAACTTCCAATTTTTTCACGTAGTTTAAAACGTCATCATCTGAGCTTATAACTGCAACTACATCTAATGTTTCTTTTAATGAAGCTATTACATCTTTTAACATGGATTTTAACAGATTTTCACGTTCTTTAATGGTTAATGTTGGTGATAATCTAGTTTTTGCATGGTAGAAACGTGAAACTGGTATTATTGCACAAGTTTTTTTATTCATTTTTACCTCTTAAAAATCTAAAATTTCACTCAATCAAATTCATTTATTAAAAATAGTTTAAATGCCTAAATTTGTCCTGATCCATATTATAATTCCGTCTATCCAGCTCTGCCCCTGATCTGCATCTGAAAGATTCTGTACATTTCTTAACTGTTCTTCGCTCATGTTAAATTTGGTCATAACCTCGATTTTTGCCTCTGAAACGTTATCTCGCATTTCTGTATAGGATAATCCTTGGGTCTTAATAACTGCGTATGGTTCAGCACGATAAATATTTAAATTTCCCCCAGATACCAGTACCCATATCTGAAGTTGAGCTTTCAGAGCCCCTTCTGGGTTTTGCATATTGGAATCTTTTATTATTTGAATGATTCGACTGGAACTACTGTTGGTGGGGATGAGTTTTTCACCAGCTAACGCTCTTTTTTCAGGTTCTATACAGTAAGCCTTGACATTGGTAACAGAATCAGGATCAATTATCTTACTCTCGGCAATAACCATGTTTTCACTTGTGGAACTAGTAAGAGTATCTCCAACTTTAATTTTCACTGATTCGAGTCCGTTATTTTTTATTGTAATGTCATGGGGTACTGCACCGGCACTGCTATTTTGTACTATTTCTAATGCTCCTGTTTCGTAAGCTTGATTAATATCTAGTCCTTGTAGGGAGAGATAACTCCAGATTCCAGTGCCAAAGGCAAAAGCAACAATTATGAAAACAACGAAGATTACTCTTATATTCATTCTTTATCCTCATTACTAAGAATTTTCCAATTATCTATTTCTTTAAATTTAGGTAGATCGAATTACTTTAAATAATATATTTCCTGGATCAGTTTTTGTTGGTAGTGTCCTTAGGTTTATTATTAATATGTTTTAGCTATTAAAGTCTTGTATTTTGCCTTACTACCACAGTTAATGCATTCTCCTTCTTCTTCGTATTCCTCTTGAACACCTAAAATGTCAACGTGAACCTTTTCCTCCAGATCCTTTCCACAATCCTCATCACCACACCAGTAAAAGTTAACAATACCACGGTACTTTTCAATATGTTCTCGTGCATCTTCCACAGTTTCAACACTCACGATATTATCATTAAATACTTTTTCTGCCTTACTTTTCATGTCCACTTTAACTTTACTCAACATATCTTTAACCTGACTAAATACGTCATTTCCTAGTGGAATTGATTCTTTTTCCAGGTTATCTCTACGGAAAACCACCATATTTTTATTTTTAATATCCCTCGGGCCTAACTCTATTCTGAGCGGAACTCCTCTCATTTCCCATTCATAAAATTTCTTACCAGCCCTCATATCCCGGTCATCCAGGTATACTTTTAAGTTGCCTTCCTTTTCCAGTGATTCTTTGATTTCTTGACAAAGTTTCAATACTTCTTCACCACCTTCCTTGAAAATAATTGGAACTATTACAACTTGATAGGGGGCAATATCTGGGGGTAGGCACAAACCTTTTTTGTCACCGTGAATACCAATTATTGAGGCAATAACCCGGTCAGAAAGTCCGTAACAGGTTTGGTAAACATATTCATGATCACCTGAGGCAGTTTCGTAGGTTATATCAAAGGTACGGGCAAAGGTCTGGCCTAAATTGTGGACAGTTCCAATTTGTAAAGTTTTACCATCGGGCATGATTGTATCAAAAGCCATGGTATAATCTGCACCAGGGAATTTGTCCCAAATAGGTCTCTTGGTTATAACGTATGGTACTCCTAACATGTCAAAAAATCTTTTATATAACTCTATAGCGTAATTTACCTGATCTCCAGCTTCTTTTTTAGTACAGTGCATGGTATGGGCTTCTTTAAAAGTTGTGATTTCTCTAACTCTTATTAAAGGCCGTGTATGTTTTGTTTCATAGCGGAAGGTGTTAACTATTTGGTAATACTTTAGAGGCAGGTCTGTGTGTGATCTTACCCATAATGAAAACATGGGATACATTGCTGTTTCACTGGTAGGTCTTAAAGCCAGTTTCTTGTTTAACTTGGTTAAACCGCCATGAGTAATCCAATAAACCTCAGATTCAAAACCTTTAACATGTATACCTTCTTTTGCCAGTTCATCTTCGGGTATTAGTAAGGGGAATAGTACTTCTTCATGTTCTTCATCCAGGATATCTCTCAATATATTAAGTACATTTTTTCTTATTTTAAATCCTTGTGGCATCCAGACATGCATACCTTTAATAGGATATCTGATATCGATTATTTCTGCTTCTTCCAGGATTTTATGAAACCATTCACTGAATTCTGACATTATTTCACCGTAATTTTTAAAGTGTTATACAAATTAATATAAGTATTTCATTTATTGGAATTTAAGTAATATAATACTATTTAGTATCAAAACTAAATCAATTATGTGTATTTTTATTGATATGGAAATTGTTTATGGAATAATAGTATTTAGCGATTGATTGTTTAGTAGTTTAATATTAGTGTGTTATCAATTTGTTGAGTATAGATTTATTGCAATATGTAATAGTAATTAATATATGTAGTATCAGATTAAATCAATTAGTATTTCTAATAAATTTCTTAGATAAAATCAAAATTATTTTATGGGTTTAAATCTTATAATGATTGAAGGTAAAAAAAATGGATGCAAAAAAGATTCAATTACCCCGGGAAATTCATACTGGTGTGGGAGTAATAAAAAAAACAGGAACTATCTGTAAAGATTTACGTTTTTCTGGCAAAGTTTTAGTGGTAACAGGACCTAAAACCCTGAAAATAGGGGGAGAAAAGGCTACTGAGAGCCTTCAAAATGAAGGCTTTGACGTGGAAACTGTTAAAATAGATGAAGCATCTGAAAAAGCTGTTTCCAGTGTTGAAAATTTTATAGATTCTGTATCGGTTGTTTTGGGTGTTGGGGGAGGAAAAGTTATCGATGTGGCAAAAATGGCATCCACACGCTCCAATATTCATTTTATCAGTGTCCCTACTGCGGCCTCCCATGATGGTATAGCCTCTCCCAGAGCATCTATACGGAGTGAAAAAGGTACAGTATCACTCCAGGCACAACCGCCCATTGGAGTTATTGCAGATACAGAGATTATAAGTAAAGCCCCATTTAAGCTACTTGCAGCTGGGTGTGGAGATATTGTATCAAATTACACAGCTATCATGGATTGGAAACTGGCCAATCGTCTTTTGAATGAATATTACAGTAGTTCTGCTTCTGCACTTTCACTTATGACTGCAAAGATGATAATCAAATCTGCAGATGCTATAAAAGAGGGGCTGGTGGAAAGTTCAAGAATGGTGGTTAAAGCACTAATAAGCAGCGGTATTGCCATAAGTATTGCCGGCACCAGCAGACCAGCAAGTGGTTCTGAACATAAATTCAGCCATGCATTGGATATTATATGTCCAAAACCAGCATTACATGGTGAACAATGTGGAGTGGGCACCATAATGATGATGCACTTACACGGCGCTGATTGGAAATTTATACGGGATGCATTAAAAACTCTAAAAGCCCCCACCACTGCACATGAATTAGGAATTGAACCTGAAGATATTATTGAAGCGTTAACTATAGCTCATACTATTAGAAAAGAGAGGTACACAATTTTAGGGGATCGTGGCCTTACCAGGGAAGCAGCGGAGAAACTAGCTACCACCACTGGGGTGATTTGATTGATTACACTTATTGGGAAAAATCTTGCAAAAAAGGGATTAAAATTTCTTCATTATGGTGAAGCCACTGAATGCGAAAAATGCAGGTTCAAAAGTACCTGTATTGATTCACTGGAAATAGGGAGGATGTATGTCATTAAAAATGTTAAAGATACTGAACATAATTGCCCTATTCATGAAGGTAATAAAGTTAAAGTTGTGGAAGTAGAAAAAGCATTTATCAACACATTAGTTGATACAAAAATTGCATTTGAAGGATCAATGATAGTTTTCAATGCTCCTGATTGTGAAGAAGAATGTTTAATGCGAGATCTATGTTTCCCAGATGGTTTAAAAAATGGTGACAAATGTAAAATCATTAAAAATAAGGGAAAACCTAAAAATAAATGTATTAAAGGATTAGATATTACTGAAGCAGTTTTGAGCCTATAACTATTATATTTTATTTATCCAAATAAATTCAAATTGTTGTTAAACTTAATATAACGGTTATATTTCGATAACTTAAAGGAGTACTTTTCTATGAACCTTAAAAAAATGGCAGCATATGAAGCAGCAAAACGCGTAAATGACGGTAATGTAGTTGGATTAGGAACTGGATCTACCACTCATCATTTCATAACCAGATTAGGTGAAAGAATAAAAAATGAAGAAATTGAGATTATGGGAATTCCTACATCATATCAATCCTTCTTTATTGCCCGAGATTCTGGCATTCCTTTAACTACTCTTAATGAACATGAAATCGATATTGCAGTTGATGGGGCAGACGAAGTTGATCCTGATCTGAATCTTATTAAAGGTGGGGGAGCTGCCCACACACTTGAAAAAATAGTGGATAATGCTGCAGAAAAATTTATCGTCATTGTAGATGAATCAAAAATAGTGGATGAATTAGGAAATTTCCCAGTACCTGTAGAAATCATTCCTCAGGCTTTAAAAGTAGTTGAAAAAGCATTGATCAAATTAAAAGGTATTCCATCTCTTAGAATGGCCCAACAGAAAGATGGTCCTATTATAACTGATAATGGCAACTTTGTTATCGATACTAAATTTGATAAAATCCATAATCCAAGTATACTGGAAAAAGAGATTAACTATATCCCGGGGGTTGTGGATAATGGTATATTTTCAAAGATGGTTGATGAGGTTATAATTGGTGCTCCTGATGGAATTAAAAGGTTAAAATCAGATTAAATTTTTTTTTATTTTTAAAAATTTTTATTAAATTTATCTAAATATCTTAAAACTCTATTGATATTATATATTTAAAAGGAATTAATACAGATGTTTTATCTTTACCGCCACGTAATTTAAGATCTAAAGTTAAATAATCCTTTTTCACCAATTTAACTTCACCATAATACGTTTTTCCAGGCATGATAGTGATAGTAATATAATCTCCTTCAGCTGTTTTAAGGGTATCAGCCAAATCAGAGCTAAAAATCATTTTTGACCTCTAACAATATTCCTATTAACTTAGCGTAATTCAACACATTCATTGATGCATATAGATTTTTTATTACCATATATTAATCATGGTATATAGATTTTTTATTAAATAGATCTTCTATAGTTTGGTAATTAAAATAAGTAATTGATAGTGTAGATTTATCTGAATTTTACTATTATAATCACTATTACCATTAAAACTAGTAGAACGCCTATTATTAACCACCAGTAATCATTAAGATTGAACATACCCCTAGAAGGTTCAGGTAAATTATTTTGATCTTCAATACTCTCTTCTTGTTGAGAACCATCTTCAAAAGTATAAATAATCTTTGATTTTTCAATATTTAATTCATTGGAATTTAAATCTTTAATTTCTAGAATTATTGTTACTTCTTTTAAAGGATTTTCAATTTTAACGTCTCCATAACTTCCATCAAGAGTCATGTTGGATTTAATGAGGTTGGGGTTGTTTTCGAAAAATGCTTGTATCTCTTCAGGGCTTCCATTTAAAATTTCCTGGTTAAAATCAGCTTTTTTAATTGCGTAAATAGAAACCGTGCTCAATTTGTAAAAACTAAATTCAGAAGAGTTAATAATTTCTATATCTGGATTTGGAGTTCCGTGAAGTAAAAACACATAATCAGGATAATTATTAATATTTGATATTTTATAATTCAGGTTTATTGTTTTCATACCCGGTTCTATAACATCGGCATAAGTAATGGAACTAATAGTTAATAAAAATATAAAAAATGTCAGAAAAAACAAGTTTCTATTTTTCATAATCATATTATTACCTTTAAATATAATAAAATTTATCTAATAAAATTTATTCACCTTTATAAATTTAAATGGTTTTCACCTAATTTTTTTGTTAATGAAACTAAAATAAATGTAAATCCCAGAACCAATACTATAGTAGCTCCTGAGGCTAGATTAAGCAGATAAGATAACCATAATCCAATAAATGTTAATATTATCCCTGTAAACGTGGAGTAGACCATTAATCTATTGATATTGTGGGTGAAGTTCTTGCTTATGGCAGCAGGTATAGTTAGAAGTGCAATAATCAGTATAACACCCACGGCTTTTATGAGCACCACCACGCTCAAAGCCACTAAACATAGAAGCAAGAGATACATAATCTCTGAGGGTATTCCCACCACTTTCGAAAATTCTTCATCAAAAGATATGGCAGTAAACTCCCTGCGAAATAGCAAAACAGTAACTAGAATAATAATATCCAGAACCAGCATTATGATTAAATCGGACGTAGGCACAGTTAATATGCTTCCAAAAAGATAACTGAATAAATCTGGAGCATATCCTGGACTTAAATTTACGAATATAATACCCAGCGCCATTCCCACAGACCATAAAATTCCGATTGCAGTATCTTCACTTACTTCAACCTTTTTACTTAAAAATCCAATGCTTAATGCAGATAAAATACTGAAAGGAATGGCGGTGATTATTGGATTTATACCCAGAAGATAACCTAAACCAATACCTCCAAAGGCAGCATGAGAAATACCACCACTTATGAACACAATTTTTTTGATTACTACATAAGTGCCCACAATTCCACAAGCTACACTAACCATGATAGCAGCAAGGAATGCATTCTGCATAAATCCATATTGAAGAATTTCAAACATCTAAATTTCCTCTTTTTTTAGAATAGTTTAACATATTACCATATTAAGTCATATTAAAGGCAGATACTGAGTTTAATAAAGAATTTTCATGATCTGATTGAGGTATATTATATTCAATCCTCATCATCAGCGTGTTTTTCGAGAACGCGGTGGGGTATTCCATGGGCTATTAACTCCACTGGGCACTGATAAACATCACCTAAAGCTTTGACTGCTATTTCTGGAGGGCCATGGCAGAATAATTTACGATTTAAGCAGACGATCTTCTCAACATGGGTTGAAACAACGCCAATATCATGGGTAACCATAATTATTGTCATATCTTTATTTATCCTTGCTAAAAGTTTATAAAATTCATTTTGCATCTCTGGATCAATACTGGCCATAGGCTCATCAAGTAAAAGAAGTTCTGGTTGTTTTACAATTGTTCGGGCAATTAAAACTCTCTGTATTTGTCCCCCTGATAATTTTCCTATCTGTCTATCCTCATAATCCTCCATTTTAACGGTTTTAAGAGCATTCGACACTGCATTTTTATCTTCAGTGGAATAATTTTTGAATAAACCATTGTATCTGCCCATTAAAACGCATTCAAACACATTCATGGGAAAAGTTGGATCAAAATGAGTATGTTGAGGCAGATAACCAATTTGTGATCTGGCAGCTATGGGACTTTTATCTAAAACGTTCACACTGCCGGTATCTGGTTTGATTAACCCAAGAATAACCTTCAACAGAGTAGTTTTACCTCCACCATTGGGTCCTATGACGGCCACAAATTCGTTTTTTTCTATTGAAAGATTAATATCACTTAGAATAGGTATATTATTATAATTCAAGGATATATTATCCATTTGAACTGCTATGTTGCTCATTATTTAACCTTTAATAACTTTTAATGCAGTTAAAACTTTTTAAGGACTTTTAATTTATCAAAAACTTCTTTAAGAATTTTTAAATGCATCTACAACTTTGTATAGGTTATCTACATAATTTTTTGCTAGTGGATCAATTCTAACCACTTCACCGCCAATATTTTCTGCTATTACCTCAGCACTATTGGAACTGAATTGGGGGGATACAAAAATGACCTTAATATTTTCTTCTTTAGCCTGTTTAATTAAACTTGCAATACCTTGAGGGGTAGGTTCTTTTCCTTCATTTTGAATAGCTATTTGTTTTAAAGAATAATCCCTGCAGAAATATCCCCAAGCGGGGTGATAAACCATAATTAATCTATTATCCTTATCTTCAAGGCTTTTTATTATATCTGAATCTAATTTATCCAGTTCTTTTAAGTATTCATCCTTATTTTTTTTATAATACTCTTTGTTAGCAGGATCTATGGAACTCAATTCTTTGTAGACATTTTCAACCATTATTTTGGCATTTTTAGGTGAAACCCATACATGAGGATCTGTATTTGTTTCATGTTCATCATCTGTATTCGAATTTTTAATTAGAGCAATATTTTCGGAACTGTTAATGATCTCCATATTAGAGTTCATTGAAGTGAATTTGTCCATCCAAACTAGTTCAAAATCAATTCCCGAACCAACCATAAAATATACATCTGCAGAACTTAAATTTTTGAGTTGTTCAGGCATGGGTTCATATGTATGCGGGTCTGCTCCAGGTGGAACCATGGTAGTTACTGTGACTTTGTCACCACCTACTTTCTCCACAAATTCTGCCTGGGGAAGTACAGTGACAACAACTCCTATTTTTTTATCAGAACTTGCATTATCCATGCTTGGAATTGGAGAATAATAAGTAAGAAATATAGAAATAATAACGATAAAAACTACCAATATGACTAAAAATCCTTTATAGAGCTTTTTCATTGTTACTAATTTATGCTTATTAATATTTAAATATTATCTTAATAATTTTTAACAATATATTTATAAATAACTATTAATTGATAGTATTTTATGACCATAATCAGCGTTTCTTTAAATGAAAAACTGCTAGATGAGCTAAATAAACTTCAAAATGAAATGGGATTTTCAGGAAGATCTGAAGTTATGAGGGCTGGCGCAAGAATGCTCCTTGCAGATAATAAAGAAAAAGAAACGTTAGAAGGAGATATTAATTCAATACTTGTTTTAATCCATCCACAAGAATCTGAAGATAAAGTAACAGAGATAAAACATGATTTTGAAGATATAATCAACACTCAAATCCACAGCCATCTAAAAGATCATAAATGTTTAGAACTATTTATCCTGGATGGCAATGGGCAACGCATGAAAGAATTATCTGATATTTTTTATACCTGCCGAAAAATGGATTATGTTAAATTAATAGTCGTTTAAAATCTTAAACAATCAAAATTCTTTGGCGTTGCTTAAGATACCTAATGAGTACTATACATTATCACTTCTTTTCCCTTCCCGGTATTCATGTGAAAATTCTGCATCATAAAGCTTGGATGGTACTATTTTACCTGGATCTAGGACATCTCCAACCACAATAATAGCAGTCTTTTTTATACCGGCAGATTTTACTTTAGCTTCAATATTTTCCAATGTTCCTTTAACAATAAGTTCATCTTTCCAGGAAGCTTTTTTCACCACGGCAACAGGAGTTTGGGGTAGGTAATGCTTTTTTAAATCTTCCATAACTTTTCCAATCATATGCACACCTAAAAATATACACATGGTTGTATTATGTTTGGCTAAACTTGAAATAGACTCTGATGATGGTTTAGGAGTTCTGCCTTCGGGACGGGTTATTATAACTGTTTGAGATACCTCGGGTAATGTCAACTCACATTCAAGAGCAGATGCAGTTGCAAAAAGGGAACTTACACCAGGTATAATATCATATTCAATATTATGCTCTCTTAAAATCTCTATTTGTTCGCCAATAGCGCCGTATATTGACGGATCTCCAGTGTGGACCCTGGCTATAATTTTAGAATCTTTGACTCCGTTCTTCATAACTTTGATTATTTCAGGCAGGTTCATTGATGCGCTGTTGTAAATTTCTGCATCTCCTTTGACATATTCTAAAATTTCTTTATTAACAAGTGAACCAGCGTATATTACAATATCTGCCTTTTTTAAAGCATTAAAAGCCTTTAATGTTATAAGTTCAGGGTCCCCCGGCCCAGCGCCCATAAATATTACTTTACCTTTCATATTTTTCACTTTAAACAGTTTTTTCCTTTCCATTATATTATTCATATATTTTAGATATTCCCTTACCCAATATAAATTAGACAGTTTCTACATATTTTTGAGGCTATTTTTATCAAATTTTAATCTTTTGATTTTTTTAAGGATAATTTTTTATCTATTATTCCTATTGCACCAAATGGGCATTCTTTTATACATAGTTCACAGCATCCGCAGGTTTCAGGATCAACTTCAACCTTTTTATCTTCATTAATAACAATGGTTTTATCCCCAATTTTAACTGTGGGGCAGATATCAGTACATACATATTCACAGTCTTCACCCCCCTGACAAATATCCGGATCAACAATAGCCGTTTTAAATGCAAATCCCAATCCATTTTTCACAGCTTCTTTACTCTTATACCCTGCCAGGTGCATGATAGTGTCTCCTATCACGGGATCAGTATTCATGGAAGCTAAACAGGGAAAATTATGGAATTTATCGCCAGTTACAAATTCAGCTTCATCTACAGGTACTCCTACCAGTTTTTCTGCAATGAACCATGTTGAACCACAGGGAGCTCCTCTTATAACCTCTACCTTTTTAATCCTGGCATCAAATTCAATTTTCAGGTGGGGTTTCCCAAAAGATTTAGCAAATTTATCCACATATTCATCTCCAACCGGTTTTAGAGAACAGAATGGTTTGGGAAAAACAACTCTAGCTTCACATAGTCCATCCATTATCTCCTGCTGAAGACCTATGGGGATTTGTTTAGGATCATGTATGGGTATTATGATGGATTGGCAATTGGTTTTTGATGCTATAATAGGGATTATCATATTTATATCCCCAAATAGTCCAATAGATAAGATTAAATCACATTCAGGAAGATTTTCTGGCACATAATCTTCAAATTCATCAATAAATTCAGGTAAATCATCTGGAAATTCGTATAAACCCACGATATTAGACGCTAAACCTCTCTTAGCAATATTGTTTATGATTCTTGACCCATATTTACCTGAAGTTAATATTAGAATACGCATCCATTTATCTCCGATTATTTAGTTGGCATTTTCATTAATAAATTTTTATCTCTCGCTTTTGAAAATTTGGCTTTTTGAGAATTTCTATAAAATTTTAATTAATCCAGGATTAATTATTTACAAAAAAGGCCTGTAAAATAAGAAATATGATATTACCATTAAAATTATGGCAAAGATTACTGCAATGATAGTGAATGATTTATTTGTTCCAAAAATAATTGGAATAGGTCCAATCATTATTACTCCACCGGCTTTAACAGTTTCATCTTTAGAATTAGTACTCTGCAGAGCCGTTCCAACAAATATTAAAATCATCCCTATGAAAATTACCACCACTCCGGCAATTACCAGTGTCCCGGCTTTAATCATGTTCTACCCTTAAACGATATTCAACATTATCTTCTTTTTCCCGTATTTCTATGAGTTCAATTGTTACCATATCCATTAATATTTCATCTAATTTATCTTTAGCACAAAATTCACTTGAATTATCGCAGTTA
Source organism: Methanobacterium sp. BRmetb2 (assembly GCA_003491285.1). Taxonomy (NCBI): domain Archaea; kingdom Methanobacteriati; phylum Methanobacteriota; class Methanobacteria; order Methanobacteriales; family Methanobacteriaceae; genus Methanobacterium; species Methanobacterium sp. BRmetb2. The sequence goes on from CP022705.1 coordinate 1,866,552, forward strand.
ATAATACATGGACATTTTAAAGAAGCTGCTATTTCTTTTTTTCCTAACCAATCATCAGATTTACTTAAAATATCATATATGTTTAGATAAGATACTAATTCTGCTTTTTTTTCAGATTCTATTTTAGTTTTAGAAATATTTCCTTTTATTTTTTCAGCCATTTTATTTACATTTTCAATTTCTTCAACTGGTAGCACTAGGGGAGCTGTGATTTCTTCAGATAAAAAGTAAATACCTCTACTAAGCTCTAAATGATCTTTCTTAAGCACTAATCCGCCTAAATCTTCTACAAGCTCTTTGAAATCATCAAATTTGTATACTCCGCCTTGAAAAATAAGAATTTCATACATGGATACCACAATAATTTCCTAACCTATTCTATGATCTTTAATTTAACTTTAAATTTGGATAATCAGAGAAAGAAAATTTTAATCCTTTTTTAAAATATCAGAAGGCTTTGAAACACTTATACCTGTGTTTTCTCCTATAACCTCAATTTGCACCACCCAATCAGGTTTTACAAGGTTTTCTTCAAGATTCAGATTATCTAGTAATTCATTTGATATAACTTTTATCAATTCATCTTTTGATTCTATATATTTACGCCCTCTTAAATCGCAACGGACAGCAATACTACTGCCTGGTTTTATTTTTTGATTGGCTATCTGTAAAGCTTTTTCTTTAATTATATTGCTTCGGGTTCTTACTACTTCATCAATAATTACAATTTTGGAGATAACCGTAGTTGTAGTTTTTTTTAGTATATCCAGAGCTAATTCAGGATCCATACTTAGATCGATGAGTAATACATTGGGAAATTCTGAATCTTTAATATTCAATGTGGGTTCATCTTTTTGGAGTGCTAATTCAATTTCCTCAATTCCAAGTAATTCTTCTCCCACATTGTCATCTTTATGGCCTTTTAAGGTAATTAAAAAGTTAAAATTTTCTGTTGGTTTCATGAGAACACCCTTTTTAATACTCGAACATAGATTTTATATGTCATTTTATCTATTAAATTATTATGGATCAAGTAGGAACTTTTAGCATAGATTTCATACTTTCGGTTTTTTTATTTTTTATAATAACTACCAGCGTCCTAAATATAGTGACAGATCGTGTTGAAACAGTTGAAAACACTCAAAAACTGGCAGATGCGAGAAATTTAGCTGAAGAAATTGCTAGGACGATAGATCTAGTTTATTATGGTGGGAAAGGTCATTCAATCAAAATTAATTTGCCACAAAAATTAGGTGATAGTAATTATAAGGTTAAGGTAAATTCATCGGGAGTTTATATAATAATTGATGGAATGATGGGCAAGGCAAACATTGTCCCTAAGAAGTTGATTAATGGTGAACCACCCAGTTATTCCCAAATTACATTGTTATCAGGAAGAAGTTATACGGTATGTAATATGGAAGATGAAAATGGTGGTAATTGGATTGTTATAAATTAATATAATAACAAAAGCACATTTTTCTTTAAATATTGATTATATATTTTATAATTCTTTTCATCGATTATTAGAATATTAAACTCTATTAATTAAAAATAGGAGACTATTTATGGATTTAAAAGGACAGATATCAATAGAATTCATGTTTTTAGTTGGATTTGCTGTAACTATTACTCTGCTTGTATTTTCCTATGCATTAGATGCAAATGAGTTGAATATAGCAATGACTGCTGCAAGAAGCGGTGCTCTTGAAGGGACAAATATCAATTCTTTTGCTGTTTACTCCGAAATAACATTTAAAGAGTATGAAATTGAGAAACCACGGTTGTTATACACTTCCAATATTAAGATTGTTAAAATTGACTATAAAAATCAGGGTTTTAGTAATGTTTATAAAAAGACTAAAATCATGTTAATAATATATGCATCCACTCCTATGCTTAGCAGTTATGCTGATAAGAACTCTCTTGGAGATAGAATAAATTATAATACAAGAAAAAGCATCACAGATTCTTTTAAAACCCATAATTTGACTAATGCCCTGTATAATCCGGCATTCTCAAACAATTATGTGTTCACCACTGCCGATGTAAAATGGGTATATTGATCTCAGAGTAGATGTTAAAGGGATATAGTTTATTTGTTAAAAAATATAAAAATAGTAAAGAATAGGGACAATAACACTATATTTATAGTAGGAATAAGGGGAATAATATCATAGTCTTTAATTATTTAAAAAATCAGATTTACATTAATGTCTAATATAAGGAATAGGGTGAGGGCTGATATCATGGCTTATAATATGGGTATTCCAAAAATTTCAAGTGACATCCCGCCAGGAACCAATATTTTAATTTCTGGAGATTTATTTTCAGGTAAGGACGTATTTTCCAAAAAATTTGTCACTGAAGGACTATCTGATGGGGAAGCATGTATCTACATTTCAACTAATGAATCTGCTGAAAAAATATTAGATGACTTAACCGGTTTAAACCTGGAAAATTTAAGCATAATTGACTGTGTATCTAGTAGATTTGGTGCTACGGTGGAATTGCCTTTTTCAGAGCAGATTCGCTATGTTGAAAGCCCGGTTGATCTTACCATGATGATGGTTGCTACAAATGAATTCATGGATTTATACACAAATAACAGAAATATTAGAAAAATCCGCATAGTACTCGATTCTATTTCAACATTACTAATGTATTCCAGTCTTAGAACTATTTTTAAATTCTTGCACGTTCTTACCACCCGTGTAAAAACCGTAGGAGCGGTTTGTTTGGTATTAATGGAAGAAGGTGCTCATGACGAAATTGAAATAAAAACTATTCAGCAGTTAATGCATGGCCTTATTTCTTTAAATGGTGGAGACTTAACAATTAAAGGATTTACAAACCTGCAAATGAAATATAAAATAGAAGATGGGGATATAATTATATAAAATTTTGTTAAATCAGTTTTTCATTAAAATTTACATTAATTCTTAAATAATTATTTTGCATAGTATAATATTTAAAATCCGTAATCTATCTGGAGGATGATACAACTTATTTAAGTCTTCTATTACTTAACTATTTTTTTAATGTTAATAGGAGCATTGTTGATTGTTTACTATTCTGCGGGCCTTTTCAAACAAAGAAGTAAAAAATATAAAGACATTCAAGTTGAGTTCCAGTTGTGTTAATGTTTTGTTAAGATACTGGGGAATTGTTGTTGCAGTACTCCCCTGCATTTATTATTTCAACATTTAATAGGTTAGCAAGCAATATTATGACCATTATTTGATTTTTATCTTTTATAGAATATTTAATATAATTAGATTAGACAATTATTGAATAGATGAAAAGCATGAAAAGTCACAATAGAATCTGTTTTATATATGAGCCAATAAAATAATAACTAGGTGAGGGAATGACAAAAACAAAGAAAGAAAAGCTTGATGATGAATTAACAGGCCTTACGCAAGTGGGGCAGATTAAAGCATCAGGAATAGTTTCTAAGGAAGGTCTTTTGATTAATTCAAGAACTCCACCGGATGTAGATGCAAGGATATTTTCTGCACTTTGTTCAACGATTATGGGGGCTGCAGAGGCAGCATCGGGACAGATGAACACGGGATCAGTTAGTGAAATTTCAGTAAAGACAGAAAAAGGCACCATAGTATTGATTCCAGCTGGTGAAAAAGCTATTTTAACGGCTTTAACAGAACCAGATGCACAACTTGGTTTAATACTATTTGAGATGGAATCAAGAGCTAATCAGGTTGATAATATTCTCAAGGAGATGTAATCCATGAAAAAAACTCATATTCCTAAATTAGACGATTTGTTAGGAGGCGGAGTTCCTGAAGGATCATCTATAATGTTTTGTGCATATCCTGGAGTGGATTGTGAGGCGTTTGGTTACCAAATGTTAAATGGTCACCTACTCGAAGGTGAAAAGGGATTTATTTTCACGAATGTTGCAGAACCAGATAGTGTAATATACGAATTTGATTCTTATGGATGGGACATTGTATCTTCAATTGAAAAAGATAAAGTTTTCTTTGTGGATGGAAGCTCAAGTTTTATAGGTGCTCCTTCCAAAGGTAAATATTCTCTTACAGATTATTCAGAAACGGAAAATACAATTTTACAAGCTATAAATGATATTCCTAATGGTATAGGTGTTATTAACAATCTTTCAACAATAATTGATTATCTGGGCAATGGCGACGCAATAAAAATTGTAAAAAAATGGAATGAAAAAGCAAAAGAAAACAATACCATATTAGTTTATGTTTTTACTGAATGGGATTATGAAAAATCCTTGATAAAAGAATTAAAAAGTAATGTGGATTGTGTTGTGGAATTAACAACTATAGAGGAAAGGGTAATTGTTGGTCAGGGTTTTATGGTGGCCAGTGCATCTTGGACTGATCCAGTGGATACCATGATCTTATTTTTTATAGTTCAGCCTGGCGGTGTAAAAATATACATACCAAAAATATTAGTCACAGGTCCATATAACGCCGGAAAATCAAGTTTTGTTAAGGCAATTTCTTCTAAATCTGTTTCAGTCGATAGAAAGGCTGTTGGGGCATTCCCTACTACTATTGCTATGGATATAGGTCACTTAGATTACAAAGGATTTTTTGCAGATATATTCGGCACACCTGGCCAGGAACGTTTTGATTTAATATTGGATGTTTTATCAAGAGAAGCTGTGGGGGCTTTTATAATCATTGATTCTACTGCTCCACAAACATTTGCTCGGGCCAAGGAGATGATTCGAAAAACGAGGGCAGAGGCTATTCCTAAAATAATTGTTGCAAATAAACAGGATCTTGATGGTGCACTCTCCCCAGATGAAATAAGAGAAAAAATGAAATTAAGTAAAGATATTCCTATAATACCTGCAGTAATTCCTGAGGAAAAAGGAACCCAGGAATCTTTAGATGCTCTTTTAAAACTTTTATATGGTGATTAATTTGATTTTGAGGATAGAATCTGGAATACCTGGTTTGGATCAGGTTATGGCTGATAATAAAACAGGTCTGGGAGGGATTCCTGAGAATACTGCAACTCTCGTATACGGACCTCCTAAAGTAGGCAAATCCATATTTTGTTATCAATTTATGCATGGCGGCTTATCCTTAGATGAACCATGTCTTTATGTGTTGACAGATTACGGCATAAAACAATTACAGCAAAATATATTAGATTTTAGTTGGAAATTAGATGATTATATCGAAAATGACATGTTGTACATTGTAGATGCAATTTCCAGCATATCGGGCACTAAAATTATGAATACTGAGAATTTTTCTTCATCTTCAGTTCATAATCCCACGGATATAATGGTTAAACTGGGAGTGGGAACACGTTATATGGCGCAGAAATCACCAAGATTCAGGTCAATCTTGGATTCATTAACTACTCTCTTTGCATTCAATCAAGAAATGTTGATAGTTCGAGTTTTAACTGCCTACATAATGCGTATAAGAGAAGCCGGTGGCACCGCAGTTATCACGTACACTGAGGGTTCTGCTGATATTAAAGTGGAAACAATGTTAAAAGCAGTGGTGGATAACGTAATAAAACTTGATGGAGAATATATAACCATAGAAGCTATGGTAGGATCCGGACAAAAGAAAACTCCCTACAAAATAACCGATGAAGGAATAATTCTTGAATAATTATTATGGGATGTGATGAACATGATTCCCCTTGTTGAAACAGGAATTCCTGGATTTGAAAAATTAATTCAAGATGAGTATACTGGTTTGGGAGGAATTCCTGAAAATACTACCACTCTAATTTATGGCCCTCCTAATGTGGGTAAATCCATTTTCTGTTATCAATTTATGTATAATGGTCTATTAAAAAATGAACCATGTCTTTATGTTACTGCTGATTATGGAATGAAACAACTTCAACAAAGGACAATGGATTTTGATTGGTTCTTACAGAATTACATCACAGATGAAATGTTATATATTATTGATGCTCTTTCTAATTTTTCTGGTGCAAAAATAGCTGATACCAATACTTATAAATTAACTGCAGTCCACAACCCTACAGATTTAATGGTTAAAGTGGGTATAGGTACTAGATTTGTTTTTCAAAAATCTTCCAAATTTAGATCAGTTTTTGATTCACTTACCATCCCTTTTGCATTTAATCCGGATAGATTAGTACTGCGAATTTTAAAAGCGTATGTTAAAAGGGTTAAAGAAGCAAGAGGCATTGCAATTATAACCCACACTGAAGGTTCCGTAGATCAAGATATAGAAAATTCACTCAAAGACATTGTGGATAATGTGTTCAAAATGGATGGAAACACAATCTTATCAGAAAAATTAATGGATTATAGAAACTTTGAATCCAGTTACAAAATAACTGATAAAGGAATTATTATAGGGATGGACTGATTTATATAAATAAAAAAAAGAATAAATCTTGAAGAGTTATTACATCTAAGTTGCTACTGAAAAAATCAAGTTACTATTATAAAAAATTATAATATGAGGATATAAATGTTTAAATCCCTTTTACTAATCGGTTTATTCGATCTTCTCAAAAAAAAGGAGGAATCTGTGGATTATTATATTCAAAGACTTCATGATCTTCGAGAAGAGGAAATCGAGACTTTAATTAGTTTGGGTGCGTTATATGCTGAAGAAGAAAAATACGAAGAGGGTTTGGAATATTTAGAGCAAGCATTATCTATATATAAATCAATGAATGATGAAGAAGGACAAGCATTTGTTTTAGATTCAATTGGCGATGTTTATCTTAACATGAGAAGAATCAACACAGCATTAGAATATTATAAAGAATCTTTTAAGTTTTACTCTTCTGCACATTCGGTAAATGCTAAAGAAGAAATTTTAGAGAAAATAAAAGAAGTTGAAAAGATAAGAGATGCTGTGGATATTGTAGATCATGAAAAAACCGAAGAAATACCTCCAAAGTTCCCGGTTGAAGATGAATATGTTGCTGACTTCCAAAAGATCAGTGACAAATTAGAAGAATTAATTAAAATTATTGAGACTACTAGAATCTATGATATGTATTTTAAGAAAAAAGATGCCATGGAACATCTTCAGGAAGCTTATAGCATCTCAAAGGAGATCGGGGATGATAAAGGGGAAGCTGCCTTGCTTTTGATGATGGGAAATATTTTATTAAGGGAAAAAAATGTTAGAAATGCATTGAGATATTTCACAGATGCACATAACCTGTTTGATAAGATGGGGGATGAAAATGGTAAGGCCATATCTTTGCTTTTGATTGGAACTGTCTATTTCATATTAGGTGACATGGGTAAGGTTTCTGCCAGTTTTAGAAAATCTGTTGAAAAATTCCAGGAATTAGGAGACAAACATTCAGAATCACTGGCTATTGATTTATTAAATATGCTTTATAATGAATAAATAAGAATTTTTACTAAAAAACGATTTTTTTATCTTAATAATTTCCAATTTTTAATTGAATTTAGAGTATAATTAGTTGTCATTTTTTTGGTTGATTTAATATTTTAAAGTAACTAGATTCGTAATTTGGTAGGACATTCATAGTATTAACTATAAAAGTAAAGAGTATTTGAAGTTATTACTAAAATTATAAGTTTTTAGGTGTTAATTAGTGATAACTCGTTATAATAATTAAAATTTTTAAACGATCTAAAATAGTTATATTTTATAGTTTAATGTAGATCAATAAGTTTCTAAAGGCAGAATAAATGCAAGTATTATCCCAATTGCTCCACAGATTATTCCAATGATCCATACGATTATCACGACATGTTCTTCTTTCATAGGTTTTCTTAAAACTGAACGAATTAATGATTTAAAACCTGTTGGGGGAGCAAAGAGTTTTCCATCAGCTCCTATTTGGGTCGGAGCATGTTTTTGTCTTTCCATTACTCCAGCACTGTAAAATTTTAATATTCCATCGATAATATTGGGCAGTAAAACTATAAATGCTATTATTTTAACTCGGCCAATGAAAGCTACAGAGGCAATGGTGGCACCAATAATCAACGTTCCAACATCTCCTGGGAAAACCCTTGATGGATGTTTATTGTAAATTAGAAATGCGAGAAGAGCTCCTAACATGGAAATGGTGATTAGTGAAACATTATATTTGCTCATTATTATACATGAAGCAGTTAAAGAAACCATAGCAATTGCTCCGAGACCAGATTCAATTCCATTCAATCCAGCCAACATATTAGTAAGATTAGATGCTATTGAAACAGCTATAGGTATCAATATTATATATAAAATGCCCACTTCTGGGGGAGCAACCCATATTAGAGGTAAACCTGCCAAAAATAGTAGAAATAACTTTTCCTTGGATGTTAATCTTACCAGATCATCCACCATTCCCACCATACCAACTAAGAGGATTACTAGTAAGGTTACCATTAATTCATATGATAGGGGAGGATAAATCCAGATACCAATAAACATACCAATAGTAAAACCAAAAAGAATCCCTATGCCGCCCATTTCTGCAACGGGGGTCTTTTTTAGTTTATGCAAGTCTTGTCCAACTACATTTGCATCCTTTAATTTGTCAATGAGCCGGGGCATTACGAGATATGTTGCAAAAAATGCTACAACACCACAAATACTGGATACCATAAGTATGGTTTGATATCCTGGGGAAATTTCAAAAGTCATGATTTAACCTCTTAAAATATAGTAAACACTTCGCAATGGTATTTTAAGTTTTTCAGATATTTCTCTAGCTTTAAAACCTTCTTTGAACATTTTTTTCACTTGAAACTTTGTTTTTGCACTGTATTTCGATTTTCTACCCGGTTTTAACTTGGTTTTTTTAAGATAGTAAACAGATTTAGATGGTATTCCCAGTTTTTCCGAAATATCCTTGGGAGAAAAACCTTTTTTAATCATATCCTGCACTTTTTGTGTGTCTTCCTCTTTATATTTAGGTGGTCTCCCTTTTTTTTCTACAGCTTCAACCTGGATGCCTAACTGTTGGAGTGCATCTAAATATTTTTTAGAAGTTCTCTGATACAAACTTGGGGGGCACTGTATTTTTTTCACATTTGGATGTTTGTCTAAAAGTTCCATTATTACCTTAGAGGATAACTGTTGGTTAACATAAATTATTTCATCCAAAGTACCACCCAATTCAATTAATAGCTTCGGAGTTTAATATCAATTTAGTTTTATTTCTTATAAATTACATTATCTTTTTTATTTTTTGATAATTTCCAAAAATCTCTCAGCCTTTTTAGATGCAGGTTTTCCAAAAGTCTCCATATTTTTAACTTCAGCCAAAACATCCTGAGAACTAACAGAAAACAGATCAGCTACCTCTTCGGTATTTAAATCTGTTTTAAATTTTAAAACAGCAGCTCCAAATGCAGCAGGATTTGTTCTTAGATGAATACCCTTAGTCTTCTTTTCCATTTTAAATTTTTCAGCTAAAACATTCCGGAAGTTCTTAAATACCGTTATCTTTTCTTCCATATACTTCTTTAAAATATTTGTAGTAAACTCATCAAAATCATCAAATGCTTGGAGCTGATTACGATCTAAATTGGGTCTAAGATAGGGGAAAGGACCGGAATATTTGCTTCTACGATCATAAGAGGTAGTCAGATAATATTTACCAATATCCCATAAAATTAAGGTTCTGGGAATTTCAATAAACAGCTTCTTTTTAAGATTTTTTCGTTTTTTTAATTCTCTGGCAAGTTCCAAGTCAAGTGTTCCTTCAGAATTCATTAAACCATTTTTCATTAAAATTTTTCTGAAATGTTCTTTTTTTAATATATTTTGGTCTTCTTCTGATTCGGTAAGATTAACTAGGTCTTCTGCTTTTTTTTTAGACTGGTCATATAAATTAATTTTATTAATATGGTTAAGAAGACCTTTCATTATCTCTTTGATACTTTTTTCAATACTATTTTCTGCAAATTTTACGTAAGCCAGTGAAAGTGAGGTTCGTGTGTGTTTATCATTGATTATAGATGGTTTTTTACGATGAAACTGTAAAAATTCTATTCGAACATTGGAACCATATTTTCTTTGCAGTTCCTTTTCATAATTTTCTCCATCATCCGCATCTAAACTAACCCTTTTTCTAATCCACCGGTCATCTTCTAACACTCTTATTACTAAAGAAACAGTTTTAATAGCTCCTCTTTTTTCATGTTTCAAGATATTGACGATTTTTTTGTATGCATCTCTGCCCAATGGAGATAAATCTGACATCTTAACCATATAATCTCCGGATAGTGGCAAATATTCTAGCATGTCCAGTCTGGAAACACCATTAACGTTTTTTTCAAGATTTAAACTAATAGATCCACATTCACATTTAACTGGATCTGAAATAATAAGGGATATTTCATGTCCTTTATACTTCTTTCCACATGAATCACAGTTGATTATAAAGGATTCTTCTAAGTGGCCAATGGCTATTTTATGAGAGGATATTGATGAGTTGATACGGTCTAAAATATTTTTTTTTGCAGCAGCTTTCATTCTAAAATATTGGTTATGACGAGTTACATCTTGTATGTCTTCAACTAGAATTTCGCCTACTGTAGGTGGTCCGAATCTGGCCAGTGATCGATAGGGGGCTTTATAACCCTTTAATTCCATTAATTCTTTAAATTCCTGTAATTTATCTAAATTAATTTTAAAGAACTTAAAAATTTGAATAAAACTGCTAAAATCAACTATTTTTTTTGTATTTAATTTTTTGCGTTTTATTTCATCAAGAAATTTTTCAGCATCCACTATTAATACTGATTCGTTCATTTTATTTTTTCACCAATCTCAGCGTTTTTGGATGTAAGTATACTCATATTTTTCTCAGTAGCAAGTATCATTCCTTCAGATTTTATACCAAATAGTTTGGCTGGTTCCAGATTAACCAGTACAATGACTTTTTCGTTTAGAATGTCCTCAGGGGAATAATTCTGTGCAATTCCAGCTACCACTTGTAAATTTTTATCTTTAATATCCACCATTAATTTAAGGAGATTTTTTGAACCTTTAACTGATTCAGCACCTATTACTTTTCCTACTCTAAGATCTATCTTCGCAAAATCATCAATGGTAATAATATCTTTCATTTCAAATCTACCTTCTAAATTTTTGTAAAGCATTTCTTTCTGCTTTTGTATAACTTCATCATCTATCTTGTTAAATAGAGGTTTTGGCTTTTTGATTTCATGACCATGAGGAATTAAATCACTTAAAATATCCCATTTTTTATCTTCAACATTTAAATTCATGGTTTCCAATATTTTTTGAGATTTAGTGGGCATATAAGGGGTGAGCATAACTGCTAAATTTTTAGCAAGTTGGTTACATAAATACAAACAATTTGAAGCTACTTCTGGGTTGGATTTAACTGTTTTCCATGGTTCCCGGTCATTAAAATATTTATTTCCTTGCTTTGCAAGTTTAATAATTTCAACCAGACCTTCTCTAAACTTGTAATTTTCTATGTAATTAGATACGGTTTTTGGAGTTTCTTTAATCTTTTTTTCAAATTCTAGGTCAATTTCATCCAATTCAAATACTTCTGGTATTTTTCCATTGAAGAAACGTTTAGTAAAGGAGAATGTACGATGCAAGAAGTTTCCAAGCACATCTGCCAGTTCATCATTAACTCGCCTCTGGAAATCGTCCCATGAAAAATCAGTGTCCCGGGTTAGGGGAGCATTTATCACTAAATAATATCTTAAAATGTCCGCTTCAAAATTTTGGAGAAAATCAGATGCCCATATAACCCAATTTTTACTGGTTGACATTTTACTACCCTCTAATGAGAGATATTCTCCAGCTACAATGGCATCGGGCAGTTTACACCCATAACCCATTAGAAGGGCCGGCCAGAATATGGTATGGTGATAAATTATATCTTTACCTATAAAATGTATAACTGAATCATCCCAGTACTCTCTCCATGAAGCGTTGTTATCATGTGCCCACTTAGCAGCTGAAGAGATGTAACCGAGGAAGGCCTCTCCCCATACGTATATGATCTTACCTTCAGCACCATCCAGTGGAACTGGAACCCCCCATTCCATATCTCTGGTGAGTATCCAATCTTTTAAACCCTCTTTTATCCACTGTAATGCATAATTTTTAACATTTGGAGGGAGTTTATCATTTTCTTCAATCCAATTCTTCAACTCATCCTGGAAATGGCTGAGTTTGAAGAAGTATTGTTGGGATTCTCTTATCTTTGGGGTGGAATTACAGATCAAACATTTAGGTTCCAGTAATTGGATGGGTTCCAGATGTCTGCCACAAGTTTCACAGTGGTCACCTCTAGCACCCTCTCCATTACAGTGGGGGCATATGCCTTCAACATATCTATCTGGCAGGAATCTTTCACATTCCTCACAATAAGGCTGTTTTATTATTTTTTCATATATGTATCCCTTTTCATAGAGTTTTAAAAAGAAGTTTTGGGCAATTTCATAGTGCAAGGGGTCAGAAGTTCTGGAAAAATTATCAAAAGATATACTGCAGGCATCAAGGTCCTCTTTGATCATGTTGTAGTATCTACCTGCTACTTCCAGTGGAGATTTTTTTTCTTCTTCGGCCCGAACTGCAATAGGGGTGCCGTGTTCATCAGTAGCACACACAAAAAGTACATCAACCCCATTCATACGATTATAACGTGCATATATATCGGCAGGTATGTAAGTTGATCTTAAATGTCCTAGATGACAAGGTCCATTTGCATAAGGCAGTGCACACGTGATAAATACTTTATCCAATCAGATTCCTCCTTAATATGAAAATAATATTTAAAGACAATTCTTTTTTTTGTCTATTAGTAAATTTGAAAGCATTTTTTCAAGCTTAACATCAAATATCAAAACAGTAAACTTAAAATGATTTATAATCTTAGATACTTTCTCCTAAAATAACTAGTTAAATTAGATTAATCTAATTATCTATTTAAATTTTAATATAAATCTATAAAATTTGTAAATGAGATTCTCCAATAACTAATTGATTTCTGGGATATTTAAACAGTAGTTTATATGAATAGAATTCTAATTATTAAATGGAGTACTTAAATTCTGTTTTTACATATAATTAGGCATTTATCAATTTTAATATAGATAAAATAGAATTAAACTAATTTTTTACTATCTTAGTTTTATTAAAATCCTTTTTAGAGTAAAATAGGTTAATTTAAGACTATTATTTTACCTTTTAAATGTACTTAAATTGATTAAATATTTTTATAATGATTATCAAATGAGTATTATGGTTTCAGTAGCATTTTTAAATCCTTTATCTGATAAAGCAGAACAGATTGTTCGTGATATAGGGGATTTAAGTAAAATATATGATAAAAATTCGGATTTAATTCATGCTGTAGATACCAGTAAATCCCAAAGTATGTCTGATAATCAAAATATACCTGAAAATTATGTTGAATTAGCAATAAAGCGCATGGAATGGTATATCAAAAAGAAAAATGATAAAAATTATAATTATAAGGATTATGCATTTTTATTTAATAGGGAAATCACACGATTTGATGTTGTAGCATTTTTTATACTGGCCCAGGCCATAGGCATCAAATTTAATTCTAATTCACGGGAATCTAAACTTTTTGTAGATTTACAAGGAAACATAATTGAGGAAAGGCTGGAAGAACTTTCAATAAGTGAGAGAAGAGATGTTTGTCAGAAAATCTTAGATGAATTGATTCTACAGGATAATGTGAAATGGACATTTCTTGAGGAAATATTAAGTTCCAAGAAGATCTCTCTTCATGAACTAATTTTAGATAAAGGAGAAATAATACTGGATAAAGAAGATTTTCTAGAGAGATTTTCAGATAAAATCAGCCACAGAAATCCAGAAAGAATGTACGAACTTTTAATTGGAGATCCAGTTAAGGAACTTATCATGATTAAAATGATAATGCAAAAAACCGAGGATTATGTTAAAAAAGTTAACGAAATGTCACAAAAGGTTGAACCCCACCCATACCTATTAGAAGTAGGTGAAAAAATATCTAAAATTTTATCTGAAAATATTAAATACTACACAACATCTCACGGAGGAATGAAAGGATTCAAATTAAATTCTGAAGCATTCCCGCCATGTATTAAACTTACATTAAATGGGGTTGAATCTGGAAATCGTAACGATGCCATTGTTCTTCTTTTAACTTCATTTTTATCTTATGCAAGACTTTATCCATCTATATTTCGTGATAATGTAAGCGTCAAAATATCTGACGTAGATCCAGAACTTAAAATAACTCAAAATGAAATATTACCCCTAATTTATGATGCTGCCCAGAGATGTAACCCTCCTCTTTTTGATGATGATCCACAGGAAAAATTGAATATAACGGCCAAGTTGGGATTTGGGGTTCATGAACTGCCTGAAATTAAAAATGAAGGCGAGAGTAAATGGTATACTCCCATGAGCTGTGACAAAATAAAAATTCATTTACCAGCTCTTTGTAAGCCGGATAAAACCTGTAAAAAGATTGGTAATCCTCTTTCATATTATAAAAGTAAGTCATGGCAATTAAATAAACAAGGAGATAATAAAGAAAAATCATCTAAAGATAAAGATAAGAACAATGTTGATAAAAGTAAATCCGACCAAGATAATGTTAATAAGGTTATAAATCCAAGTCCTGATAAATCAGTTAAGAATACTAAAGAAGCAGACACACTAAACGGAAGTGATTTCAATTAACGAGCCAGCAACATTGCAGGAACGTCGAAGATATTATAGGGAAGAATGGAATGTAAAGAAACTTCCGGATTTTATCAAGGAGGGGATGGAACAACGTGAATTTGGATTTGATCATCTTGGAAAAGGACCAAATGATCGCTACCGTATTTTCCGTTCTTTAGAATATTTAAAACGATTTATGAGATATAAATCCCCATTTGCAGCGTACTGTTCGGTGGCTTTTTATGATAAACCATTTAAAAGGGCAGATTGGATCAAATCCGAACTTATTTTTGATGTTGATGCCAAGGACATCCCAATTCGAACTTGTATGTGTGATAATGTATGTGAAGTTTGTTTAGGTGAGGCGAAAGAAATTGTTTCTGGTTTAATAGATACTTTAAAGGGAGATCTGGGTTTAAAAGATATTCACGTTATTTATTCTGGGAGAGGTTATCACTTAAGAGTTCTAGATGAAACTGTAATGAAAATGGACAGTGATATCAGGGCGCAGATATTGAAATATTTAGTGGGCAGTGAAGTTCCAAGAAGTGAATACGGTACTGAAGGAGAGAAATATCAACTGGAACACTTTTCCATACCTTTTGGTTACCCAAAAGTATTCACCCAACGTTTCAAGTATGCAGTCCTGCATTTAACACCCAATATTGAAATGGAAAACATCAGTCCTGCTCTTTTTAAAAAGGTTTTAAAGAATAGGACATATCTACTAACTGATGAGTGGGGTTTATTTAGAAAAAACATCGGGCCTATAAATTATAAAAAATTAGTAAAAGAAATAGGTGCTTTAAATATGGGTTTAGTAGATGCAAAAGTATCAATTGATCTAAAACGGATATTAAGACTTCCCACATCTCTACATTCTAAAGTCAGTATGAAATGTATGGAAGTGCAAAATATTGAAAAATTTGACCCATTTAAAGAAGCAGTACCTAAATTTGTTTATGAGAGAGATGATTGAATCTGCTATTGAAATTTGAAAATTTATTTTAAGGAATGGTTATTATCTCCAAATATTCTCGCTTTTGTTTAGATATTCATATAAAAATTTTAGTGAGGAATCATCACATTTTGGGGAGCTTATGAAGTTTTGAACATCCACGATCTCAACGTTATCTAAAATTTCTTTTTTTACATGTTTTCCTAATTTGAGGTAGTTAATTTTTTCGGGGGTTAAGATAGCTTTTAATAGAGACTTTACATCATTATATTCTCTTTTAATATCCACAGTCCACTGTTCACCATTTATCCATGCTTTAGATCCGTATTTATCCAAGAACCTTTTTTGATGATCTTTTGACCAAATAAAAGGTCCTAAATGTTTTTTTATTGTGGGCAGTTCCCATACTAACATTTCCAGTAATATTATTGCAAGTTCTGT
The DNA here is from genome assembly GCA_003491285.1 of Methanobacterium sp. BRmetb2. NCBI lineage: Archaea > Methanobacteriati > Methanobacteriota > Methanobacteria > Methanobacteriales > Methanobacteriaceae > Methanobacterium > Methanobacterium sp. BRmetb2. The sequence goes on from CP022705.1 coordinate 1,882,614, forward strand.
CTGGTCAGTCCAGTTACTACTACCATAAACATGGAAATCTTCTCTTTCTACAATTTTTCTTAAAGAATTTTCAGTTTTTTTAAGTTGAGGATAAACTGCATCTGCAGGGACTGATGGTGGTGTAAATGTTAAAAGAAGGGTTTTTGTCCCTCTTTTCGTAAATCCATTTTTTACAATATCTGCATCGTATTTTATAATTTTTTTTGAAAAAAATTCGGGGTTAGGCTTTTTTATAAAATTTCTAGAAGCAACAACAAACTCAGCCATTTTTTGAGTGGTTAATGCCGCAGCCACATTTCTGTTTTTATCCACAGGGTCAATAACTATTAGGGGTTCAGTAAAACCAGTTCCAGTATTAAATTTTTCAAGGTCAATTATATATCCTTGATGCCAACTATCTGCAGCTGCCTTTAATACAATATTAAATGAACCATAATAAATTATCAAAAGTTCGCATAAGTACCCGGCAAATCCGCCAACCTTAAATTCAGAGCCGTAAGTGGCTATCGATTCCATGAACTTTTTGAGGAGAATAACTTCGTCTTTTTGTTCTTCTTTTAAATTCTTTTTTACGTATTCAGTATGTAAAATGGTCCTATCCACAGCTGATTTAAGTTCACCAGCATCTTTTATAGAATAACAAGGAACAAAATCGATTTCAAATCCATTAATTAACCCGGTTACATAAGGATGAGATGCATATCTAAGTTCATACTCCCCTCCCATACTTTCGATACATTTGTGACCTAAAAATAGACCCTTCTCTTTGAGTTCTGCTTCATCTGTCCTTAACGGAAATTCTATAAATATATCAATATCGGCTTTACCAGCCAGCCAGGTATCTTTGGCTACAGATCCTACAAGTGCAGATTTGGCATTTATACTGTTATTGGCTGCTATTTCATCAATTATACTAATTAGTTTAACTGCCAACTCATTAACTTCATGATATTCTTTTTGGTCAGGTTTTATTTCTTTCAAAATTTTGTGATAGTCAATTTTTTCAGACATAATATCAATTATATTTAGTTTTAAAAAAATAGGCTATAAATTTATGTAAATAAAAATAAATTTGATTTGATTATCAAATAATAGCTCATTTAGTTAGTTCAAACTCTTTTAAATCAGTGTAAATAGGGCCAGATGGTGTTAATTCGCTTTTTTTAAGGATTAATCTATCAACCTTCATGTTGCCAATTTCAACTTCATTTAACTCTTCAATTTTAGTAACTAAATCTTCCTTGTTTTGGGCTCCTTTCAATCTTCCAATGGTCAGGTGAGGGATATAACTTCTCTCCTTTTTAAAGCCCATTTTTACAAATTCTTCGTCAAATCCTTGCAACATTTTAGAGAATAATTCCGGGTTTTCGACTCCTAACCATAAAACTCTAATATATCTTAAATTGGGAAAAACTCCCATTCCCTTTATAGATAAATCGAAAGGTTCAAATTCTGATACTTTATTTTCTGTTGCTTTTATTATTTCGTCCTGTTTTTCTTGATTAATCTCACCGAAAAATTTGAAAGTAAAGTGAAGATTTTCTCCTTCCACTAATTTTAAAGGAGCTTCTGTTTCCATCAATTTTTTCTGCAAGCCAACTACTTTTTCAACAAGATTTTCATCGAGATCTATCCCCAAAAATGTTCTCATAAAATCACCTCTTTGCAAGAGTTTTTATTCGATTAAGACTTTCTTCTGGACTTTCAATGGTGTTCAACATATAAACTTCAAGTTTTGAGAATATTTCCCCAAAGAATGCTTTGCGGAGATTAATTTTATGTTCACTGGTAACGAGTTGGTGGGGATTGCAAAAATTTTCATTTATCATGTAATCAAGGGCTTCTGTGACATCCAACTTTTCAAAGGGAACATCTTTCTTTTCTCTTTTTAGCAGAATTACGCTTTTTAATGTTGAACTTTCCCGTATTCGTCCATTGAATAAAGTATTAACATCTGCAACTCCTCGTCCCTGTATATCTAATTTAACCTTTTTTACCATAGGAGAAAAACCAGTCCACACATCTGCAAGGTCTTCTCTGATGTATGAATTCTTTTCTGAGGAATATACTACTGTTCCATTGTTAAATAATCTTGTGAAAAACCAGTCATCTGAAATATAGTTAAAATCATTATCCTGAAGTAAACCATAAGTTAAGGTGGTTTTTCCTGTGCCGGGAGGTCCAATTATAGCAATAGAATGGCCCATATAATCTACTACTGAGCCGTGGACTGAATAACGTCGGTGAATTGAATGATAATCCTCAAAAAAGTCAGAAATAGTTGCCAGCGCAATACTTTTTATCCAACCGTAATAATCACAGTTGAGAACTATTGACGTTTTAGATATAGGTTCATAAATCACCTGAAGAGGACCATCATCTTCCACTGCAAAGATCTTGGCATGGGGTCTGACATCTTCATTCATAAATTTGAAATTTTCTTCCCATTCCTCTTTAAAATCTTCATTATCTGTGAGTAGTTTGACACAGGCTCCATGTATATTTGCCTTTCTTTCAAATATAACCCTTCCAGTTAATTCTTGAAAAAATTTCTCCTTTTCTTCAGGATTTATAATTTTCACTTGATATGAAGACATTTTTACCATTTCAAAATTATTTAATTGATTTTAGAGAAGATCTATGAATATCTATCTTTTATTAACAAGGATTAAAGTTATTTCTCTATTATACTCTCTTCTATCGCCATACCAAAGTGTCTGGCACTTTTTTCAAGATAAACCATCACTTTATCACCTATTTCCAACTCAGCTACAGATATGGGAGATCCATCTTCAGCAACTAACCTTATAGTTTCTGCATTCTGCAGTAATGTTCTAAGTTTTATGCCTTCATATTCGGCTTCAATCAGCATTAAGGGTCTTTTTTCAATTTTAACTCGTCCTACAATTGAAGCACGGGTGTTACCCTCTTTGTCAACTGTTAAAATCTCATCACCAGTTTCAATCTCAGAGAGATATTTGGTTTTATTTCCTGGTGTCATTACATATGCATGTACAGGGCCTGCATTAACCCTGAAGGGCCTGGAAGCAACATATTCACTTTCCAATGATTCACTGTGTACTAAAAATAATCCTTTAGAGTAAGAACCAATTAACATACCTTCCCCAATGTTCATCATAGAACAAGTATCAACACATACCCTATCTCCAGTTCCAACCGGGGCTATTTTGGTTATGGTGGCTGGTTTTAATTCAAAATTTTCTGATTCAATCTTTTCAATTAATTCAGCAACCTTTTTTATCTGGGAAAATTCAGTTGGACTTAAAAGGATCCCATCAGTGCCATGTTCCAATGTTTCTAAGGCTACTTTAGCTTCATCATAATCTGAAACGGCAGCTATTATTTTAACATCTTCTTTTTGAAGATCTGCAATTATATTTTCTAGTGGAATTACAGTCCAGTCTTTACCTACCAGTATTAAGTAGTCTGCAACACGGCCCAACTGTGAGGCAAGTTCTTCATGTTTTTTACTTAATATTTCAATGTATGCAGCAACAGTCTTATTTTTTCTTTTAAAACTAGTAATAGCAGCTAAATCCTTTGATTCTGCTAAATCATCTGGAATCTTTAATGTACCGTCGCCTTCACCATTTTTACCTACTAAAATAATATCGGAATCATCTGAATCTGATATAATTGTGATATTGCCTAACTTTTTAATATTATCTACATGAGCAAAGTCCAACACATGATCTACGCCAGATTCTAATGCAGTGGTAATAAAAGATTTTTTCTCGTCCCAGTCTGCATTTTCAGCCATTATCCACGCAAATTTCATATAATATCTTCCTTTTAACTTTGCAAAATTTTAAGAGCTTCTTCCACTTCTAAATTATTGTGAACTATCTCAGATATAGCCCGGGTAGTTTTTTGAGGGGATTTTGCCTGGAAAATATTTCTACCTATGGCAACACCTGCTCCACCAACGTCAACCGAGTTTTTAACCATTTGAAGAAGTTCTTCATCAGTTTCGACCTTAGGGCCGCCAGCAATAACCAGAGGAACAGGACATCCCTCTATTACTTCTTTGAATGAGTCTGGATCACCGGTATAATTAGTTTTAATAATATCAGCACCTAACTCTGCACCCGCGCGAGAGGCAAGTTTCACAACTTCAGGGTCATGTTCGTTTTCTATATTCTTTCCTCGGGGATACATCATTGCAATAAGGGGCATTCCCCAATCATCACAGATTTCAGATATGGTCCCTAGTTTTATTAGCATTTCTGGTTCTCTTTCAGATCCTACATTTACATGAACTGAAACTGCATCCGCACCTAATTTTATTGCTTTCTCAACAGATGTTACCAGTACTTTGTTATTAGGATCTGGACCTAGAGCCGTACTAGCTGATAAATGGATAATAAGACCAATATCTCTTCCATAACCTCTATGACCACTTCCAACCATTCCTTTATGCATCAAAACTGCGTTAGCACCACCACTTGCAACTTCGTCAATGGTCTGTGCCATTTTAATTATTCCCTTCACCGGTCCAATGGAAACACCGTGATCCATAGGTACTATTACGCTGCGCCCGGTTTTCCTGTCGATTATTCTTTCGATCCTGATCTTTTTACCTATCATAAACACCCTCCTTACTTTAAAGAGAAAGTTAGAAGTTTCTTATTATTTGTTCATAAACTATTATGTATTATATATGAAATTTAGCATACAAGGTATAAAAAATGATCTATATTTTCTGGTACTATGTGATATGATTATAATAGCAAAATATCAATTAAATATTGAAAAAGAATTTGAAAACTATACTTTATTTTAACTTTAAATAATATCAATTATTTTTTCATTATAAAAACCATTTTAATCCATCAAATTTTAATAGAGGGTTTATAATTGTATTTTAATTTAAGTATTTTTAATATAGGTATTTCAATATTGATTCTAAATTTTAATTTCAAAAAATTTTCCATAATAAACTTCATTACACAGCCATCACAAAAATATTTCAGGTGTTTGTATGGATTATGAAGAACAATCATTAATTTTAAAAAAAGTTATGGATTTAAAAAATGAGCCCTTGGCAATTTCTTTTACTAATGAAGAAATTCCAACCATTGAAAAACAAAAAATATCCATTTGTAGAGCTTTAAAACTAGCTTCCCAAGGGACTTCATTAGTTATTGATAAAGATATGTCAACATGCCCCGGGGGCAGCATGTATTGCGGTTTTTCCGAGCCAGTTTCCGGCGAACAAAAAAGGAAACTGCAGTGGTTTTTAACTCAAGGTGAAAAGTTATTCAACTCCATAACCACCTTTGAGAGGATGAGAAAATTGACTTCTCCTTTACCAACTGGACTTGCAGAGTACATGGTGATTTCCCCTCTGGAAGAAGCAACAATAAGACCTGATATAGTCCTATTTTTATGCAATCCAGAACAGGCATGCCGTTTAATTACACTGGATACATATTTTGATGGAATACCTCCTAAACAGGAGGTAATAGGTGCTTTATGTCACACGGCCATATCATATTCACTGGTCACTGGTTTTACCAATATATCTATGGGTGATTGGACCGCCCGTAGAAATCAAAAATTTGAATCAGACACCCTATTTTTTACACTCCCCTATGAGAGGATGGATAATGTAATAGCAGCTATACCTAAGTGTTCTGCCGGAAAAGCGGATTTAGTGATTCCTAAAGATTTTCAGCATGATTAAATTAAAATTAGTTGAATGATATGTGTTAATAGATAAATTATAATTTAGATGACCATATTTTCAGTTCTTTTAGTCTAGGCGGAATTCCATCATCTCCTGAGGATTCTAACCAACCATTACTTGATTTAATATCTTCAACTGTTATTGACGAATTTACAAAATCTATTAAGCCCCGATTCCTAATTATTGTATTTCTGGGCTTTAAAGTAGATGCCCATATGAAGAATACCTTAAAGGTAGTGTCGGGATGATAACCACCACCTAAATCAATTGATAAAACATCACATTTTCCAATTTTTTTAAAAACCAGTTCAAGAGTTTTATGAAGTCTAACATCAGCTCGGATAAATTCCACATGGGGATGTTCTTCCATAATGATTGCCATTTTATTAACCGATTCAGGACTGTTATCCAATGCAATCACCTGGCCTTCGCTGACTAAACCTGCTATTATCTTTGTGGAATTACCTACATGACATCCTAATTCCACCACTGAGTCTTTTTTTTTAAGGGTATCTCTTAACAGATCCTGGTAATCTTTAATGTCGTATACAAGTTTAATCATGCTATCCCCATTTCTAAGAAAATCCTAAAAAGTTTTACCCGGTTTAAAAATTTATCTTATTACACGAATCTAACGCCTTTAAAATCAATTTTAGCAGTTAATACATTTTCTACACTGCTTTCTGGATACTTTGATAGTGCAAATGCAGTATTTCCCAGCATAGCCATTGAAGACCCGAGTGTTTCCTCTCGCATTATATCCACTATTTCCAGCACTTCATCACTTATTAATGACGTTTCTAGAGCAAATTTATAGGACAAATCCATGAATTTTTCAGGACAGGGATTTTCAATAATTTTTTGAATCATTATTTTACCAGCATTACTAATTTTCTCTTTTAGTGTGGGATGGTCAATTATACTGGCTGTATCCAGCTTACCCAAGGTTTTGGTAATAACATAAAGTTCATCAGAGATTATTCTATCTGTTCTTCCTATTCCAGGAGCTCCCTCTCTTGTTCTTATTACTATGCCTCCCATAATTTCAGCTATTACATCACCTAAACCACTCATCATCTCTACTTCGGCCACATGTGCAATACTGGCTGCCTGAAAACATGATAATGGTAAATTCAATGCTTTAATAAGTGAAAGAGATGTTCCTAAAGCTCCTGAAGCAGATGTTCCAAACCCGGCTCCAATTGGAACTTCTATTTCATGTTCTATCTCTAAAACTAGATCATCTAATTTGAACCTATTTTTAATTAAGTCCACTGTTTTTTTAGTTACACAAGCATTATCTTCATTCTTTTTTCCATTTATTTTTACACTAACTTTATCTTCACCTTTACCTACTTTTAGATGGGTTGTTACTCCTTTGTCTAATACTACTCCTGCTCCTTTGGATCCTTTTTTTAAAGGGTCATTATTATTTATAATTTCAAAAAAACCGGTTATATGGCCTGGAACAAAAATTTTAGTTTCCATTTTTATCACGTATCTGTTTTACTGGAGAATTAAAGTTTTTTTTATTATTATTTTATCTATTTTTCCCTTCCATTTCAATTAGAAATTGAATTGTTTATAAGTTAAAGATAAAGGATATCATATAATCATTCAAACTATCTCATCATTAAATGCAATATTTTTTTACTTTCTTAATGTGTTAATTTATTTATCATTAATCTTTAATAAGTTGAAAAACAATAATACTTTTACCTAATTAATGGGGGATATCAAATTAAAAAAAGGATAGATCTTCACACACATAGTCTATTTAGTGATGGCGAGCTTTTACCCTCTGAAATAGCTCGAAGAGCTCACGTTTTAAATCACCAGGCCGTAGCAATAACTGATCATGTAGATGCATCAAATATAGATTGTGTAGAACGTATAATTAATGCTGTTTATGATATTCAGGACAACTGGGACATTGTTGTTGTACCTGGAGTAGAAATTACACACACACCGACACAAGTAATTTGCAAACTCGCCAACCGTGCCCGGAAATTAGGGGCAGAAATTATTATTGTACATGGAGAAACTTTAGCCGAGCCAGTCATAGAAGGAACAAATCTTAATGCAGTTAATTGCCCGGAAGTTGATATTTTAGCACATCCTGGCCTAATAACAATTGAAGAAGCAGAAATTGCTTGTGACAATGATATTGCACTTGAGTTAAGTGCTAGAAGAGGACACTGTTTAGCCAATGGTTACGTGGCTGATGTGGCTATGGAAGTGGGTGCTAATCTGGTGCTTGATACTGATACTCATTCTCCCAGTGATTTAATATCATATGAAACTGCTCATAAAATTGCCCTAGGGGCGGGTTTAAAGGGAAAAGATATAGAAAAAGTTTTAGAAGAAAATCCACAACAAATTTTAAAAAGGAAAAATCTTCTATAAATTTTGTTTATTTATTTTTTATTATTTATGAATAACATTATATTCAACAATAAGGTCGTTAGTGAATAGCATTGTATTCAACAATAAGATCATTACCCAATTTATAACTTTTTTTAAGCCTTAATTTGTATGCATTATTCATATAATCCACACCAGAGCCATCTACCAATGTTTTTGATTTGGTTCCACCAGCTATCATTGGAGCTATGCATACTCTAACTTCATCTATCAATTCATCTTCAAACATGGAATAGTTGAGAGTGGAGCCTCCCTCTAACATTAAAGATTTTAATCCCCTTTTTGCAAGTTCTTCCAGTAGTTTTTTAAGATTTACCTGTTCATCGCCACAAATTAAAACTTCTACCTTTTTTTGCAAACTTTTTACTCTATTAACTGGCGCTTTTTTTGTAACTGCAATTATTGTTGGAGCTTCGTCATTTAGAACACGGGATTTGAGGGGTATGCGGGCTTTATTGTCTACTACGATTCGGGTAGGGTTATCCTTTAAATTTGCCGGTATTTTGTGAACGGTGAGTCTGGGATCATCGGCTAAAACAGTATTGATTCCCACCATTATAGCATCAGAATTTTTTCTAAGTTCATGAACTCTTTTTAGATCATCTTCACCCGAAATTTCAGAGCTACCTTTTTTAGTTGCAATCTTACCATCAAGGGTCATAGCGGCATTTAGTATTACGTAAGGCTTCATATTATCACTTAAATGATAAATTAAAATTAATATAAATGTTAATTTAGTCTATGAATTTGTCTACGTTTTTTAAATTCATTAGTAATTTATTGTTGGCCAGTTATGCTCAACCATAGCTGTTCAATTTGCATGATAATTGAATTGATACTGTCTAATATGCTTTGTATCGGATCTAAACTTTCTTCAATATCGTGGACAGCATTTTCAGTAATATTTGTTGCATTAGATATTGTTTCATTGGTTACCTTTTTGATTTCATCTAAATCTCCAAGTTTTTCTAAAATACTTAAATCAGGTGCAGTATCGGCGTAGGAATAATTTAAAAATCCTAATGATATTAGGAAAATACTTAATATAGCAAAACTTTTTTTAATCATACTATCACCATACAAAATTAAATTAATTTAATTAAATCAATAATTATTTTAACTGATTTCTTATTTATATTTATATTAATCCAATTCACAATAACTATGGCTTAATTACTAGTTAATCCTAAGAACATTTGTATAATACCATCTTAAAAACATACAATAAAATTAAAATGAGATGATTCTATGGAAGAAGAAAGATTTCAAAAAGGTTTGAAAATATTGGAAAAATATAACCCTGATTCTTTTAACAATTTAAGGAAAAGTTTAGAAGATGTAGCCCCTGATCTTGCCAGATTTGTTGTAGAATTTCCTTATGGAGATATTTATTCAAGACCTGGTTTGGAGATGAAGACCCGGGAGATGATCACAGTAGCAGCACTAACTGCACTGGGAACCGCAGAATTACAACTTAAAAGTCACATAACTGCTGCTCTAAATGCAGGGTGTACTCGAGAGGAGATAATAGAAATAATGATTCAATTGGCAGCTTATGCAGGATTTCCTGCAGCTATTAATGGAATTAATGCAGCTAAAGATGTTTTTGAAAGTAGGGATGAAAAATAAATTCCACAAATTAAAAAATAATTATAAAATAATTTTTTCAGTCAGATTTGAAAAATTTTTTTAGCATTTTTTTCAGTCAATTTATCAATTTTTTCAAAGCTTACCTCTTTAATTTCTGCAATTTTCTGAACAGCTTCTCTAACATATACTGGTTCGTTACGTTTACCTTTAAAAGGGGATAAATAAGGACTGTCTGTTTCAGTAATAATGTTAGCTAAAGGTAAATCTTTTACCAAATTTTGGTGATGATTGGAAAAACATATCATAGTGGAAATTGATATGAAATATTCCTCATCTACAATGTCTTTTGCTGTGGGAGCATCTCCACTATAACAATGAAATATAACATTAGGAATGTTTGAATTTTTTTTAACCAACTCAAAAGCTTTTTTTTCTGAATCACGTGCATGTATCACCAGAGGCATTTCATATTCAGATGCAAGATCAATAAATGATTCAAATACTTTAATTTGTTTTCTTCTACCTTCAACATCTTTGGTGTGATGAAAATCTAATCCAGTTTCACCAATAGCAACAGCTTTATCTATATTGGAGATAATTTCTTTTTTAGCATCTTCCAATACAATTGCTTCTGCTTTAGCTGCATTTACTGGGTGAAAACCAAGAGTACCATAAATAAAGCCTTTGTATTCCTTTAAAAGTTTTAGTGTTCTTCTATTTCCACCTAGAGTTGCACCGGAATTAATAATAGCTGTTAATTCAGCTTTAGCTCTTTTTATTACATCTTTTCGGGTTTTGTTATAATCTTTGAAATCAACGTGGCAGTGTGTATCAATCATTTTTTAACCTCCCATCTAAAATTAGAAATTCAAAAAATAGATTATCTTATTGTCAATTAATAAATTTTATTGAAGTTTAGACACCAAAACGTCTTTCCCTTTGTTGATATGATCTTAAAGCCCTTAAAAAATCAACTTTTCTTAGTTGGGGCCATAAACTATCACAGAAATATAATTCAGAATATGATGATTGCCATAATAGAAATCCACTTAGTCGTTCTTCGCCACTTGTCCTAATTATAAGGTTAGGATCCTCCAAACCGGCAGTGTAAAGATTTTTATTCACTAAATTTTCATCTATATCGGCAATGTTTATTTTGTTGTCTTTAACATCTTTTGCAATTTTTTTAATTGCATCAAGTATCTCCAGGCGGCCATCGTATCCAATTGCAATATTAACAAGTCTCTTATCGTAGGAAGCTGTAGATTCTTCTGCTATTTTTATGGCATTTTTAACATTTTCAGGAAGTAATTCTAATTGGCCCACAGCTTTGACTTTAACCTGATTGTCATGTATTTTTTTATTTCTTGCTATTCCTTCAAAATTTTCCTGGAATAGTCTCATTAAACCTTTAACTTCTTCTGGCGATCTATTGAAATTTTCGGTTGAAAATGCATAAACCGTTACAATTTTTATTCCCAGATCTATACACCAATCTAAGACACTTTCCAGAGTATTAACACCACGTTTGTGTCCTTCAATTGCTTCTTTTTGTCCTTGAAGTCTTGAATATCTTCGGTTACCATCCATTATTATGGCAATGTGTTTTGGCATATTTTTTTGATTTAGATTGCGTGATATATACCATTCGTAAACTTTATAAACTGGAGTTAAAATTGACATGTTTATTCCTACTCTTTAAGTCAACTAGATAATTTGCAAATTTCAAAGATCTCACAAATCCATTAATGCTTTGAGATCTCGATGTATCGATGAAAATTTTATCAATCCCAAGAGTTACAGCACCATAGCTAATACCGGAACCTAAAAAAACTAGGGTTCTGAATATTAAATTCCCAGAAATACCATCTGGTGCTAAAATAAGATTACATCCATCATTAATTGCATCTTCTATTAATATATAGTAATGTTTAACTGGATATTTATCCTTTGTGATCGAAGTAACTTTTTTCCCTTGATTAATAGAATTGTCTATTTTTTTACTTCTACCAATATCTTGGGCTCTGCCCCCGGAAAGTACAGCTATTTCAGGAGTTGCTCCTATTTGTTTTAAAAATTCAGCAGCATATGTAATTATAGTTACTTTATCTGATAAGGAGTCTCCTTCATCAATACCTACAGGTGCTAAAAGAAATTTATGATTATTGATTTCTAAAAAAGATGCTCTGTAAATTTTCTGGTCAGAAGCCTCTCTTATCTTATTTATTATTTTAGAAGCAGATAATGATCCTCTTACAGCAGCATCTATATGGCCTTTTAATAATAAATCTACAAGTTCACTTTCAGATTCAACTGCAATTACCTTAAAGTCTAATTGGTTTATGGCTTTAAGAACTGCAGAATTTTCTCCTATTCCAATTCCGATTGTCATAATATCATCATAAAATTTTACAACAATATTTATATTATATCTAAGCTTATTAAATTAAATAAATATATGATTATGAAATATATTTATCTCATAAAAAATAAATCTAACATTTCTGATACTATAAAAATCGATAAAAAAATAAAAAATAAATAAAAAAATAAAAAAAATTCTAAAAATTAAATTATTTAGTTCAAAATAAAAAATAAAGGTGAATACATGTCAAGAAAGGACGTTATAATCATAATTCTATTTATACTCATAGTAGGATTAGGATTTATGGCTTATCAATTCAATACATCAGCTCAGCAAAATGTAATGCAAGGAGAACATAAAGTATTACTCCTAGCAGCTGATCCATCAGAGCAAAGACCCGGTATCGGTGCTATCGATATGGCTTTTATAATCACAGTCAAAGATGGAAAAATTATAAATAATACTCCTGTCTATCCAGGAGGGATGGCACATCCAACTGAAGCAGCACCGCTTGAAGTACAAAAACAGGGTGTAAGTAGACTATTATTGCATGATTCATTCTGGTATGAAGACAATGAAAAATGTGCAAAATTAGCCCAGGAGATAGTAGAATACAATACTGGAGAAAAAACAGATATTGTAGTTGTTGTTACTCCTGAAGCAGTCGATGCCCTGATTCAAGCAGTAGGGCCTGTTTATATAGAGGGATCTGGGTACATTAATGGTAGCTCAATAGAGTTTTTAAGATCTGAACAAGACGTAGGCGGCCTTTCTAGAGGTAATGCGATTGAATCTGTGATGAAAGCTATTGCTAATGCATCCAAAGACAAATCTAAATATTTAGCATTGATACAGGCAGCCATATCTCAATATAGTCAGGGAAATATTGTGGTTATTCCACAAGGTGCTTTCATTCAATTTGTAATGTCCAGTGGATTAAGTGGAATTTCTTAATCTAATTTTCGATTTGAAATTCCCCTTACCTTATTTTTCTTTTTCTTTGTTTTTGAATAATTAAAAAATAAAATATTAACTTCCACTTATCCTAAAAATCTAATCAATAAATTTAATAACAAGATTAATTTATATATTAATAATAAATTTTTTATTTGGCAGTTAACCATATTGGTGCGTTTTCATGTGATACTTAGTTGAGGGGTTTGCATGGCTTTAAAGAGTAATGTTAACAATTCACACAATTTAGATTCTTCTAATACTTTTGGAGGATACTTAGTTTGTTTTAGCTGTAGTGGATATTATGAACTTAAAGCAGGTGAATCTCCTGGAGATTTTGAGGAATGTGAATGTGGGGGAGAACTGCAATATTTTGAAAATATTGATAAATTATTTTTGGAGAATGAAAATTCTGATAAATTTAATGAAGATATAAACGATGTTGATGTGTTTTCTGTAATAGATAATCTAACATCTAAAGCAGAAAAGAGAAAGGAAGTTTTTAAAGAACTATCAAAACGTGTTGAAGTACAGGAAGATTTATTGAATAAAATTAAACAAGGAAAATCATCACTTTTAGATGAAATCAATGAAAAAAACTTAAGTAATGATATAGGTGAACAAAAATTAGTTCTTCAAGATATAATTGAAGAAGAAGAATTAGATTTAGAAATACAAAAGGAACTTCTTGAAACTTTAAAAGATGATCAAAATAAATTGCTGGAACTTGCTGACGATAAGAGATATAAAAAGAGATCTTCTACGTCAACAATTTACATAGGATCTGTGGGGATTGATCAGAGATTTTTTATTTTGATAATTGTTTTAATAGTGATTATTATTGGACTTTATATTATTCTTTAGATTATTTAGATTATTTATTACATTAGTATTTTTTATAATCTATAATCTATTATTTCTCAAAAGAAAATAAGGGGAGATGTTTAAGGTATTATTTTTGTTTTCGTTTTGCTTCAATGATTAAAATTAGAAATGCTAGAATTAATAGTATTAAGAATATAATTCCAGTTGATTGTAAGCCAGTTTTCTTTTGATCAAATTCATTTTCACTATCAAAATCTTCAAAGTTAACTAAACCACGATTTATACTTCTTTTTATAAATTCCAATAGTCCCTTATTCAGGGAGTATTTATTGGATTTAGTTATATGGTTGTTCAAAATGTTTTGAGATTTTTGGCGGTTGTTTTGATTGTTTTCAGTTTTAGATGAGGTTTTCGTCATTGTTAATGTGGCTGTTCCTGTGGATGATAGGTATTGTGTGTTTTCTAGATAGGTTGCGGTTATAGTGTACGTTCCTGGTTTCCAGTTGGTGGGTATTATCCAGTTTAGTGTGGCTATTCCATTTATTACATTTGCGGTTCCTATTAGTGTGGTTCCAATTTTGAATGTTACTTGTCCCTGGTTTATGGGGTTGTTGTTAATGTCGCTTATATGTGAAGTTATTGTGATTTTTTCCCCGGCTATGCTTTCTAAGTCATCTGTGATGACTTTAGTCGGTGTTTTTCCCCCTATATTAACGTTTATAATGTTTTTCAGTGTTTCATAGTCCAACGTTGCGGTTATAATGTTCTCGCCTATTTTGTCAGGGATGAAGGTCGTTATGGCAATTCCACTTTTAAGGGCGGGTTCTGATTGTTCTAATATTCCATCTTTTGTTGAAAGAATGATTTTGATGTCATCTGGCACATGACCATATTGAGGATCATGATATTGGCCATGGTTATCATGACACAAGTCTACTGTTATTTTTGATATATCCCCTTTCGTTATATTATCAGGATCGGATGTTGTAGTTAAAATCAGCCAGGTATCAGAAATAACATCTCCTATAACACCTGATGGGCCATCGTTTGAACCCCACCAGTTATATCTGGCGTCAATATTACTATAGTCAATACTATAAATTTGACTGGGACCATTATCCAATATCCTACAAAACCAAATAGTTCCTTTCTCATTCTCACTGTAAATAACACTACCTTTTATTGCAGTGTTATTAACAAATGTACAGTTCTGTATCGTAAAATAACTTTTTATCGTATAATAAAGGGTTGGGTAGACTAATATAGCTCCTCCAGTATATGCTGTGTTGTTTGTGAATGTATTTCCCGTCAAAGTCATATTACCGTGAGTACAGCTTATACCACCTCCAATCTGACCATAGTTATTGTTGAAATTACTGTTAATAATTTTTAGACTACCATTATAATGGCGGATAGCACCTCCATTAAATGAACCAATATTTTGTTTGAATGTACTATTTGAAATTGTCAAATTACCATAATAACTGCTTATTGCACCACCATCAGGAGCAGTGTTGGATGCGAATATTGAGCCCATTATTATTACATTGCCATACCTACTGCTAATAGCCCCACCATCAAGTTTTGCTTTGTTGCCAGTGAAAGTGGAGTTAATTACTGTTAAATTACCACCATTATTGTCAATGGTACCATTAGTTGCAAAATTGTCAGTGAATATAGCATTCGTTATTGTTAAATTTCCTTGATTGTTGATAAACCCATTATCACCATTATATTTATTATTAGTTAGCGTCAGATTATTGATGAGGAAATTTATTCCGGAAATGATATTGAAAATTGTGTTCTTTTTTGCGTATATCAAAGTGTTTATATTGTTTTCTCCGGTTATAGTCATGTTTTTATTTATATTGACTGTATCTTCGGTGTATGCTCCTTTTGATATATATACAAGTCCGTTAATTCCCACAGTTTCTGTTGCATTTTTTATTGTGGCTTTAGGTCCACTTGTCCCGTTCCAAGTTGGAGATAGGCCATCCCAGAAATCATTTCCAGTTGTACTTACGT
The DNA here is from genome assembly GCA_003491285.1 of Methanobacterium sp. BRmetb2. NCBI lineage: Archaea > Methanobacteriati > Methanobacteriota > Methanobacteria > Methanobacteriales > Methanobacteriaceae > Methanobacterium > Methanobacterium sp. BRmetb2. The sequence goes on from CP022705.1 coordinate 1,898,507, forward strand.
AAATAATGTTTTTATTTCCGGTTGCGTCTGCAGCACTAACAGCGCTAATACATATTAAAAGTATAAAAATGCCTGTGAGAAAAAAGGAGATATTAAATGTTTTACTAATTTTTCTTTTCATTTGTTTTCACCTCCTTTATTATATTTATGTCAATCCCCCCTTATTTTCGTGGAATTTTTGGATATTTAATTGAAAATTGTATATAATCCAATTTGGGGGGAGTTCCACATTTTTGAGGGGGATTGGTATATGTTAAACAATTTGCTTAACAATTAAAATTTAAAGAAAATAGTATATATAATTTATTATTTTTTATAAATTAACGCACAAAATTTATATTTATATCCCTTTTTAAACTATGTTTTTTGCTTTATTTATATAATAAATTGCTTAATTTTTAAAATTTTATATGTTAAATTTGATAATTCCAAAATTAAATACCATATGTAACTTTTTTTTTTATTATGATAAATTAGTTCAATATGTTATTAGAATTTTATGCATACTTTCTCCTGTTGAAAATTACATAGCCCAATTTATAATTTTGAAAATTTTAATCAGATTATGCCAGGAATTCTTTAACCAATAAACTGATTATTTTACAATGGTTTGTATGGCTGTTCTGTATGACTAGTGAATCTATAATCTTTTAAGGTGTCGAAATATCTTTTTTGATCCATATTGTAAATTGTCGGTTGAATTGTAGGATCATAAATCCGGTTATTCCAAATAAGACAGGCGTGACTGTATTTACCAGATTTATGTTTTAAATTCACTAAAAATAATTTTCTTTCGCCTTTATTGTAGAGATAATCCAGAAATGCCACAGCTTTGTCATCACAGTCCCCGTATCCAAGATTCCATAATTGTGCTGGTGTTTTTGGTTTTGATGTTGTTACATCACCTCTGTAAGGTAGCTCAGCGATTCTATTGAAATATTTAATTACATCATAGTTATCAGGCGATAAAAAAGTATTGAGCGGAGCTACTGCAGTGCAGATTGATAATGATATGGTTAAAATGAAAACCACCGTAAATAAGCTCAATTTATACATAATTACTATAATGGCATCAAAAAATCAAAATTTCACAAATTAACTGGTTAAATACGATAAAAGTAAATAAATTTTATCCTAATCTAAACGTCCATTGGTTTATAAAAAAATATTATACGTATTTGCGTCATTTTTGTATTTTTCAGGTTTAACCAGTTTTTGGAATTTTAATAGTTTGAATTGTAGGATCCAAAGTTTTTAATACCACTTCTCCCAAATTATATTAAAAAAATATTAATATATAAATTTTTATATATTTAAGAAAATATCGCATTAATTATTCTAAATTTTTTATTTTAAATTAAATTAATTTCAAAAAAATCAATTTTAAAACTATAAATTTAAAAAAAATAAGTTTTATTGTCCTATAATTAGTTAAATTCCTCAAATATATTGATTTTTTAATCAATATATAACTAAATTAATAGTTATAATTTTTATTAGAAATTTACGCATAAAATTTCCATAAATTTTGTATTGAAAATGAAGTTTAAAAAAATATGCACTTAAAAAATGATATTTAATTCTTTGGATTTGTTTTAAATCCTTTCTAGTTAAAATTAAATTAAAATAAAAAAAGATAAGGGATATTAAATTCATTTAATAGCAGTTTTCATACTTTCAATGGTTTTTTGCAAGTCCACATCATCATGCATTAAGGAGATGAAACAACATTCAAACTGTGACGGCGGTATGAAAACACCCTGCTCTAAAAGTGAATGGAAGTATTGGGAAAATTTTTCAGTATCTGCAGTTTTAGCATCCTTATAATCTAATATTTCATTTTTTGTGAAATATATTTGAAACATGGAGCTTAAACCTGCCACTTGATAGTCTAAGTTTGAATCATCAATTATATCCTTGATAGCACTTCTCAACAGATTCCCTTTTTTCTCTAATTCAGTATAGAATGTGCTATTTAATTCTTGCAAAGTGGTAAATCCAGCAGTTATGGATATTGGATTCCCATTAAATGTTCCGGCCTGATATACATTTCCAGAAGGTGCAATCATCTCCATTAATTCTTTTTTACCAGCTAATGCGCCCATAGGAAAACCTCCACCCAATATTTTTCCTAAAGTAACTAAATCAGGAGTTACATTATAATAATCTTGCGCCCCACCTTCAGCTAATCTAAATCCAGTAATGACTTCGTCAAATATTAATATGATACCATTTTCTTCAGTTATCTGGCGTAAAAATTCTAAATAATTTTGTTTTGGAGGAATACATCCAATGTTACCCATAACGGGTTCTACAATAATAGCAGCAATATTATTTTTTTCATGCTCTACAACATCAATCACTGCTTTTTCATCGTTAAAAGGAACTAATATTGTATTTTTAGTTGTTTCTTCTGGAACACCTGGAGAATCTGGCTTTCCTGCTGCTCCAGACCCAGATTTTACCAGCACATAGTCGTGGGCGCCATGATATGATCCTTCAAATTTGATGATTTTAGTTTTATTGGTAAATGCTCTGGCCAATCTAATGGCACTCATAGTAGCTTCTGTACCAGAATTTACAAATCTAACCATATCCGCACATGGAACCTTACTCACCACTAATTTAGCTAACTCAATCTCTTTTTCGGTGGGTACTCCATAGGCTGAACCTACATCTAACTGTTTTTTAACTTCGTCTACCACTTTTGGATGGGCATGTCCTAAAACCAATGGTCCATATGCAAGACAATAATCAATATAATTATTACCATCAACATCGTAAAGTTTAGATCCTGATGCTTTTTTAGCAAAAAAGGGATAAGGTTTATAGGCTCTTACTGGTGAATCCACTCCTCCAGGGAGGAATTCTTTTGCTTGATTAAACAATTCTTTTGAATTCATTCATAACGACTCCTTACTTAGACGAATAATTGAATTGGTAACTGCCACGGCAACCGGTGTTCCACCTTTAGGTCCTTCTGTGATAAGATAGGGGATATCAGTCTCTTGAAGCTTCTTTTTGGATTCTGCTGCACCAACAAAGCCTACAGGCACACCCACAATAGATTTAACTTCCATTTCATCATTTTTTACTAAGTTAATCACTTCAAAGAGTGCAGTAGGTGAATTACCAATAACTACAATTCCTTCAAATCCTTTTGATGCTGCTAACCTCATTGCTGCGGCTGCTCGAGTTATACCTTCAGTTCTAGCGATATCTATGGTTTTTTCATGAGTGATATAACATTTAATTTCACCAGAATATTTATTGATTCCGGTTTTAACCATATTGATATCTGTTAATATATATTTATTATTTTTAACAGATTCTAAACTTTTTTTTAGAAAATCACTGCTAATTTTAGTGATATCTGCATACTCAACATCTGCTGTAGAATGAACAATTCGTTCCACAATACTTCTTTCATAAGGTGATAAATGGGAAATTTTATTCCCTATAAGGGATTTCACAATTTTCCTGCTCTTTAAAGCAATATCATAGCCTTGTTTTGTAGATGCACCCATAAAATTATCGTTTTCCGAGGATTTAGAACCTTTTTCCATATTTTCACTCGCATTTATAATTTGTCCTTTAAAAGATTGTTTATCAACAATCTATATATATTTTATAAGCCTACATTAAATTACAAAAAGAAGTATTACATGGTGTCCATTATCATCTCATGTAACTTCTTTTTGTTTATACTATTAATTCTACAAATTCAATTTTTTATAATTTCAATAGTAATGATTAATCAACTGAAAAACTATTTATTTCTCACAAGTAATCAGTTGAAAAGGCGTGTAAAGTTTTAAAAAGTAAATTATTTCAAAAATAATAGATTTAATAAAAAAAATATAAAATCAACCATATGAGGTTGATTATGGGGTTAATCTTCTTCGATCACGTGGGAACAAAACCGTCTCTCTAATGTTTTTTGCTCCAGTGATGCACATGGTAAATCTTTCAGCACCTAGTCCCCAACCAGCATGTGGTGGCATACCATATTCAAATGCAGCCAGATATCTTTCAAAAGAATTTGGATTAAGGCCCTTATTTTTTATTCTTTCAACCAGCAGATCCAGTTTGTGAACCCGCATGGCCCCAGATGATATTTCCAGGTCTTTATACATTAAATCAAATGCCAAACTTTTTTCTGGTTCAGCTTCGTCGGGCATAACGTAGAATGGTTTTATGTCAGTCGGCCACCCTGTAACGAAATAGTATCCATCCAGTATTTCTCCAATAACTTTTTCAGCAGCTCTGGAAAAGTCTTCTCCGTGCCTCATTTGGACGCCTTTGGAGTTAACCAGATCTACCACTTCGTCATAGTCTATTCTCTGGAAAGAGCCTTCAGGTATCTGGAGGTCCACACCTAACACTTCAAGATCCTTACTGCAGTGATCTAAAACATCTTTAAGGGCAGTTTTCACAAGGTTTTCCAGAGTATCCATCACATCTTTTTCATTAGAAAAGGAAGATTCAATATCTATAGATATTACTTCATTTAAGTGCCTTAGAGTGTCGTGTTCTTCTGCTCTAAAAATTGGGGCTATTTCATAAACTTTATCAAAACCAGCAGACATCATAATCTGCTTGTAAAGTTGGGGGCTTTGACCCAGGAATGCTTCCCGTTCAAAGTAGGTTATAGGGAAAAGTTCGGTACCACCTTCAGTGGCAGAAGCAACAAGTTTAGGGGTGTTAACCTCAATAAAACCATTTTTTTCAAGGAATACTCTTACGGAGTGGAGCATCCTACTTTTAACTTTAAATACAGCACTTACTCCTTGTTTTCTAAGATCAAGGAATCTGGAATCCAGACGGGTGTCTATTTCTGCTCTGACTTTTTCTGTTGGGTCAAGTGGTAGTGGTAGTTTTGATTCATTAAGAACTCTTAACTCTTCAGGTATGATCTCTACTCCACCCGGAGCCTTGGGAGATTCTTGTACCTTCCCTCTAAATGCTATGACTGATTCTTTTTTTAATTTTCTGATTTCCTCAAACAATTCTGGGCTAATTTTTTTACTTGGAGCAGTAATCTGGATGATTCCATCTCTATCTCTTAAAAGTACGAATATAATTCCACCAAGGTCTCTTATTTCATGAACCCATCCCATTAATGTAATTGTTTCTCCTTCTAATTCAGAATCTACGTTTTTTGAATAATGTGTTCTTCTCCAATTTCCTAATGAATATGTCAAATTTATTCACCTCTAAATATTGTTATATCTATTATTAAATGTTCAATTAATGAAAACAAACTTATAATTAGTCAATTCATTTCTATAATAATCAAAATTACATCAAGAATTATTATATTTAATTTGTATAATAAACTAATTAACTAAGTTGTTATTGTTAAGTTGAACTAATTTTTTTGCTAAATATTCTTCACTTATTTGAATTATTATTTGAGGATCTAATTCTAACAGATTCTGCATGGGCATATAAACCTTCACATTCTGCTAAGGTTACAACCATATCCTCTAAATTTTTCAACCCTTCCCTGGTCAGTTTCTGTACAGTAGGCTTTTTTAGGAAAGATTCAGTTGAAAGCCCGGAATACATCTTGGCACATCCTGCTGTTGGTAAAACATGGTTTGTACCAGACCCATAATCTCCAGCAGCAACTGGTGTTAATTTTCCAAGAAATATGGATCCTGCATTTTTTATATCCTCTAAAATCTTCTCAGGATATTCGGTCATAATGATTAAATGTTCAGATGCATATTCATTGGCAAATTTCACAGCTTCATTCATGGATTTTGCCACAACGATCTTCCCATACTTTTCCAGGGCTTCTTCTATTATTTCTTTTCGCTGCATATTGCGAATTTCTGAGGAAATCTTTTCATTAACTTGTATTGCTAAATCTTCTGAAGTAGTAACCAGTACTGAAGCAGCATTAGGGTCGTGTTCTGATTGGGCCAGCATGTCATAGGTTATATAATCAGGATTAGCACTATTATCAGCGATTATTAGAACTTCGGATGGTCCTGCAGGAAAATCTATATCTACAGTTCCATAGACCAGTTTTTTAGCAGCCGTAACAAATATATTCCCAGGTCCCACTATTTTATCCACTTTGGGGATGCTGGCTGTCCCATAGGCCATAGCTGCGATAGCTTGAGCTCCCCCAACACAGTATATCTCATCTGCACCAGCAATATCTGCTGCAACCAGAACCATGTCATTAACATTTCCATCCAGTGTTGGTGGAGTACAGCATATTACTTTTTCTACACCTGCAATTTTTGCAGGTATTATAGTCATCAATATGGTGGAGGGGTAGATTGCACGTCCTCCGGGTATATAACATCCCACAATTTCCAGTGGTCGAATAATTTGTCCTGCATGTATTCCTTTATCCACTTCCATAAACCATTCCTGGGGTATCTGGGCTTTGTGGAATTTTTTTATATTTTGGGCTGCTTTTATAAGAGAAGTTACTATTTTTTCATCAACATTATTGTAACTATCTTTGATCTTCTCTTTTGATACTTTAAAATCGTCCAAATTAACATTATCAAATTTTTTAGTATAATATTTTAATGATTTATCCCCATTTTCTTTTATATCATTGATTATGGTATCAACAGTAGCTATGATCTCATCTATATCAATTTGTGACCTTTTAATAGTGTCTTTAGTTTTATGACTTATGTTTCTGATGATTTCCATATTATCACACTCTAATATATTGTAATTAGGATTAATAAATTGTCATTGTAATGTTTTTATTACCATTAATTATTATTTAATCAAAAACCTTTATCTATATTGATTTTCAATATTATTATGAAGTCGTGATGGTGGTTGCATAGTTGCATATACTTATTAATAATGTAATAAATAATAATAGCTACCACTTTGTTTAGGCCCTGAATACAATAATATTGATCTGTATTGTTGGAAATAATTTTATATAATAAAAAAATTTATTACTGCTTAAGATACTTAATTTTTTTTAGAAGGATACGAGGTCTGGGAATATGTATAAAGATGAGATGATACAACTGCATCAATTTTTAGTATATGTTTTAAAATATTTGGAGAACGGCTATGAAATTAGGATGGAATGTGATGAATATCTGAGTCTGAGTATAAGCCCGCACCATATTCACAGAACAAAGGCCGAACATAAATATGCCATATTTGTTCTATCCAGCGCTATTTCAGAAATTATTGCCAAGGAAAACTCTGATACTCTACCCACTAACGTTGTAAATGGATTATCAGAACTTGCAAAAAGATCAAAAAAGGAAATGATCAATACTCAAACCATAAAAGTTTAACCTTTAACATAATAAGAGGGACACATTTTAAATAATTTGGCAGTATACAATTCTAATATTAATAATATCCAATTTTGATGATATCTTTTTTGATAGGTATTTATTTAACTAATTATTCTATTAACCTAAAATCATATTTTTTACATTTTTTATTTAATTATTTAATCTTATTTTAAAATACTAACATTAATTAACACTTAGCACCAAAATAGTACTGTACACGATTATGTTGGTGTTAACATGAAAGCAATGAAAAGAATGTTATGTTTAGTAGATGGGGAACATTATTTACCAGTTACAAAATCAGCAATTGATACTCTGGATAATATAGAGCATATAGAAATAGTGGCAGTTGTATTTATCGGAGGAACAGAAAAACTCAGAGAATTTTCTGAAGAATCCTTTGCCCAGAAACTTGGAAGACCAGTTCATTTCGGACCTCATTCTCACAAAATACCTTATGATCTAATTGGAAAAGCAGTTGAAAAATATGATGTTAATATAGTCATGGATTTAAGTGATGAACCAGTGGTTGATTACTCTAAACGGTTTAAAATAGCTTCTCTTGTTCTGGGGATGGGCGTCCCTTATGAGGGTCCTGATTTTAAGTTTTATCCAGTTTCTGAATATGATGTTTTAACCAAACCTTCAATTAAAATACTTGGAACTGGTAAAAGAATTGGAAAAACTGCCGTATCTGCATATGCGGCCCGGTTGATACATGAAAAAAAATTCAATCCTTGTGTTGTGGCCATGGGCCGGGGCGGTCCAGAAGATCCTGAAATAGTTAGGGGAGATTTGATAGATATAACTCCTGAATATTTAATGGAACAATCAGAAAAGGGAGTTCACGCAGCCTCAGACCATTGGGAAGACGCTTTAATGAGCCGTATATTAACTATTGGTTGTAGAAGATGCGGTGGGGGAATGGTTGGAGATGTTTTCATAACTAACATGAAACAGGGAGCCAAATTGGCCAATGAGGTAGACGCTGATTTTGTGATTATGGAAGGAAGTGGAGCAGCTATTCCGCCAATCAAAACCAATAAGCACATTGTTTTAGTAGGAGTTAATCAACCTATAATCAATATCGAACGATTTTTTGGACCATACCGGATAAATCTGGCGGATTTAATAATTTTAACCATGTGTGAAGAACCTATGGCCAGTCAAAAAAAGGTAAAACGTGTGGAAAAATTTATAAAAGAGCAAAATCCTGAAGCAGTGGTAATACCAACAGTGTTTAGGCCAAAACCTTTGGGTGATATAAAAAATAAAAAAATACTCTTTGCCACCACGGCTCCAGATTCCATTAAGGATGTTTTGGTAAATCATTTAGAAGAAAATTACAACTGTAAAGTGGTTGGAACAACTCCTCATCTATCAAATAGACCACTTCTTCAAAAAGACATTGAAAAATACATAGATGAAGTAGACATAATGTTAACTGAACTGAAAGCCGCTGCAGTGGATGTTGCTACCAAAGATGCACTTGATGCAGGCTTGGGTGTTGTTTACTGTGACAATATACCGATAGTAACTGAAGGAGGGCCTGATATTCTTCCTGATGCTATAATAAAACTGGTGGAGGATGCAATATCAGATTTTAATTCTAAATAACATTTTATTTTATTTCATAGGTTAAATCCGAATATTTACTTTTTTAAATTTATATTTAAGGAGATAAATTTTATTTTTTTTGATTTAATTAATTAAAACTAATTAGTCCTGATTTAAATTTAGATTCATACTCATAATGGAATATAAAATAATGAATATTATTAAAGGCATTTTTTGGGAGTATTACATATTTAAATTGCTTATTTTTTGAAATGAGTTAAAATTTAGGATAATACAGGCGAATAGTAAAAAATTTTAATGATCAATTAAAAATATATTGGTATAAGTTTATGTGGTGTTAAAAATGAAAGCAGATGCTAAAAAAATTTCAGATGGAGTTTATTGGGTTGGTGTTTTTGATTGGGATTTGAGAACCTATCATGGATATACATTGAAAGGAACAACTTATAATGCCTATTTAGTTTTTGGTTCCGATAAAGTTGTTTTAATAGACAACACTTATCCTGGAACATTCCCACAAATGTTGGGAAGGATTATGGATGCTTTTGAAAAGGAAGGTAAAGAGTTAAGTATTGATTTAATAGTCCAAAATCATGTGGAAAAAGATCATAGTGGAGCTTTGGTGGAAATTCATAATAAATTCCCAGAAGCTCCCATATACTGTACTCAAAAAGCTGTAGATGGATTAAAAAATCATTATACTGCTCTTGAAAATGTTGATTTCAATGTAGTTAAAACAGGCGACTCTTTAGACATAGGTGGAAAACAACTTGCATTTTTAGAAGCACCTCTGCTTCACTGGCCAGATAGTATGTTCACTTTATTATTGGAAGATGGAATATTATTTTCTAACGATGCCTTTGGACAACATTTATGTGTTATGGAACGTTTAGATAGTGAGATTAGTGAAGATATTGTGATGGACGCTGCTCAAAAGTTTTTTGCTAATTTGATCACACCGTTTGCACCCTTGGTCTTAAGGAAGTTTGAAGAGGTGAAAAGTTTAGGTTTACTGGAAAAAATTAAAATTATTGCCCCGTCGCATGGCCAAATCTGGACAGAACCAATGAAGATCATTGAAGCTTATACAAACTGGTCTACAGGTCAGTGTAAAGATAAGGTTACAATCATTTATGATACAATGCATCAGTCTACACAAAGAATGGCACATGCATTTGCTGAAGGAATTATGGCTCAAGATGTTGATGTAGTCATGTTCTTTTTACATGAGGATGAACGCAGTGAAATTGTCAAAGAAATTTTGGACAGTAAAGCAATCTTGTTTGGCAGTCCCACAATATTTAACGGCCCATATCCAAGTACTGGTGATCTGATATACTATTTAAATGGATTAACTTTCAATCGGACAGGTTCTAAAAAATTAGCCATTACATTCGGTTCAAAAGGATGGGGTGGTGGAGCAACCCGCAAACTTGCAGAAGATTTAGAAAAATGTGGCTTTGAAATATTCGATAAATATGAAGTTAACTACGTGCCTACCGAAACTGAACTGGAAGAATGTTATTTACTTGGCAAAAAACTGGCAAATGAGGTTAAAGGCAGTTAAACATTATATTAGGAATTGATTGATATCTTTCATTAGTTTCCTAATTTATTCTATTATTTTTTAAGGATTTTTTTAGAAAATTAATTTTATAGTTAATTAAATCATTAAAAAATTATTAATATTTTTTTAATTACAAATCTATTTACAATTTGAACTTTATATTATAATATTAATTATAAAGGTTCTGAGAATGGTTTTAGGGGGTGAAACATGTGAAATACTTAAAAATTAAAAATGATATGGATTCTAAACAACGATTGATTTTGAGTTTATTCTGGACTAATCGTAAAGCAGCCCGTGCTGAAGGGTGTGCACCCTTTTTAGTTAAAAGAATAAGTACAGAAAACAATAATTACGTTCCTGAGGATGGAAAACTACTTAAATTATCTGAAAATATTTTAGAGGATATTTTAAGTGATATGGAATCAGGTAAAAGAGTTGATCTGGAACTGGAACTTGGCGAAGAATTATTTAATGCCACAATTGGAATGGATTGTTTCTCCATATCTGCTACAAAAGACCCAGAATTAGAGGATGAGATCATAGAAAAATTGGAATCTGAATTAAACCGCAAATATCCCAACTTCTGTGAAACTTTTATTCCACGGGTAATGCCTCAAAATTGATGTCTTCCACTTTTTATTTAATTTTAAATTTGTAGAAATACATTTTTTAGTACGTATTTTTAATTCTTTAATTTAATTTTTTTAATAATTATTCCTTAAATTAGTTTAAAATACTTATTCACATTTTATTTTTTGATTAACATCACATTATTTAGTAATTTATTTTTATACATGATTAATATGAGATATATTTGTTTTAAATGTATATTGTTTAAATCCAATATTCGAAAAATATTTATAGAACCTCTAACCCATCGATAAATTACAAAGAAAGAGGTGAAATAATGGCACAATTAGGTGGCCCAGGCCAACCAGTTTTAATATTACCAGAAGGTACTAATAGATTCTTAGGACGAGACGCTCAAAGAATGAACATATTCGCGGGAAAAGTTCTTGCAGAAACAATTAGAACAACTTTAGGCCCAAAAGGAATGGACAAAATGCTAGTTGATTCCTTAGGCGATATTGTGGTAACTAATGACGGTGTTACCATTCTCAGAGAAATGGACATAGAACATCCAGCAGCCAAGATGCTGGTAGAAGTGGCCAAAACCCAGGAAGACGAAGTAGGGGATGGAACCACAACTGCAGTTATAATCGCTGGAGAATTATTAAAAAAAGCAGAGGATTTACTGGAAATGGACATCCATCCTACAGTAATTGCTATGGGTTACAGACAAGCAGCTCTAAAGGCAATGGAAATCTTAAATAAAATTACAATCGATGCTGATGATCGTGAAACTCTAATGAATGTGGCCATGACTGCTATGACAGGAAAAGGAAGCGAAAAAGCTAAAGAACCGTTAGCAAAGCTTGTTGTCGATGCAGTAATGCAAGTTGAAGAAGAAGGTGAAGTTGATAAGGATAATATTAATATTCACAGGATTCAAGGGGCAGTTGTAGATGATTCTCAGATTGTAAATGGTGTTGTTGTAGATAAAAGTAGAGCAGATCCTTCCATGCCTAAAAAAGTAGAAAATGCTAAGATTGCTTTACTCAAATACCCAATTGAAGTAAAAGATCTTGAAACTGATGCTAAAATCAAATTAACTGATCCATCACAGATGCAAGCTTTCATTGAAAATGAAGAACAAATGATCAAAGACATGGTTCAAAAAGTTGTTGATTCTGGTGCCAATATTTTATTCTGTCAGAAAGGTATAGATGACCTGGCACAACATTACTTAGCAAGAGAGGGTATTTTAGCTGTTAAAAGAGTTAAAAAATCCGATATGACCCGTCTCGAAAAAGCTACCGGTGCACAATTGGTAACTAACATTGACGATTTAGATTCAGATTCATTAGGAGAAGCTGGATTAGTATATGAAAAGAAAATCTTCGATGAAGTTATGATATTTGTAGAAGACTGTGCAGAACCTAAAGCTGTATCTATAATAATCAGAGGAAGCACTAGACATGTTGCAGAAGAACTGGAAAGAGCTCTCGAGGATGCAATAGGTGTTGTAGCTGCTACTATTGAGGATAAAAAGGTTGTAATTGGTGGAGGTGCTCCAGAAATTGCAATTTCTAAAGAATTAAAAGATTATGCATCTTCTATTAGTGGAAGAGAACAGCTTGCTGTTGCAGCCTTTGCTGAGGCACTGGAAGTAGTTCCCAAAACATTAGCTGAAAATGCTGGTTTGGATAGTATAGATTCTCTCGTGGATCTAAGAGCCGCACAGGAGACTTCTCCTTATATGGGACTTGATGTCTTTAAAGGTGAAGTTGCTGACATGAAAGTTGCTGGAGTGGTGGAACCTCATCGAGTTAAAAAACAGGCAATTCAATCTGCAGCAGAGGCAGCTGAAATGATTCTCAGAATTGATGATGTCATTGCAACCACCGGTACTGGAAGTGCCCCTGACATGGAGGGTATGGAAGGAATGGGTGGAATGGGTGGAATGGGTGGAATGGGTGGAATGCCTGGTGGAATGCCGCCCATGATGTGATTAAAGGATTTGATCCTTTAATTTCTTATTTTTTTTAAAAATTAAGTTTTAAAATTAGTTTTGCACTTAAATTGTTAACTTTTTTTTAAAGATTAATATTTATAATGATTAATAATAATTTATAATGATTAATAATAGAAAAATATATATACTATGAAAAACTTAGAAACAACCATAATACAGGAAAAAAAGGTAACGGCGGGAGATAAATGACTCAAGACACAACAGTTCTTCTTGATGAAAGAAGAATTTTCAAGCCAAATAAAGATGTAGTTGAGAAAGCACACGTTAAAAATTGGGAAGCTGAGAGAGAAAAAGGAAAAGATATTGAAAAATATTGGGAAGAGAAGGCTGAACAATTCGAATGGTTTAAAAAATATGATAAAGTGCTTGATGATAGTAATAAACCCTTTTATAAGTGGTTCGTAAATGGAAAAATAAATATGGCTTATAATGCGGTGGACCGATGGATTCACACTGAAAAAAGAAATCAAGTGGCCATATTATACGTCAATGAAAGAGGAAAAGAGAAAAAAGTTACTTACTATGAATTATACCGTGAAGTAAATAAATTAGCCAATGCATTTAAAAATTTGGGAGTAAAAAAGGGAGATACAGTATCAACATATCTCCCTATGTGTCCTGAACTGATTATTACACTCTTAGCATGTACCAAAATTGGGGCTGTGCACAGCGTCGTATATTCTGGTTTAAGTGTTGGGGCTTTTGTAGAGAGAGTAAATGATGCTAAAGCCAAAATAGTGGTAACTGCTGATGGAACATATAGAAGAGGGAAAATAATTGATTTAAAGAAAATATCGGATGAAGCAGTATTACGGTGCCCAACTATAGAAACCATAGTTGTTGTAAACCATACTGGAAGCCCCATAAAAATATCAGAGTTAAGTGGAAGGGAGATATTTTATGAACGTTTAATTGAAGGAGAACCCTCCGAGTGTGAACCTGAACATATGGACGCAGAAGATCCTTTATTTATATTATATACCTCTGGAAGTACAGGCAAACCTAAGGGAGTTATGCATACCACAGCAGGATATATGGTGGGTGTTGCAACCACTTTAAAATATATTTTTGACATACATGAAGATGATTTATGGTGGTGTACTGGAGATATTGGTTGGATTACAGGTCACAGTTATGTATTATACGGACCACTCCTTTTAGGAACTACTACTGTGGTTTATGAAGGAGCACCAGATTACCCGGACCCAGGAGTATGGTGGAATTTAGTGGAAAGATACGGAGTAACCAAATTTTACACAGCACCAACAGCTATACGCCATTTAATGCGATTTGGTAACCGTTATCCGAATTTATATGATTTATCTTCCCTTAAGATACTGGGAACTGTTGGAGAACCAATAAATCCCGAGGCATGGATATGGTATTATAAAAATGTGGGCAAAGAGAAAACACCAATTATGGACACTTGGTGGCAGACTGAAACTGGAATGCACCTAATCTCTCCGTTACCAGCTGCACCATTAAAACCAGGATCAGCAACTAAACCATTTCCAGGAATAGAAGCTGATGTTGTTGATGAATATGGAAAATCAGTACCCCTGGGTAAGGGCGGTTTGCTGGTAATTAAAACTCCGTGGCCTTCCATGTTCCGGACGCTTTATAATGATGAACAGAGATTCTTAGATGTATACTGGAACGATGTTCCTGGAGGAGTTTACAGTGCAGGGGACATGGCTCGAAAAGACGAAGACGGATACTTTTGGATTCAGGGCCGTTCCGATGATGTCCTAAAAATTGCTGGTCATAGAGTTGGAACTTCAGAAGTTGAATCTGCTTTTGTAAGTCACCCTGCTGTGGCAGAAGCTGGTGTAATTGGTAAATCTGATCCCATTAAAGGGGAAGTTATTAAAGCATTCCTTATATTAAGAGAAGGAAACAAGTTGAACACCCAGTTAATCGAAGAACTAGCAAGACATGTGAGATATGAATTAGGACCTGTTGCAGTTCTAGGTGAGATGGAACAAGTAGAGAAACTTCCGAAAACCAGAAGTGGTAAGATTATGAGGAGGATTTTGAGAGCAAAAGAAGAAGGAAAAGATTTAGGCGATACATCTACATTAGAAGAATAAATATTATGTATAAATTATAGGATGGGGGATTTAAATGGTTCAAGACATAATGTCCAACATGGAAATAAAGGATACAACTGCAAATCCTGCTCCTCTAGGACTTTTAGGATTCGGACTTACAACAGTCCTACTAAATATCCACAACGCAGGATTTTTTGAGTTGAATAGTATGATACTGGCAATGGGAATAGCCTATGGGGGAATAGCCCAAATAATGGCATGTGCAATGGAATACAAGAAAGGAAATACATTTGCAACAGTTGCATTTGGTTCTTATGGATTATTTTGGTGGTCACTAGTACTAATACTAATATTACCAAAATTAGGGCTGGCGGAAGTAGCAGATCCAAATTCAATGGCCGCATATCTATTCATGTGGGGCTTATTCACAATGGTTATGTTTATAGCCACTCTCAAATTAACCCGGGGACTACAAGTTATATTCCTTTCTCTTACAGTACTGTTCTTCCTTTTGGCATTGGGAGATATAACTGGAAATGCAACTATAACTCTCGTTGCAGGTTATGAAGGAATATTTACAGGTGCAAGCGCTATATACGTTGGACTTGCAGAAGTTCTAAATGAAACATATGAAAGAAAAGTGATGCCTATATAAAATTTAGATTTACAGCAATGTAAAAAAAATCGCTACCGCCTCCAAAATAGCGATTAAGAAATGTATAAGCTATTTGATGATATTATATCAAATGAAAATAGCTTTACATTCTTTTTTTTTGATATAAATTAAATTTCTTTTTATATTGTTATCCAATATTTAATTAAACAGTTATTTTTTTAATATGGTTAACAATTAAACTATATATTCGGATTGTAACAATACTTTCTAAAAATAATCCCATGATCAATGAATAAGGGGTGTTTAATCCACTTGCCACATGCAATAAATCCTAATTTTTCCCAGAAATCGGTTGAAGTATTTCTTGCAATTACTTCCACTTTTTTGCCATGAGTTTTATTTAAAACATGCTTAACTAGGGAACTTCCGATTCCTTTGCCTTGAAATTGATTTTTAACTGCCAAATGTTTAATTTTGAAATTAAATCCAATTTCATTTGTTACAATACAACCAAGTACCTCTGGATGGGAACTTTTTATGGCAATATAAAATGGATTATTTTGTTGGTTTTTTTCAAATATTTCTCCAGTTTTATTCTGGGATATGCCGTAAGGGGCCCACAATACATGGTATAATAAATCTTCAGCAGATTTTTTCAAGGGAGTTTCGTTTTTGTTTATTCTGAATATTTCATACATTTTTAATCAAACTATTTTTTAATCACGTTTATCAGTATTAATAAGGGCAATATTGCACTTATCAAATTCAAAAAACAATTGATTACATCTTTGATTAGATAGTTACCAATTATTAAGAGAATAACGCCAATTAAATAAAGAAAAAGGAAGAGTGAATTAATATTTTTATCCTTTTTGATCACGGTTTTGTAAAACTGAATTAGCCATCCTATTATGATAATTAATAATCCGGCGATAAATAAATACATGAGAACCTCTTTCTAATCATTAAATAAATATATTTTGGATCACATTATGTGTGACCCTATAATTTAATAAATCATTTATCAGTAACGGAATTTGCTAGTACAAATATAAACAATTCTACTGGAAATTAGGGTTTATTGGCATAACAAAAGTGTTTATGTTCAATCCACCGAGACCTATTGTATTGTTTATCTGAAGTTTAATTGTTTGATTGTTGAAATTTTTGCTTTGAATATCTAGATTATTGGACGTGTTAGTTAAGACCTCAAATCCTTCCGGATCAAATGAAAATCCACCTAAATCCACTTTTCCATTGATTTTCAACCCTAACTTATCAAGAGGATTTATTGATATAGTAATTCCTCCTATTTGGACATTAGTTGAGATATTACCGTTCTTTTTTATATTTGGATTGTCAGCTTGTATCATAAATCCTCCCAGGTTCACGTTCATATTCAGGTTATTGAAGCGGGTATCTTT
This sequence comes from Methanobacterium sp. BRmetb2, assembly GCA_003491285.1. Classification (NCBI taxonomy): domain Archaea; kingdom Methanobacteriati; phylum Methanobacteriota; class Methanobacteria; order Methanobacteriales; family Methanobacteriaceae; genus Methanobacterium; species Methanobacterium sp. BRmetb2. The sequence goes on from CP022705.1 coordinate 1,915,643, forward strand.
TAGGATGTAAGAACCTCCACCTATATATTGAATATTTGTAGTGAACTGGTCGATTTTTGAATCATTTGCTAATACCATAGTCATACCTCCTACTTTGGTATTGTAGGTACCATTATAAGTGTATTTGTTGTTTAAAACTAATTTAGCTGAACCACTATCCATAAACACATTCACATTCAGTGTATTCCCATTTTTAGAGTAGGTTACTGAAGGTTCTCGTGAGTCATTTACTTGTTGAGTAGTTATATTGTATATTGAATCACTGTCATTTTGGAAGCTAACTTCTAATCCACTGGAATTGGTATCAACGTTTATATTAACCAATTCTATATCCTGGACTTGGGCATTGGTAAGTTTGAATTCCTTGGAAATCATGTTTGCCTTGTTATTATTCCTATTATTTTGTGGATATCCAAATCCAGTAACATAGACGGCGCTGATAAAAGCAGCTACTAACACCACGATAATTATTATACTCAGAACCCTAGTATTTTCCATTTAAACTCCTCCTATCAAGAATATTGCTATTATTATAAGTGTTATAACACCATAACATGAAAGGAATGATTTACCAATTCCAATTCCATGTTCAACATTTACTGCAACGGTAGCTATAACTAGCATCCATATTCCCATTAATATAAAGAGGAGAAATGATGAAATAAGTCTTGTTGCAAGCATCGTCATCATTAAGGCAAATATGCCAAGTATGAATGTAACTGAAGTATATCCCATCAATCCAAAAATATTTTTAAATTTTCCTTTTCCTTTAAATATGAATTTAGCCACTAAATGGGTAATTCCCGCCCAGATGAAAAGTTTTAAAAGGCCTATAATTATGGCAAGTAATGCCATTAATATTGGTAAAAAAGGGTTTTGTATTAAACCAGCTATCATTGCACCGATCATTATACCTAAAAAAGCTGAAAAAAATATAAAAAAGTATATTCCATTTAAACAAGTATTATTATCTTTTATTTCTTTTAAAGTATTTTCAGGGGAAATTAAAATTTTCCCGCTTTTGTCAAAAAAGTTAAGGCATTTTTCCATCAGTTTAACCACCATTAATTATTTGGTTTTAGGATCATGTAATATTTTCTATTAATATGGTCAAAACTAAAGAATTTATCAAACTATTTTTTTATTTGGTAATTTAAGATAATTCAATTTTATTGATTTTTAAGCTATTATTTAGTGTTTAGTAACATCATTAAATCTCTCTCAAATTTTTTTATTATCCAAAATAGTAAACTTTATATATGATATAAACAAAAGTTAGTTTAGACTAACTTTCAAAAGTTTATTCTTTTTTAGTTTAATTATGTTTGTGTGGATAGCGTTGGCTAACAATCAGAAGGTAATGATAATGAAAAATTTAACTGATGTAAAACCAGGAAAAAAAGTAATTATAACTGAAATTAAGGGAGGATTCGGTGTTAAAAATCGTTTTGAATCTTTAAATATAAGAGAAGGCAAACAGATTCAAATAGCTTCATCGGCTCCCTTCAGAGGTCCTCTAGTATTGAATGTTGATGGATGTAAAGTAGCAATAGGTAGAGGAATGGCTACCAAGATATTAGTGGAGGTTGTTGATGAAAATACTTCTAATGGGTAACCCAAATGTGGGAAAAAGTGTTATATTTTCCAGATTGACTGGTGTAAATGTAATGGCTGCCAATTATCCTGGTACTACGGTAGGCTATACCAAAGGATCATTAAAAATTGGAAAGCGCTCATTAGAAATTATTGATGTACCTGGAACATATTCACTAACTCCTTCCTGTAAAGCAGAGGAAGTCGCAAGGGATATGTTTCTAAAAGAGGATCCAGATCTTGTAATAAATGTTATTGATGCAACAAATCTGGAGAGGAACCTGTACCTTACCCTACAGATCTTAGAAAAAGGCATTCCTACCATAATTGTTATGAATATGTGGGATGCTGCTAAGAGAAAGGGAGTTCATATCAATATTGAAAAACTTGAAAAAGCTTTAGGAACCGTTATTATACCTTCTGTAGCCGTTACTGGAGAAGGAATTGTAAAAGTTGTCGATTCAATAACAAATTTTACAAATAATCCTGAAAAGTTACGGCCAAACTTCAATGGAATGCCTGATGATGAAAAATGGCTTTTCATAGGTAATTTATTAACTCATTTGCAAAGAATTGAACATAGACATCCCACAATACTTGAAAAACTTGAAGACGCATCGGTACATCCAATTTTTGGGTTTTTGATAGCTATATTTGTTATATTTCTCACTTTAGAAGTTGTGGTGGGGTTTGGTGAATTATTAATTGACTACATTCTAGATCCGATTTATTATAATTATTATGGTCCTTTTATTACCAATTTGGTAGGTTCCATATTTCCGCAGGGATTTGTATATGATATATTAATTGGAACGGGTTATGAATACACAGAATCTTTTGGTCTTTTGACCACAGGTGTTTATGTTGAATTAGCTGTAGTTCTACCATTTATACTATCATTTTATCTGGTTCTTGGTTTTCTGGAAGATTTTGGATATTTACCTAGGTTAGCTGTTTTAATTGATAGTTTAATGCACAAACTTGGTCTGCACGGATATTCAATAATACCAGTTATACTGGGTTTTGGTTGTAATGTTCCTGCAGTATTATCAACCAGAATATTAGAGGGAAAACGAGAAAAGTTTATATCAGCAGCAATAATCGCACTTTCAGTACCTTGTATGGCACAAACAGCTGTTATAATTGGTTTATTGGGTAAATATGGGATTCAATATATAGCAATTGTTTATGGGACATTATTGCTTCTATTTGTTTCATTAGGGTATGTTTTAAACAAACTTTTAAAAGGCGAGAGTCCTGAAATTTTTTTGGAGATTCCTCCCTACAGAATACCTCATTTTAAAACTCTCCTCAAAAAAACATGGATTAGAGTTAAAGGCTTTCTAATAGAAGCAGTTCCATATGTATCATTAGGGATAGTTTTAATCAATATTCTTTATATGGTCGGTTTTATGACTGCACTGACCAATTTGTTAGCTCCAATAATATCCACCATGTTAGGACTTCCTAATGATGCAGTAGGTGCACTATTGCTTGGTTTTCTGAGGAAAGATATAGCAACGGCCATGCTTGCCCCACTACATTTGAGTCCTAGTCAATTAGTTGTGGCCTGTACAGTACTGGCTGTTAGTTTTCCTTGTATTGCCACATTTGTGGTGTTACTTAAGGAATTGGGAATAAAAGATATGTTAAAAATCATATCGCTAATGATTATTTTAGCCATAACCGTAGGTACTTTACTAAATTTAATATTTGGAGTGTTATTATGAATTTTAAAAAAATTTTAGGACGAATATTTCAACATGACTGCAATAATTGTGGTATGTGTATGAAAAAATCAGTTAATATAAAATATAAAGATAAAAATGGGTTTAAAAATATTAATTCTGATGATAAAGAGGAATAATTCCATTTAAACTATAAAAGAAATAATAATAATTGTTTATATTTAAAGAAACAACTATTAAGTAATAATCATATAAGAAGATGATGGGATGGTTGAAAAACCGATAAAGCTTACTGAAAGTATTGAAGATTACCTTGAAGTAATGTATATTCTGCAAAATACACAGGGCAGCATCAAAGTTAAAGACATAGCGAGTAAACTTGATGTTAAACCACCTAGTGTTGTTCAGGCTGTTCAAAAACTTTCTGAAACTGGACTGGTTGATTACCAACGTTATGGGGATATCAATTTAACAGAAAAAGGACTTAAAATTGCCATAGATGTTTTTAATAAGCATGATATTTTAAAAGAATTTTTGATTATCCTTGGCATTGAATCGAAGATTGCTGAAGAAGATGCATGTTCAATGGAACATATTCTTAATCCTTCCACAGTCCAAAAAATGAATAAATTTGTTGAGTTTACCAAAAAAAATCCAGCTGCTGCTGATTTTATTCGATCATTCAAATATTTTGATAAAAATGGAAAACTTCCATCTGATTCATTAGAAATTGATAAATAGAGATAATTTATTCTAAATATTTTTTAAAATATTTTTTGAGGGTAAGTAAAATTATATTCATGTAGTTCCAGAATAGTTCATAGACTATTTGAATTTAACAGTTCATTGTCTGTCTGAATTTATATTTGTGTGGGATTAAATGAAAAATGTAAGAATAGTGTCATGGAATGTAAATGGACTGAGAGCTGTACACCGTAAAGGGTTTCTTGAGTGGTTTTTAGAGGATAAACCAGATATTTTGTGCTTACAAGAGATTAAAGCTACTGAGGATCAACTTCCCCGAAAATTAAGAAGTGTTAATGGATATCACAGTTATTTCAATTCAGCAGAACGTAAAGGGTATAGTGGGGTGGCCCTATATTCCACAATAAACCCGGAGATTATTGAAACTGGTATGGGAACTGAAAAATTTGATAATGAAGGTAGAGTTCAGATTGCCGATTATGATGATTTTGTCCTGTTAAATATTTATTTTCCCAATGGCAAAATGTCAGATGATCGACTTAAATATAAACTTGATTTCTACGATGCTTTCCTGGATTATGTAAATGATTTGAGAGATGAAGGCAGAAATCTGGTGATATGTGGAGACCTGAACACTGCTCATAAAGAAATAGACCTGGCCCGACCAAAGGAGAATAGTAATATTTCAGGATTTTTACCAGTTGAAAGGGCTTGGATCGATAAATTTTTAGATAATGGTTATGTTGACACTTTTAGAATGTTCAACAAGGAACCTGAACAATATACTTGGTGGAGCTACCGAACTCGGGCACGAGAAAGAAATGTTGGATGGAGATTGGACTATTTTTTTGTTAATGAAGAATTTAAAAAGAAGATTAAAGACTCTTATATCCTTTCAGATGTTATGGGTTCTGATCACTGCCCCATTGGAATTGAAATAGAAATTTAATTTATTTTTATTTAGAAAATTTCTATATTATCCAAAAATAATATTAAGAAAAATTATCAAACAAAAATTAAATACATTAAATAAAAAAGTATTATTAGAGCTTTAACAAGTTTATTATTTATACTTTTCTTCAAAAATGGTTCTTCTAAGTTCTTTTTCTGTTATTGCGATTAATTCAACTTTTTCCACGGTAATTCCATTTTCACTTAAATATTCAATTAAATGGGCAGGTGTAATATTTTCTTCTAAATCCACAACTATTGCCTCAGATTCAACTGAAATACGCAATGCTCCTAAATGATTTAAAGATTTAACAGTTTTATCCAGATCTGTTGAGTTTATACGGAAAGTCCTTATTTTTTTTGCGATTTGAGCAACATCAATATTCATTCTTTGGAGAACGATAAGCACGTGTTTGTTTAAAGCCTCCTCTAAAATTTCTTTAGTGATCACATCCATTTTTTTTGTGATACGGGCTGCTTGAGCAATCTGGGCCACATCTCTTGCATGAGCAAAACTGGGTTGAAGTCCTTCACCACCTTGCATGGCAGGTGTATAAACTTGTATAAATCTTTTAACCACGTCTTCACCATAACTTTCCCCTAATTCATCCAAATTCCTTTTAAACACCTGAGCCACTTCATTAACAGAAGGATCTTTAAGAAATATATGTAATGGTGCTCTTCGAAGATGTGCCTCATCCATTATACTAATATCCAGATTAGTTGAAAATGCAGGAATAAAGTTACTGTGAACAGTTATAGGAACTCCCCTTACGTATACAACATCATTTTTATTTTCCATAGGTATAATAAGACGATTTAGAATTAATTCATGGTCGTCCCGTTGTCTTCCTAAATCATCTAATAACAAAATTCCGCCGTTAGCTTTAATAAGGGGGGATGTTTCATAAGCTCCTTTATTCGGATTATAAACAGTTTCCAATTCTTTCAAACTTAGTTCGGCACCTGTAAATACAAATGGTGCGTATATTTTAATCCAGCGAGTATCATTAGGCTGTTCTTCACATCTTTTATGAAAATCCTGATCATAAAGGTGAATTACTCGGCCACCAAACTCGATATATTTGGGGATAATCAGGGGAGGGAGTAAATCTGCCATTTTACTAATTATGAAGGTTTTACCAGTTCCTGGTGCACCATAAGCAAATATGCCCTTTCCAATTGTACATGATTCAATTAATGATTCTTTTGCATATTCAACACCAATAACATCCTCAAAAGCATCTATCTGGATTTTTTCAGGAATTTCAATTGGATATCTGTCCTTCATTTGTTCATCCATCATTTCTAGATAGTTCTTGTAGGATACTGGTGCAGTTCCAATGTACGGATTTTCCTCCATTATTCTTTTTGCTTTTTCTCTTCCTTTTTTGGTTATAGTGTATTCAACACTGGAGAAAAGAAATCCCCCACTAACTGGTGAGCAAAAACCGTCATCTTCAAGTTTTCTTATTAAATCCTCCAATATATCCCAGTGTATACTGGTAATTTCGTTAATCCGGCTGGTTTTAATTGTTCCAAAACTGGAAATTATCTTTAAAATAAGGTCTGTAACAAATACCTCAGAAAGTCGTAATTCTTCCAGGGTTTTTGGCTGCTTTAAACGCTTTAAAAGACTTTGCATTTGATTGTTATGATAATATTCGTCCATTTTATCCCCTATTTTAAATTTTTTTGTTTATAAGCCTTTACAATATATCTTTAAGTTCACCAATATCTGCTAGAACATCTAATTTTATTCTTTCTTTTTTGATAAAGTCCTTTTCAGTTGCAGTAAGTTTTGAATTAACCAGTATTGTAGACATTCCTGCGTTAATTGCACCAATAATATCTTCACTGAACTTATTACCCACCATAATTGATTTACTTGACTTGCATCCCATACGGTTTAAAGCCAATTCAAATATTTGGGGGTCTGGTTTTTCAACACCTGCAGCCTGCGAGGTGACAACTTCATCAAAAAAATGATATAAACCTAATCTTATTAACTTTTCCCATTGTTTAATGGTTATTCCATTGGATACAACTCCTAAATGATAACCTTTTTTGTTTAGATATAGCAAGGTAGACGTAGTTTCGGGAAAAGGTCTAAGCAGTGCAAATTTAACATTATGATAAGTTATCATTCCAAGAGCAATAAGAAGAGGATTTTCTTCACCTAATACTTCACGGGTCAGTACATTAAAATGTTTATCATAATTAGAACCTTTCTCTTTGATGATTTTTCTTAAGTGAATGTAAGCATCGTTGGAATCTAAAGGTAGACCGCCCTCAATCATCACATTTAAAGCAGCTTTCCTGGCCAGTTTAGCAAATCCAGAAGTATCATATAAAGTATCATCAATATCAAATAATACACCCTTAAACATCGTCACACCCCTGAGTTAAGATGAATATATTAATAAAATTATTAGAATTTTCTAATTAATATTGTTTGGTTAATAAAATTATTAGAATATTACTATTTAACTATTGGCTAAGTGTAATAAATAAAATTGGAAAATATAATAATCAAAATTAAATGTAATTACAAATGAAGTGTATTGATAAAATATTATTACTTATTCTAGAAGAATGAATGGGGGTATTAATAAAAACAACATTACTTAATGGAAAGAATTAATTTAAAAAAATGCATCTAAACTGCTCTGTTTTTCGCCATGAGCTATTTCGTCTTTGGAGTATCCAAGAGCATCTAATATCCTTGAAACAGCTGGAAGCAACTGATTATCAATATAATAAGAGGGATCATAATTAGCTATATCAACGTCTTCAATAGGCTCTGCACGTTTACTTATAGCATCTTTACCTTTAACTACAATGTATCTAATAATAGATCCTCTCTCAATCTTCCTTCCCCTTTTAATAGCCTTTTGAGCAGCTAAAACATGGGGAGCTTTTTGAACATATTCGTCAGGATTTCTGGTGAGCTGAGTATGTATAACCAGATCTTCAAGTTTTACATTGCCTTTTTTGATATCCTGGACCACCTTTTTAACTATTTCAATAGCCTTTTCTGGTGATCCATCTTTTAATATAGCAAATAAAACTTTTTCCTGAGTTTTTTTAGCAATAGGAGCCCAATCTCGTCTAACGAGTTCCAGGCCCTTTACAACAATATTATTATTTTCAATTAAGGCATATCTCTTTTTAGTTACAAAGAAGCCTCTATTATAAAATCCTTCAAATTCAAGTTCCATTCCTTCAGGTAAGTCATTATTGATGAATTTCAGGAACTCGTCAGCGTTTTCTTTTATTTCACTATACAATCAATACACCATTTATGATGCCGTCTTGGCCAGGTCGGGAGGTGACCTTAACTTTGCCAATACTGGTTTCCACAACAGCGCCTTTATTGATTATGTTACGACGTACAAATTGAGTGTTGGCTGGATTTTCAATAACATTTAATATTTCAGCAGTTTCCATTTTATTGTTTTCAGGATTGACTACATTGATTTTATCATCATTTGAAAGTCTTACCTTGGTGTTGCCGCCTTTTGTTCTGATTTTTTTACTTCTTCTTTCGCCAATTTTAGTCTCTGCAGCTTCTTTTCCAAGTTCACTTTTCCGTTTCCCACGGTTCATTTTGCTCCTTCCACCGCTAGGTTTTTTCAATGATTTTCCTTGCCAAATTGCCATTATTTCACCTCTAATTAGTATAAATTCTTTTATTTTTTTTTAAATTCATAAATAACCTTTTATAAGGTTCTCTATTAATTTTTAAAATTACATATCATTTAAAAATCTTTTTGGAAGAATTTCTATTATATAACTCACAAAAAGTATTCCAATGTTAGTTTCTATATTAGTACATTTAACCTTTAAAAAGGTTTCTTCAATATAAGGTTAAGATTTTTAGTATATGGAAACTAATTTTGCTTATTTTCAGTCTCTTTATTTAGTGTAATTCAAATCTTAACTCAAATTTAGGCAAGCTGCTTTTAGAAATAAAATCTAAAATAATAATACAGCTATTATAAAACTAATATATTAACAAACAGTATATATAATCTTATCTATAGTGCAGTATAAATTATTTGAAGAACTTGTTCATACCTAAAGTTTGTTTGAACGTTAAATTATTATACTAATAAAATAATTATATCATATTAAATCATGATAATTTCAATGAAAAAATTAGAAATTCAACAAAAACAATGGTGAATCTATGAAAATCGACATGTCGCATGGAGCAGGTGGAGAAATGATGCAGAGTTTAATATCTGACATGATACTCCAAAACATTAATAACAAAAGTGTAAACGGTGGAATAGGCTTAGATGAACTTGATGATGGTGCTACTATTCCCTTAGATGATTATGAAATCGTCATAACTACCGATGGTCATACCGTTGATCCTATATTCTTTCCAGGAGGGGATATTGGAAGAATTTCAATTGCAGGAACAGTAAATGATATTGCAGTTATGGGGGCTAAACCTCTTGCACTTGCCAATTCTATGATAATAAGCGAAGGTTTTCCAATGGAAGATCTGGAAAGGATAATAAAATCAATGGATCAAACCTGTCAGGAGGCAGGTGTTTCAATAGTAACTGGTGATACCAAGGTAATGGAGAAAGATAAACTAGATAAAATAATCATATCTACCACAGGTTTAGGTATAGCGAAAAAAGGAGAAGTAATAACTGATTCTGGATTGGAAACTGGTGATAAGATAATCTTAAGTGGAAGTATAGGGGACCATGGTATAGCCATCATGTCTTATCGAGAAGGTTTTGGTTTTGAAACAGACTTAAAATCAGATGTTGCTCCAATATGGAACATTGTAAACGAAGCATTAAAAATTGGGGGAATAAAGGCAATGAAAGATCCAACCAGGGGCGGGTTGGCCAACACTCTAAATGAAATGGCTTCAAAATCTAAACTGGGAATGTTGATTGATGAAGATAAAGTACCAATTAAAGAACCAGTAATCGCTGTTTCAGAGATGTTAGGTATTGATCCTTATGAAGTTGCAAACGAAGGTAAAGTTGTTCTGGGGGTAGAATCAAGCAAAGCTAAGGAGATATTAGAAGCAATAAGAAAGACAGAGAATGGAAAAGATGCTCAAATTATAGGAGAAGTAACAGATGATACTCACGTAATCATGAACACTTCTCTTGGAGGAAAAAGAATATTAGAAGCACCAATAGCAGATCCAGTGCCAAGGGTCTGTTAAATATATATTAGTGTGATTTATATGGAAAGTATATTCATCAAGAGAACATTAGCTTTTATTATTGATGCACTTATAATAACTGCTATAATGTGGATTTTAAGTGCTTTAGTGTATCCTTTAATTATTGTAACTGGAATATTCCCAATTTTTAATGTATGGCTTATTCTTCTTGCATTCATAATTATTGTTTACTTTAGTTATATGGAGAAAAATAAAGGAGCTACCTTGGGAAAAGATGTGATGAAGTTAAGAGTAGTATCTCTTGAAGGTGAGTTGACCTATAAGAAAGCAGTCACACGTAATCTATCAAAGATTCTATGGTTTCCAATAATTTTTGATCTTATTGCAGGATCTCTGTCTACTGGCAACTATCTGAGGTACCTGGACAAGGTTGCAAACACAGATGTAGAAGTACATGCTGTGGAATAATGTAAAATTATATACGCAGAAATGTTTTTAATAATTGCATTATTGTTGCATGATGATTAAAATGTACAAAAAAACTTTTTTAATCATTTTTTTAATTTTTATGCTTTTTTTATCTTTTAATACTTCATCGGCCAATAATGATTTAGTATCATATGTTGAACACATTTCTAAAGACATTGGTCCTAGACCAGCTGGTTCTATAAATGAAGAGGAAACTGCCATATATCTGGCAGATCAGTTTCGTTTAAATGGTTTAGAAACAGAGATACAAAAATTCAAATATTACACTATCACTTCGGGGCAGGTTAAATCTTCTCAAAATGTTATTGGAACCATACAAGGTGTTTCAAACAAAGAAATCATTATCTGCGCAGATCTAGATACTGTGAAAGATTATTGCACTGGAAATTATAGTGAAGGGGCTAACGATGTGGCAGTTCCATTATCACTTCTTATAGGGCTTGCCCAGAATTACAAAAATAAAAAACCTTATTATACAATTAAACTTATAGCGTTTGGTGCAGGAGAAGAGGGATTTACTTTTCCATTGTTAAGACCAAAACGCCAAGAATTAAGTCCAGATACTTACTACCAAGTAACCTATTTACCTTATCTGGTTGGTTCTAGATATTATCTTTTGACCCATCAAAAAATGGTCAATAATACGGTAGCTGTTGTTAGTCTGGAGGCTGTTGGTATTGGTGATCCCTTTTTAGTATCTAAAGATTACTATGTGGAAAATAATCAAAGTTATATAGATTTTTTAGTTCTATACGGAAATATCAATGGATATAATCTTAACAAAATTGATTTTATGGCTTCTAATATGTCAATGGGAAATGAAGCTGCTATAAGTCATGTTTATTTGCCTTTTTCTATTGCTAAAATTCCATCTACCTTTTTAACGTCAATGAAAAATCCCGATATCTCTTCTCCAGTACATGACACTCAAAAAGAGATTCCAAATTATTTAAGTTCAAATGATACTTTTGAAAACTTGGTAGAAGAAAATGCTGGCCGAATTGAATTAGAAAAAAATCTTGAGAATAGGTTGAAACTGTTAGAAAATATAATAGACGGTACAACATTTTTTAATTTAATTAATAACTTTCCATATTCATTAATAACTTCTAATTAATAAAAATAAATAAAAAATTGATCATTCTTGTTTTGGTACTTCTGCACCGACCTTTGACAGTGCTCTAGCAATAATAAGAGTTGCTAATACTGCTATAATGGTAACAATTATTGCATATATAAACAATCCAGTAATTGCATTTCCTGCCTTGAAAAATTCGAGAATTATTGCTTTAATTGCTTCATTCCAAGCTAATGCAGCTATTAAACCAAATGCCGCAGTTATAAGTCCGGCAAAGGTTTCAAGAAATAATATTTTCGTGCTTTTATCTGCCATTTTCACCCTCCTTTCAGTTAAATCACAACTGATAACTATTTTTATGTTAATATTACTATATATTATTTAATGTATTATACTGATTTTTTATAAGATAATGGTTTGTTTAAATGATTAACACGAGAAAAGAAAGATTGAGAGATAAAATTTGGGATATTTTGGAAAAGAATAATATTAATATCAATCACTGTCATGGTAGAATACCTAATTTTTGTGGTTCGACTGCTGCAGCTGACATATTAAGGGGTTTGGATGAATGGGCAGAGGCAAATGTTATATTTTGCAGTCCAGATTCTGCTCAACAGAGGATTAGGGAATATACCCTAGTAGATGGTAAAGATCTGATTATGCCTTCGCCTAAACTTCAAAAAGGTTATCTTATAATAAAAGCTGCAGACGTGGAAGGCAGAACAAAAATTGCTTCTAGCATATCAGGAGCTTTTAGGTATGGTAAAACCTTAAATATATTTCCTAAAGTAGATATGGTTATTGAAGGTTCTGTTGCAGTAGATTTAAATGGTAATAGGTTAGGTAAAGGTGGAGGTTATGGTGATACTGAAATATCTCACCTATTCAATGAAGATTCGATTAATAATAAAACACACATAGTGACCATAGTCCACCAAGTTCAAATTGTGGAAAATATACCCATGGAATCTCATGATCAGAAAATAAATATGATAGTAACTCCAAATGAGGTTATAAGAATAAAAATATCATGAAAATCCGGTGATTACTTAATATTGAAAATATAGGATTTAATTGGATATACGGGTTTTCAATAGTTTAAACGTGTTAAAATGAGGTCCATAAATTGGAAAGAGATTATTATTGGATTAATTATTGGAATATTATTAACCATAATTATTAGAATTGCATCAGAAAGACTTATATTCAAATTAATATTATTAATCTCTTAAATCTCAAAATATTATTTAAAAGGTAGTTTAAAATGGTTAATCCTTCGGAATTTAAGAACCATCCTCTAATATCAGAAGTTAAAATTGTTGAAAATAGAAACAACTTTCCCATAAGCTGGCTGAACAAACAGGGATATTGTGAGTACTCCATATTTTTAGAAAATTTCAAGAAAATAGATGTGGGACCTACCAAAGAAATGATAAAAGGGCACAGGGAACATGCAGTTTTAGAGGATAAGTTTAAAGAGGACGCAGAACCTGCAACTTTTCAGGAAATGATGGAAACTTCCAGAGATACAGAACTATTTTCTCGAGAATTCTATGTCATGTCAGCTCAACATGGTATAAGAGGTTTAATTGATGAGATATGGATGACTCCCGACGAATTTGTAATTATAGATGATAAACCCGGGACGATCCCATATAATTCAAATATAAACCAGGTTTATGGATACTGTTTGGCATTTAAAGATATGATTAATGATGATCGAAAAATTATAGCTGCTCTTCGTGAAAGGGGCACTGATAATATTTACTGGGCCAATCAATTTGATAGTCAGACTGAAAAGACCATAATAAAATTGATCAATCATATGCATATCCTAATTAGTGGAAAAAAACCTTTTAAACCTACAAAAAATCCTAACAAATGCAGAAAATGCAGATTTAGGATTATGTGTGATTGTAAATCCTAATTTTTCTATAAATATAATTTCTTCTATATTAATTAAATTATTTTTAAATATATTGTAAACATGCAGTAACAATCTTATGAACTTATTATGGAACGGTCTTATTGAAATCACATATTTAAAAGGGTAAATAAGATTTCAAGTGAAATGGAAAATAAATAGGACGAAAGATTTATATTGTATATCAAAGATAACCAAAGAAGACACGATTTTTCTCTAAAGGTTTAAAAAATGGATAATAAAAAAACATCTCTTTTATCATTGGCTATAGGAGCACCTATTGGCTGTTTAGGTGGTTTAATAGGTTTAGGAGGGGCTGAGTTTAGGCTGCCTTTCTTATTAAAGACTTTTAATAAGACTGCTAAAAAAGCAGTAGCATTAAATATGTTAATAAGTTTAATCACAGTCTTATCGGCTACTTTTTTTAGAATGAATAATGTGGATGTATCTATTATTTATCCTCAAATATTGTTAATGATTGCAATTATTGTAGGCTCTACTACTGGTGCTTATTTTGGAATAGGAATATCAACTAAAATATCCGATGTTTTGTTTAAAAAAGTATTATTAATATTGCTTTTGGTTATGGGATTACTTCTTATTAGTGAAAGCTTTATCACATTTGGATCAATGGGAATAATATTTAGCAGTTTATATATAGAGCTGATTGTAGCAGTAATATGTGGAGTAATTATCGGAATTATTAGCAGTCTTTTAGGGGTTGCTGGTGGAGAGGTTATAATTCCTATATTAATTTTAATATTTGGAATAGATGTTAAATTAGCAGGAACTATGAGTTTAATCATTAGCTTACCTACCATTATTGTGGGAATTACAAGACATACCCGTAATAAAATGTATTCCAACAAATCAGAAATTAGTTCTTTAGTCGTGCCAATGGGAATAAGTTCTATAATAGGTGCTTCAATCGGTGCTATTTTAGTTATATATGCTCCTTCAGAGTTATTAAAAGTTATATTGGGTGCATTATTAATATTCACATCTATTAAAATATTTACAGAAAAAGAATAAGAAAAACAATATTGTATTTATATAGTTTATATGTAATAATGTGATTGTGGAGTTTTTTAACAGTTTTATTTTAAAACTGACTATTATATCAAAGTTAATGTCAAAAATCAGGTTTAACTCGGTATTTTTACTTCGTTTAACTCGACATAATGACTATATGGCTAAAACTAGTCGAGTTTGCGATCAAATTATTTTTTAACTTTTTTCTGTAAAATATCTTAAATTTGCCTAATGATTTTATAATCATTTGCTGAACAAACGTTTGTTTTATATAGTAGAATTATTATAATATTAGTAACAATTGAACAAACGTTTGTTCAATAAGTATAAGGAGTATTAACCATATGAAAAATAGAGAAATTAAGGCTTCAAATTCTCAAAATGAAGCTAAAAAAACCACAAAAGAAAAAATTTTTGATGCTTCGGTTGATTTATTCTCTAAAAAAGGTTTTAGTGATGTATCAGTACGAGAAATTGCAAAACAAACAGGAATAAGAGAAGGTTCAATTTACAATCATTATAAAAATAAAGAAGCTATTTTAGATGCTATAATAAACTATTTTAAATCAGAACTCGCACAAAGTAACATTCCAGAGGAAGAGTGCGCAGATTTAATGGATCAGGGACCTGAAGTGTTTTTTGAAAGTGGTGCTAAAACGTTCATGGATCGCATCAACATCCCTCAGATGGAAAAAATATGGCGATTAGTTTGCATCGAAACCTATCACAACGAAAAAATACGAGAATTTTTCAAAAAAGAACTATTAGAAGAACCTCTAGCAGGATGGGAAAATATATTTAGCATTATGATTGAAAATAAGATGATTAAGCCCGTAAATCCAAGAACGCTCGCCTATGAATATTGGTCTTTTGCAATTTTCTTATTTTTTGAGTATTTTATCTTGAAATATAATGAGGATTTTGATTCTTTTATGAAGCTAGGTTTAGAAAAAATGGTTAACCATACTCGATTTATGTTAGAGGCTGTTAAAATTGAGGAAGATACAAATTAGATTAAATTTTGAAAAATTTGAGTTGGAAGGATGAGAATATGAGTGTAGAACTTTACTATTTTTCAGGAACTGGTAATTCGCTACATGTGGCGAAAGAACTGCAAAAAAGAATCCCAAAAACAAAGTTAATACCGATTGTAAGTCTTCTAGATAAAAATCTAATAAAAACCAGTGGAAAAACTGTAGGTTTTGTTTTCCCGGTTCATGCTTTAACTATTCCAATAGCAGTAAAAAAATTCCTTAAAAAAATTGTTCCAACATCAGCAGAATACATCTTTGCTGTAGCAACACGTTATGGCACTACATTTAGAGGTTTTGAAAAAATAGATCATTTATTAAAGGAAAAGAATAAACGTCTTGATTCATATTTTATACTAAATATGGGCCACAATGAGGAAATACGGCGCAAAGGATATAAAGTTCCATCCGACGCGGAGCTTTCGAAAATAGAATCTATAGTTAAGGAGAAATTAGATTCAATTCAAAAGATTGTCCTAAATCAGGAAAAAATCAGGGAAAAAGACACTACATTTACTGTCCCTGTAAATTTCCTATTAGAGAAAATGGTTATTTGGGGTATGACAGTTTCTGAGTATATTGGGGGAGTTAATTATTTTTGTTCGGACTCTAAGTGTACAGGATGCAGAACTTGTGAAAATGTTTGTTTGTCAGGAAAGATTAAAATGGGTGTTAAAAACCCTATTTGGCAAAAAAATGTCTTTTGTTATATGTGTTATGCATGTGTTAATTTTTGTCCCGCTCAATCAGTCCAGATAAATGACATACCGTTTATTAAATCATATACTCGAGAAAATGGAAGGTATCCTCATCCTTATGCGACAGTAAATGATATTGCTGGACAAAAAAGGAGGAAAATTAATGAAAATAGTAATATCACAGAATTTAGCTAAAAAATTTCAAATGGAGGTTCATTATGAATAAAACGAGAGTTGCAGCATCATTTCTGGGTATTCTTGCCGGAATTGGGGGTGGAGTGTTTCATGGTATTGGGGAGGTGCTTCAGGGTAGTGTTGCTACAAATGGAATGATGATAGAGGCATGGCCTACAATGCAAGCAACTTTAGGAGAGCCGGCAATGACCTTAGTTCCCAATTTCCTCTTAACTGGAATATTTGCTATTATTATGGGTATCATAGTCACAATATGGGCAGCAACATTTATTGGGAGGAAAAACGGGGGTTTGATCATTATTGTGCTTTCAGTAATAATGCTCTATGTTGGTGGAGGTATTATTCCGCCCTTATTTGGAGTACTAGCGGGATTAATTGGCTTAAGGATCAAACAGGACTAAGAAAAATTTGATTATCTGGTACAAACTGGAATGAATTATATTAAAAAAGAAAAAGGATTTTAATCCACCTTTTCTCTAAGAAAAGATGGTATTTATAGTCTCCTGCATGATAACTATCTCTTTTTAAGAGAAGCAAATATCCCCACAAAACACAGTACAGTGAATATTATAAATGCTAATTTAATGCTTTCAAGCAGGGCTGGGTAATGTTGTGGCATGATCTGTACATTGCCAATCAATAGAGAAAAGATCAGTATAACAACTCCCATACTCATTGTTTGTCCAATTAATCGCATAGTACTAACTGATGCAGAAGCTACGCCAAAAAACCTTCTTTCAACAGATCCCATGATAGCATTGGTATTGGGTGATGAAAATAAACCAAATCCAAGCCCTAAAAGACATAATCCCATTATAATGAAGTTTATACTGGTCTGGTCATTAATAAAGGTGAATACGAAAAGGCCTAAAGTTACAACTGCCATACCAATAGAAGCTATTAAACGGGGTTGATATTTATCAGATAATCTTCCCGCTAAAGGTGCCACTATGGCCATAATTATGGGTTGCGCAACTAAAATCAGTCCAGCAGATTGAGGATCAAATCCTTTCAAGTACTGTAGATATAAGCTCAGAAGAAAGGTCACACCAAAAGTAGCACTGTAATTGATTAATGCGGCTAAATTAGAAAAGGCAAAAGTTGCATTCTTAAAAAATAGTTTCATATCTAATACTGGACTTTCAGCTTTTAATTCCCATTTGATAAAACCTATTATTCCTATTATTCCGGCAATTATCAACAAGATACCAATTATTTCAGGTAATAATGAAAATCCATAGATGATCATTAATAGGGCGAAACTGTAAAGTACTGATCCTGGTAAATCAAATTTTTCACCTTTACACTCTGCCCATTCAGTTTTAAGCTTCCAAAATGTTAGGATAATCACCAACAAACCTAACGGGATCATCAAAATGAAAAGACTTCTCCAACCAAAGAATTGTGTTAGAAAACCTCCTAAAACCGGTCCTAAAGAAAGACCCACATAAACTGAGGCAATATTTATCCCTATGGCTTTTCCCCTATCTTGTGGTGGGAATACGTGGGTTATGATTGCAAGTCCAGTTACAAATATCATTGCTGAACCAATTCCCTGAAAAACTCTAAATATGATGAGGGCTAGTGCTGATGGTGCCAGGGCTGAAAGTAATGATGAAATTGTGAATATTATAATCCCATAGATAAATACCTTTTTCATCCCAAATATGTCTGCAATTCTTCCAAAAGGTACTGCAAACATGGCGGCTGCTAATAAATATGATGTTGCCACCCAGCTTAACAGTATGGCATCTGTGGCAAATTCCGTACCAATAGATGGAAGTGCAATATTTATAGAAGAGCCCATAAAAGGTGTAATAAAAGATGTTATTGATGCAATTATTATAGCTGATATTTTTATTGTGTTGTTATCTATTTTTTCCATAATTTCTCCCCAGTAAAAAAAATAATTGATTATCTATTCTTGTATGATATTATTAGTATAATCCATGATTACTTAATTCAATTCATTTGATTAATAGAACTTAATCAGTACTTCTATTAGAAATTTACTATTTAATTATCTAATAGTTGAATTTGATTGATTATAATATATTTTAAAAAATAAAAGATGATGGAGCGGTATCCATCAGAATTTAACTGGTGACTCTAATCCAGCCATTTTAACGCCAGTTAGAGCTGATGCTTCTATAGTCATTGACCTTAAATCGTCTTTTTCCAGTTTGAGTACATCAGTGTTTCCCGCTTGCTGGGTCAGCATACATATTTCTTCAGTCATTGCTTCGATATATCTTGCAACTCTTTTACCGCCTTCAATATAGTCTAAACGTCTTCTAAGTTGTGGATCTTGTGTGGCTATACCTTTTCTGCAAGTTCCAGCATAACACATCTGGCAAACTCTGCAACCAATAGAAACCAGAGCTGAAGTTGCAATATAAACTGCATCAGCACCAAGAGCTATGGCTTTAGCAACATCAGCACCGTTGCGTATTCCTCCTCCTGCTACTAGGCTTATTTCTTCCCTTAAGTTTACCTGTTTGAGGGCTTCATCAGCTTCAACAATTGCGGCTATGGTTGGCACACCTGAATGTTCAGTTACCACATCAGGTCCTGCACCAGTTCCACCCTGCATTCCGTCTACAACGATCATGTCTGCCCCTGCTTTTGCTGCTATTTTAACATCGTCACTTACTCTTCCTGAGGTAAATTTGACAATTATTGGGACTTTCCAATCAGTAATTTCTCTTAACTGTGAGATTTTCATGCTCAGATCTTCAGGTCCTACAATATCCATATGTCGGGCTGGACTAAGTGCATCGGTTCCTTCAGGGATCATTCTGATTTTGGACACTTCCGCTGTAACTTTTTCACCTAATAAGTGTCCGCCCATACCTGATTTAGCTCCTTGGCCAATTTTTATTTCTACTGCATCAGACTTGTTTAGATAATCAGCAGATACACCAAATCGTCCTGAAGCATATTGTGCTATGAGTTTTGATGCGTATTTTCTCTCTTCGGGAAGCATTCCACCTTCACCAGTGTTGGTTGCTGTGCCAGAGAGAGTGGCACCCATGGCTAGGGCAATTTTTGCCTCCTTACTTAATGCTCCAAATGACATGGCAGCAATCATTATAGGTGTATCTAGTACCAGAGGATTTTCAGCATATCTATTTCCCAGAACCACCTTGGTGTTGCAGGGCTCCCGGTATTTATCAATTGGAGGTCGGGACACTTGTGCTGGTACTATTACCAGGTCGTCAAAGGTAGGTATAACTCTGGTTGCTCCGCAGCCTCTTACTTTGTAAGAACCTTCTGTTGATTTTCTATTAATCTCCACCAAATCAGCAAAGGACCATACATTTCTCCTATCTTCTGGAACTGCGTTGACTTCGATTGCACTGTTCGGACACATTTCTTCACATATTCTGCATCCAACACAGTTTTCATGATGTATAGGGTATGGTTCGTCATCAATAATTTCGTAAACGTCATGTGGACAGTTGTTATAACAAGAGTAACAGTTTTTACAGAGTTCTTCACTGCGATTGTCACAGAGATACCAGCAGCATCCTGGTCGGTCGAAGTTTCGTTTACATAGATCTCTGCTTCTTTCAACTTTAAATGGCATTTATTTACCCCCTGTGTTTGTTTCAATCTTTGTCAATGATTTAAATATTGGACATGCAGCATATTTAGTTCCTGATGCTTCAAGAACATCTGCAACATTATTTGTCAGTTTAGGCACTGGTTTCCACGGTTCAGTGGAACTTTTATCCACCACTATCACATTATCTATAATTTTATTTGAGAGAGCATAGCTTAGAAGTGCAGTGGCCACTCCTCCATCTTGTCCGTTGATCATGGGTGCTTTTGCTGAAAGTATTTTTATATAATCTCCAAAGGGGTTTCTTTCAGATTCCTCTTTATTTACAATTTTTTCTGAGACGTAAGTTCTAGGACAGGCGACATAACAAGCATTACATCCTTCTGGACATTCACCTTTAATTTCTGGTTTACGATCCTCTATTTTAATAATATTTTCGGGACATGCACAGAAACACGCCCCACAAAGTACGCAAGCGCCAATATCTACAACATCTCCTTTTAAATCTTTGAATTGGCACGCAGAGACTTCTGATTCAAAATCTTCTTCAGGCATAAGTCTTCTGGAGATTACGGGTCTGCCTACTTTTTCTCTTTTCCCTATTTCGATTTTGTTATCTTTCTTTTTGCCAATGGCTAATTTTTCCATTAACATTAATCCTTTATCTGAAATAGGTTTGGTTTGAATATACTTATCTTTTACAGCATTTTCAACTAATTTTAAACCTTTTTCTGTTCTAATTATGATTGTTGACCATTCTTCTGGAGAACCTACTGATCCAACGGATATGTCTGATAGTTCCGAGGTGAAATCCATACATATTTGACAACTCTTTCGGATGCATTTTTTAGCCTCTTCAAGAGGAATTTTGAAAACCTTATCCTGGGTTAAGAAGAACCATACATAACCTTTTTCAATCCTACACTCCTGGATATCTTTCATGTCAATATTGTACTGGTTCAATAATTCTTTCATATAATTATATGAAAAGTTTTCCATACAAAAAAGGCCGATAGAGATTTCTATTGGGAATTCTCCTACAATATCATGATATTTCTCCATTTTGGAAGCAGCGAGAATCTGACAAGGTGTTCCTACCATGGCAACTTTGCCAGGATTATTCTTGTTTTGTATATTTCCTTCTATCATCATCCTTCCTCCGATTCTTCGCCGTAGAATGGGCGTTTACTTAATGGGACAATTTTTTTAAATTTTTCATATTCATATTCATCTAAATCGAGTCCATAATTTGGTAAAAGTTCTTTAAGTTCTTTTTCATCGTCTTTGTCTATTTCAACTACTTTAGCATTTTTTCCCAAGCTTTTAATGTTTCCACGGACGTATATTGCTCCTCGAATAATTGATTCACCAGCATCTTCTGCCAGATCTCCTAAAATGATTATCCGTCCGCCCATCATAAACAGTCCAGTCATAAAACCAGAATTTCCACCTATTATTATGGTACCATTTTTCATTATCTCGCCGGTACGGGATCCTACATCTCTTTTTACGACAACTGTACCACCATATATACCTTGACCTACTCCATCACCAGCAGATCCATCAATTATTACTTCGCCTGCAGTCATGTTATCAGCAGGGAACCAACCAGCATTCCCATTTATGTGTAATTTAGCATCATGTATCATTGTCCC
The DNA here is from genome assembly GCA_003491285.1 of Methanobacterium sp. BRmetb2. Lineage (NCBI taxonomy): Archaea > Methanobacteriati > Methanobacteriota > Methanobacteria > Methanobacteriales > Methanobacteriaceae > Methanobacterium > Methanobacterium sp. BRmetb2. The sequence goes on from CP022705.1 coordinate 1,937,414, forward strand.
TACAAAGTAACCTGCACTTCCATCTATTATCACTTCTACCCCTTTGGTTAATCCAGCCACAAGGTAATGCATGGCGTTTGGGTTTTTGATTATGATACGATCATATTGGGTTGAAGCCTTTTTTATTTCCCGATTGATGTCCCGTGGTTCTTTTTTGTTGGCGTCTATTTCAATTTCACGCATGAAACTCACCTTTTTTATAATTATTATATTTCGTATACTCTAACTTCTCCAGGGGAGATTTGTTCAACATCATGAGTATCCATTACTTCTCTAAGAGAAACTTCTTCTGATGCTATGGCAAAAAGATCATCATTTTCAGCCATAACACCAGGTCTAAGACCTAACTGATCTTTGGCTATACCAACACCATTTGGTGTTCCAACTACATAGGAGAATGGACCATCCATATCTTTTACAGACTGTTCAAGTGTTTCCTCAAGGGAATATCCTTCAGATAGTTTATTTGCCACGTAGTGAACAATGCATTCAGTATCATTATTGGTTTCAAAAATATGGCCCTTTCTTTCCAGTGGATCTCTTATCTTCCAATAATTGGTGATTTGACCATTGTGAACTACAGTAATGTCTGGAATTATATAGCTCTGGAAGGGGTGTGCATGGTAACGATCAACAATACTTTCAGTTGAAAATCGGGTATGGCCTATGGCGTGGGTACCCATTTTAGATCGAGTATCATACCTTTGGGCTATTTCTTCCACTGATCCTACATCTTTAATCATCTCAAAAGAGTGACTACCATTTAAAACTATAACATTCTCTATCTTATCAATATCCATTATCAATGGTTTTAATTCTGAAAAGGATTCCAGACTAATTTTACATCGGTATATATTATAGTCTTCCACAGAAGGAATTATCTCCTCAGTTTTTATAGGACTTGCAAGTTCAACAGTTTCTTTAACCTTTTCCAGTAGACCTATTTTTTCTTTTAATTCAATGTTTAGTAAATATTCATTTTTAGCTAAACCTAAACCACCGTAAATGGCGAAACCTGCTGAATCCGGTCCTCTATGCTGTAGGGCTTTGAGCATTTTAGTCATAGCATCTCCTACAGGGTGAAGTTTTTTGTCTTTAAATACGACTCCTGCTATTCCACACAATTTAATACCTCCTTTATGAAGTATTCATGGAGTTTTGTATTGCCAGTAAGCTCTGGATGGAAAGCTGTGGCAATATATTTTCCTTTTTTTACTCCAACTATTTTTTCGTCAATTTTTGCAATAATCTTGGTGTTTTGACCAACTTTTTTTACATATGGTGCTCTAATAAAAATACCAGGGAATTGGTGGTTCAATAACTCAATTTCCTCTTCAAAAGATTCTTTTTGACTTCCAAAACCATTTCTTTTAACTTCCATATCGATTAATTCAAGAAGTGGTTGTTCATAATCGGTTTTAGTTGCAAGTAAAACCATTCCAGCACATGTTCCAAATATGGGGATTTCTTTTTTTATTATGGCATCTTTAACACCATTTTTAATCATTAATTTTCCCATGGTTGTGCTTTCTCCCCCTGAAATTATTAATCCATCACATTGTAATATTTGAGAAGCTAATTTGACTTTATTAACATTGGCTTCCACGTTCATTTTTTTTAAAGCCTTTCTAGTCATTTCAACGTGTTCAGAGACGTCTCCTTGAAGATCTAATATTCCTATGGTTATCATGTTTATGCCTTCGATTTATTAATGACTGATTTATTGTGTATAATTATTAGGGTTAATTGGTAATATTCTAATTATATTATATAAATTTACCGGAAATTTATTTCCGATAACATTGGTTTTTTGAAAATAATTTTTTATATCATAATAAAACTATACAATGTTCAAAAATTAGGTCTTAAATATAATATGATTGAACATTTATATAAATTTTTGGGAGCATCAAATATAGAATTTTCAAAAAATCAATTGTTTATCATTTCATGATAATAATACAAATTCGCCCTATAAAATTCAAATCACTAAAATCAAAAAAAGTAAATGCAATAATTAATAAATAAATCCTTAAAAATAAGATATTTTTTTATTTCAAATGATTATATAGCTTTTTGAAATAAGATAATCTATTTTTTATAAATTTTCAATAATTCTTGAGTGGAAGTTTTAACGAATTCAGCTGCACTCATAAAATCTTCTTTTTCATTTTTATTCATACTAATAGGAATTATACCTTCAATACCCTTTCTTCCGAGTTTAACTGGAACGCCAAGACATATATCAGTAATACCTTCAATTTCCCCTTCAAGATAGGCAGAAACGGTTAAAATCTTCTTTTCATCATTTAAAATAGTTGTAACTAGATTTGATATGGCAAAAGCAGGCCCATATTCAGTTGCGCCCTTTTTACTAATAATATCGCTGCCTGCGTTAATCACCTTTTGAATGGTTGCTTGGATGTCCAGTGATTTGTAACCAGTAAAGTAATCCCAGGTAGAATAACTTTCTAAAGGTATACCTCCGATAGATGTTAAACTTATTAAAGGAACCATCTGTGGGCCGTGTTGACCTATAACTCTGGTGTGAATTTCGCTTACATGGACATTGAAGTGTTTTGCCATTAAATTTCTGAGCCTAAGTGAATCCAAGTGGTTTCCAAGACCTATCACCCTATTTTTTTGAAAACCAGATTTTTTTAAAGCCACATATGTCATTATATCTACAGGGTTAGTCACAACTAGTATAATTGAATCAGGAGCAATTTCAGCAATTTGTTCAGAATATTTAGCAGTTATTCTTGCATTAATTGCTGCAAGATCCATTCGTTCCATGTCAGGGGTTCGAGGTATTCCAGAAGTTAAAACAACTATATCTGAATTTTCAATTGCTTCAACATCATAAGATGAATCAATTTTTACATCCACCCCTTTAGCAGCTAATGCATCATTTATGTCCATTAAATGTCCTTCTACTTTACCAATACTCTCTTTTCGTGAAATAAGTGTTAATTCTGCCACTGAATTTTCTTCTGCTAAACAAAAAGCTGCTTCACTGCCTACCCTGCCTGAAGCTCCTATTATACTCACTTTCAAGATTACACCTGCTCTAAGATTAAATTAATATTTTCTAAAAAAAGTTCAATTTCACAATTTTGAATTATTTTAATAAAAAGTCTTTAATTCCATATTGTTATTAAGAATTTAGGCATGAACCTTTTTAAAGTCTATGTTTTTAATAAAATATTCTATTTCTATTTATCCGTGATTATTACTGAAATTAAACTAAAATTTCTTTAGATAATTTTCTGCAACTTTTCTAACATAGCCACTCTTATCATTCAAAGCTTCTTTTAGAGGTTCTACTGCACGTTCATCCCCAATATTACCTAAGGCCCATGCAGCTCCACCACGTACAAATCCGCTTTCATCTTTAAGAGCCTTTATTAGAGGTTTAACCGCATCTTTGTCTCCTATACTTCCTAAGGCCCATGCAGCTCCACCACGAACCCTCCAGTCAGCATCATCTAGTAAATTGACTAGTGGTTCTACAGCGTCTTTACCCATTTTAGATAGAGCCCCTGAAGTTTCTCTTCTGACCCATTTATTTTCATCATTCAAAGTTTCAATCAAAGGTTCAATAGCTCTGCTATCCCCAATATTTCCTAAAACATGGGCTGCTCCTCTTCTTACATTTTTATTTGCATCATTTAATGCATTTATCAGAGGATCTACTGCGGGTTCACCAATTTCAACAAGAAGATCTGAAACTTGAACTCTAACATGTTCATCGTCATCCTTTAAAGTCTCAATAAGCCTGTCCACATTTTTTTTCTTCTCCATCATATCACGCTCAAAAAAATTAATTAAGGTTCAAATAATAATTCACAGAGTCCTATATCATATAATATTGTTTTTGATATAACTTAAACATAACGCCATTTATAACAGCTGAAAACTAACGAAATTAAATAATTAACTTTATTGTAATTTAGCAGGGCATCCTTGAAAGATATTTAAAAACTGAATTATGTTCAATTAAATAAGAAAAAATAATCTAATTAACTACAAACTAATAAAGAAATTAATTAAAAATAAAAAATAATACATTTACAAAAAATAAAGAGTGAGTAATCATAATCCAAAAAGGATTACAAAATAAAATCAAATATAGTTTCAATCATTTTTTTTAAATTATTATCCACTATAAAGTGTATTTATTAAGTCTATAGCAACAGATTCTCCTTCTTGATCATCTAATCTTTTGAAAATTCCTACAGATTTCTTAAACACTTTATACATGGTTTCTTGATCATTTAATACATAACAGACACTTCCCATTAAAAGTAATGATAAAGCTTCTCCTTTTTCATCATTATTTTCATGGAATATATTAAAAGAATCTTTGAATGTTTTAAGTGCTTTATCACTTTCACCCCTTTTTAATAGGACATCTCCAATCAACAGACCTATTGTGGCTTTACCTGTTTTATCACCTATTAATTCAGAGTTTACATAAGCATCTTTCAGATAAGTTATAGGATCTTTCTCTTGAGAGTAAGTTTCGTACATATGCACATTTTCTAGTATTTTAATAACATCATCTAATTTTGCACCTAATTTTTCATAGTCTATCGCATCTCTCGGAATGGTTGAGCGTGATGGATAAATTATATAAGATTCTTCATCTTTTAAATCTTCAGTTTTTGGTATTTGAGCAAGTTCTTCTTCTATTTCCTTATCCTTATCATGAAGTGGGTTTTTTGTTTTAATGTTATTTTTCATTGATCTTTTATATTCTTGCAGTGAGAGGACATCATCCAGCTTTTCTTGAATATCATCACTTAATGGTGATTTTAGTGAGGAGTATATTTTGAAGGATTTTTGGTAATGTTTTAGTGCTTTTTCTAGGTTGCGGTTGGTTAGGTAGGTGTCTCCTATCAGGTTTTGGGTGTATGCTTCTCCTTCAGGGAATTGAAGTTTTTCATATACCTCCTGTGCTTCTTTAAAATATTCAAGAGCTTCTTCTATTTGGTTGTTTTCCAGATATATTACTCCTATGTCGATTAGCGTATCTGCTTCGTGCTCCTGATATTCATGCAGTCTTTTTTCATAATTTTTTAAAGCACTATTTTTATCTTCAAAAGAGTCAAATATTCCTAATATTACCAGATTTTTCAACATACTATCATCAACAAAGTATTATGACTCATCAACTAGTTCCATAGTTTGCTTTGCTTTTTCAGTATCTTTAATTTTCTCGAATAATTCATTTTTTAATGGTGATTTTAGTGAGGAGTATATTTTGAAGGATTTTTGGTAATGTTTTAGTGCTTTTTCTAGGTTGCGGTTGGTTAGGTAGGTGTCTCCTATCAGGTTTTGGGTGTATGCTTCTCCTTCAGGGAATTGAAGTTTTTCATATACTTCCTGTGCTTCTTTAAATTTTGTTAGGGCTTCTTCTATTTGGTTGTCTTCCAGGTATATTACTCCTATGTCGATTAATATATCTGCTTCATGTTCCCGATATTCATCCAACCTTTTTTTATAATTTTTTAAAGCACCATTTTTCCCTCTAAATGTGTCAAATATCCCAATTAATAACATTGCTTTCCACATAGTATCTTCCGAAATTTTTGATATAATTAATTAGTTACTATTTTATCAATCAATACATATATAGAATACTTCATGACGAAAATTAGTTACCTCTGTAATTAAATAGTATAAATCCTATAATAAGAAATATAGGATTAAAAAAATGGTTTGAGATAATTATGTATAATATAACCGTTGTTCCTGGGGATGGAATTGGAGTTGAAGTGTCAAATGCAAGTTTAACTGTTTTAGAAGCATTAAATATTGAATTTAATTTCACTAAAGCACATGCGGGATATGAATGCTTCCAAAACACAGGTACTACCATCCCTCAAGATACCATTAATATGTCACGTAAAGCAGATGCAACTCTTTTTGGAGCAGTCACTACAGTTCCAGGGCAGAAAAGTGCCATCATAACTTTGAGAAAAGCGTTAGATCTTTTTGCCAATATTAGGCCTGTAAAATCTTATGAGGGTATTAATTCTCTTTATAATAATCTGGATATGGTTATTATAAGGGAAAATAGTGAGGGATTATATTCTGGTATTGAAGAAAATACTGATGGGAGTGCCACTGCCCTTAGAGTGATAACCAGAAAAGCTTGTGAGAGAATATCTAAATTTGCACTGGAATATTCAAAAAATAACAGTCGAAAAAAGGTAACAGCTGTTCATAAGGCTAATGTATTAAAAAAAACCGATGGAATTTTTAAAGATGTCTTCTATCAAGTAGCAGAAAAATATCAAGATATTAAAGTAGATGATAAATACGTGGATGCAACTGCAATGTTTTTAATTACCAAACCACAGGAGTTTGACGTGATTGTTACTACCAACCTTTTTGGGGATATATTATCTGATGAAGGTGCTGGTTTGGTGGGAGGATTAGGGCTGGCACCATCAGCAAATATTGGGGAAAATAATGCATTATTTGAACCAGTACATGGATCCGCTCCAGATATTGCTGGGAAAAATATTGCAAATCCCTTAGCAATGTTATTTTCAGCAGTAATGATGCTTGATTATTTAAAAGAAAATTATGAGGCACGCAGATTAGAAAATGCATTAATCAATCTTTTGAAGGAAGGTAAAATAGTAACACCAGACTTAGGTGGTTCTTATTTTACCATGGACATGGTTCACGAAATAAAAAAGAAATTAGAATAAGCCATTTCTTCAAAGGGTTATCATGGTTCCAATACCTTTTTTAGTGAATATTTCCAGTAATATAGAATGTTGTATTCTTCCATCGATTATATGGGCTGATTTTACGCCGCCTTCTATAGCATCGATACAAGTTAAGGTTTTAGGAAGCATCCCCTCTTTTATAGTCCCATTTTCGATTAATTCTTTTACTTCATCTATACCAATCTCTTTAATAAGAGAATCAGGGTCTGAAGGATCTTCCAATATTCCCGGAACATCTGTAAGAATTATAAGTTTTTCAGCATCTATTTTAGATGCAATATCCCCGGCCACTGTATCTGCATTTAAATTCAATGTATTGGCATTTTTATCAACGCCTATAGGGGATATAATTGGTATATAATTGTTCTCAGTTAACATTTCAATTACATCTGGATTAATTGATTCTATTTTTCCCACTAATCCCAAATCCACATACTTCTCTTCACCAGTAAGCTTGTCCATTATTACATGTGGATCCTTTTTCTTTGCCAGTAGAAGCTGACTGTCCTTTCCAGAGAGACCTATACCTTTACCACCATGTAAACATATTTTAGACACAATTTCTGTATTTATTTTACCAACCAGAACCATTTTTACTATGTCCATTGTTTCCTGATCAGTTATCCTCAAACCTTCAATAAATTGCGGTTCCTTACCGAGCTTGTTCATTGATCTTGATATTTCAGGGCCGCCTCCATGCACTACAATTGGTTCCATACCAACATATTTCAAAAGAACAGTATCTCGAGCAGTAGATTCCATGGCACCAGCATCAATCATGGCATTGCCACCATACTTAATTAAAATCTTTTTTTTATGAAACTTTTTTATGTAAGGCAGTGCCTCAATTAAAATATTCACGGTTTTCATAATTATCCCCAATAATAATTTACTTTTAAATCTATTAAATTATAGCAAGTGGTTATATAATTATGTAGTGTATTCTGCATTAATTTTTACATAATCATAACTCAAATCGCAGCCATAAGCGACTGCAGTATAGTCTCCCAAACCTATATCTATAATAATATTGATTTCTTTATTTTTCATTATTTCTTCAGCAACTTCCAGTTCATTTGAACCTTGATATGCTCTAACAACGCCTTTATCTATGATATCTACAGATTTACTTTCAGATTCAAGAGTTACGCTGATAATATTCTCATCCATCTGTGCTCTTGAATAGCCTACTGCAGCAACTATTCTTCCCCAGTTAGGATCAGCACCAAATAGTGCTGTCTTCACCAATGGGGATTTTGCTACAGCTTTAGCGGCTTTTTTTGCATCTTCACTAGTTTGAGCACCATTAACAGTTACTTCCATATATTTAGTTGCTCCTTCCCCATCTTTTGCCATCATCTTAGCCAGTTCTTGGCAGACAAATTCTAGAGCTTCCTGAAAATTTTGATCTATTTCACCAGATTTTCCATTGGCCATTAAAACAACCATATCATTGGTACTTTCATCACCGTCTATAACTAACATGTTGAAGGATACATCCACTGCCTTTTTAAGCGCTTCTTGGAGTTGTGAAGGGGATGCTTTAACGTCAGTAGTGAGGTAACCTAACATAGTCCCCATATTAGGTTCAATCATTCCTGAACCTTTAACTATTCCTCCAATTCTAACCTTATTCCCATCTTTGAGAAATGTTTCTACTGAAATTTCTTTGGAAAATTTGTCTGTGGTCAAAATTGCTTCTGCAGCTTTTTTTGATGCCTCAGCCGAGTTTTCAAGATTTTCCAGACATTCTTTTATAAGATTATTTATGGTTTCCATGGGCATTTTTCTACCAATTACACCAGTGGATCCTACTACCACATCTTCCGGTTTAACTCCTATTTTTTTGGCAACAAGATCTATCATATTATTTGCGTCTTTTAAACCTTCTTTACCAGTAAAGCAGTTAGCATTCCCACTGTTGGTCACAATGGCAGATAACTTACCATTTGAAATATTTTTCTTGGAGACAACTATTGGTGCGGCAACTACTTTATTGGAGGTAAAAACTGCTGCTGCTTGGCTTTCTTTGCATACAATTACTGCAGCACCATATTTTCCTTTTTTTTTGCCGTATGCAGTAACATTATTTACTGCACATAATCCTCCTTTTATAATTTTCATAAGTATCACTATGATATAATTCAATCTAATAATTAACAAGTTTATTGGTTTTTTTAAAATAAAAAGAAAAAATTAGGAAATTTTAACCAGTATTATTATTGCTGCCTTCGTTTGTTGTTGTATCTTGTGTGTTTTGATTGTTTGTATTGGTATTTTGTGATGTGGGGTTTTCCACATAAACTTCTTGATAGTTTCCTCCAGTGGAGGGATTTGCTTGACTATTCTCTGTGGTTACTTGATTTGGAGTTATAGGAGTTAAGTTAGGATTTTTGTCTTCAGTAAAATTTAAAGAAAAAGGGGATGAACTGTCATTTTGTGATAAACCAATAACTATACCCACTCCAGATCCACAACTAAAAGCAATCAATGAAATAATGAATGCAACCATTATTTTTCCTTCAGTTTCAGGTCTCATAATTCCTACCCCTATTATTTTTTATTTTTCAGTGCTTAAATAGATTTCTATTGTTACAACTAGCGAGTTACTGCATATACTATTGAAAGTAAGATGGCTAATATACCAAAGATCCAACCATACTCGGGATTAAGGTTCCATCCCAAAAAGGTAGCAATGAACACAAAAATGAATATTAAAATTGCTTTACCCTTACTATAAAATGCAAAATCTATCACTGCTTTGGTAAATTCTGATGGAATGAAATAACCATACACCCCGTCAGCTATGTCAAATACCATAACCGGGCTGTTGTTCCATATTTTTATCTCATCAGCCATTTGGGCTCTTTCACCAGCTTCTCTTCTACTTTTGCCTATACCGGCCCTTATTTCAACCCCTCTATTAAGGCCGTACCATGCAGAATCAATGCCTGCTCTCAGTGCAGCATCTTTAGTGGGTAAATTAGCTATCAAATCATCTCCACCTTCTCTATAACCTTCTATTTTTCCTTCACAGTCAGTTTCAATGAATTTTTTTATTTCATTCATTATATTCACAAGTTTGTCTCTTCCTTGCTCTTCGATGAAATGGGTAGAGTCGATTACATCTATGAATAGATAATTATCATAGTATACAGGTTTTCCTTTTAATTTTTCAAATTTTGAAGAAAAGACAATGGCATATTCACCACCAAGTTTAGTAAAACCAACTCCGGATACTTCTCCAATTTCTTTATTGAGATTTATGGCTCTTTCTATTGCTGCAGCCCCAGTCATTCCTACTGCTGCCCTAATATCCATACCATTTTCCATTCCCAATCTTATGAGTTTGATAGCGACTCTTATTGCATCATTTTTTGATAACATCCGGGACACAAGTTCAGTGTCACTTTCTTCAATAATGGTACCTCTCTCTTTCAAAATTAAATTTACAAAATCTTTAATAACATTTCCGTGATTAAAGACTTCAATGTAGAGGAAACGGTCACTTCCCATAATTATGTTACTGAGTAAAGCATATTCATCTACTTTATTTTCCGCTGGTTTTAACTCGATAAACTTGCGGGTTTCAGGGATGTTCTCAGGACCAACTTCGTTTATCAAGTTTTTAAAAATATTATTAGTATTAATATGTGCTGGTTCCAGTTCAAGTAGCATGGTTTGTGTGTAGTTAATCATTTCCACATATTCCCTTTCTCGGTTATTGGTGGGGTAATATTTGGTGCCTATGCTCAGAACCTTTTTTTTAAGGAAGAAACCAAAAATAGCACGCATTAAGTAATTACTTGCCATTAACTTTCTCCTCCCTTCTCTAAGATAACATCAAAGTGGCCTGGCTTTTCCATTAGCATACTGGGTTTTACTGACACTATGGGAAATTTCCAGGTTCCAAGTCTTGAAGCAACTGTACTGGCTATATTTCTAGAGTTTTTCTTAACAAAAGCATAATCATGATCATTTATGGTTATATTGACGTTGTAGGGAGATTCTTCCTCTACTTCATCAGAGTACATGATATTTAATTCAAATGTCCCTGGTTTGATATACAAGTCGTTTCGCACTGCCACCAAAGGGGCATGTTCTAATTTTAACCGATCGCCAACAGTTACTGCTATGTTCCCGGCATTTTTCACTGCATCTCTATAATCTTTGGGATGTACCAGTACAAATATTATGAAGTCGCTGGTTTTTTCAGCTTCTTCAACCATATTCATGACCTTGTCAAAAAGGGGTATTTTCAAGAAAACACTCTCTAATTTTGGTTCAAGACCCGCTTCTTTGCTTTTTGTTATTCTATCAATAGCCTCCTTTGCTATTGCAATACCGCTGATTTTTTTACCTTTTTTTAATTTATAAGAATCCATGTTCTTTTTTTCAAATTCAGAGAGAATTTTGTTGCAGATCTTCTGTAGTATGTTCTTAACTTTCTTAGGTTGTGAAGATTTTCCAATAGTAATTTCACCATCTTTAAATTCATAGGGAATTCTGCGGCTATTAATGTCGTGGAATTCATCAAAGAATTCCCTAAATACATCATTTGATAAAATTTTAGCATTCTCGTCTTCGGCAAATTTTAAAATAAAATGATCTGCAGTAGTACCAGAAGGCACTTGATGTACTTTACCTTCTGCAATTAACTGATTAAATCTTTCTTTATTATCTATCTCATGACGCAAAGATGCATCGGCTACCACAACTGGTTCGTATCCTAACTCTTTTAAGGCGTTTAAAGCTTTTTCTATATTACCTAAAAGAGGACTTCCATCTTTTTCTTTCCCAAAATGGGCCACATTCGATGCATCAACTATAACTTTCAATTAACCACCTTTTAATGGTTATCCCATTATTTTTATTATCCAACAATTATTTCAATCAGCATATTATTAAATCTTGTTAAGAATCTGTTATAATAATCAGTTAGTTTTAATATTTTTATATTTATCCGTTATTCTATTAATTTATTTTACAGGAGTTTTTATATTTTGCAATGCATTTGGATTTTCCGCCGAGTTGATTTAAAACAATTTCGATAGTTTCATCTGAAATGTTAATAATGTTAAATGATGGAAGATCTCTGCCACGAAGTTTTAGTGAGGATACAGTCCCTGCGGTTACAAAGGCAGTATTCTCCACTAACCATACGTGAGGAACATGTTTATGGCCAGAAAGTACAATATCTGCTTTTCCATCAATAACTGATTTTAATATATCTCCGGCGTCGGTTAAAACATTTCTCTCCCTACCAGTTTTGGGTACGGGAATTATGTGGTGGTGGAGAGCTATAATTTTATATAAATTCTTTTTTTTAGCCTTTTTTAATTCTTTTTCCATACGGCCTTGTTGAGATCGGCCGATTTTACCATAATTTAAATCAGGTTCACTACTATCCATACCTATGACTTTTATATCATTATTCTTCAAATTTAAAGTCCCATAACGCCGGTGTATAATTTCTTGGAAAGATTCGTTACCAACGTGCCGGGCATCATGATTTCCAGGTACTATCATCATTGGACTTTCAATCATTCTTAAAAATTCTTCGGCCAGCTCAAATTCCATGTGATATCCATTTTCGGTAACATCACCGGTTACAATCACAACATCAGGATTTATTTTATTTATTCTTTCAATAGCTTCTAATAAAAGATTTTTTCTAAAATTAAAAGCCCCAACATGGAGATCTGAAACATGGACTACTACTACCATTTATTTTATACTCTCCCTGATCTTCATAATTGCAGCTGCTAAATCCCCATTTGATTCTTTTAAAGCTTTTTCAGCCTCTTCTAAGCTAGCTCCAGAAGAATTAGATACCATCTCTATATCATCCTGAGGTATTTCCAATTCGGCTTCTATTTTTTTCTCTTGGGGTTTACCAGTGACTTGATATGTGAGCTGACCCATAAAATCCATTATATTAATTTTTGGGTTATTAATAATTATTTCTTTATCTTTAAATCTGATAATTACCTCTTTAGCTCCTTTAACTTCTTTCATATCCATTCCCATTTGTTTCATGGTACGTTGCATTTGTTTTAATTGTTTTGGGTTCATTCCAGCACTAGGTAACATTATATTCCTCCTTTTCTAGTTTTTACTGCTTGACCTATATTGAAATCTATAATTTCTTTACCATTCAAAACTGACTTACCAAAGGCCAATAAGTTATCATCACAATTTACAATTAGAACTTCATCATTGGCTCTAATATTCTTATCACAATCTATAACGAATTTAGCAAATATACTTTTTCCTTCCAGTGCAAAAGGTTCAGCATCATCATTTACAACCACCCTATTTTTGGGATAATCAAGTCCTCTATGCAGTCTTCTTGCACCTTCACTACTTAAAACAAAAACACCGTCACTGGCTCTTAAAGTTGCAATTAGCTTTTTACCATCAAACACGTGTCTTATTTTACCTGTTTTTCTACTTCTTTCTATATTAATATCTCCATAAAAGAGCAGCTCACCAGCGTTAGATCCAAATTGATAATTAGCAATTCGTTTTATTTTGAACTTATCATCTCTGGTTAAATTAAATTTTTGATTTCCTTTGTATTCTTGTAGAAAATCCAGATTAAATGTATCAACAACTTCTTTAGAAGCGATAATTTCATGATATTCTTCTATGTATTCTTCTACAAATGTCCCCACAAAATTCCTGGAATCATCATCTATAATTAATGGGGATTCGTTTTGAGCCAGAGGATACACCTCATCAATCTCCAGTGGAATTATTCCAAAGGGAACATCAACAACAGCTATATCACATTCAGTTGACTCTTCTATTTCAGCATCATTTACCTTCCAAAGTAGAGTACCTAAATCATCAGATAAATATTTATGATATGGTTTCTTAGTTTTTGGAAGCAATAATAATATTTTACCTTTTTTCAGCCGATTAAGACGTTTTTGATGTCTGAAAACTTCTGGACGATTAACTGATTCTGGACCAGAATAAAAAAATGCAGATTTTTTATAGGCAGGATCATATTTGTCAATAATTGAGACATAATCTTTTAACTTCCTCAGAGCATTTAAAAGGTTGGGATGAGATTTGCATCTTTGTTCAACTAGTTCTAATAAGTTACCGTCTACTATGGACTGTTTTATTGTCCTTATTTCAGCAAAACTTATGTTTAGATTGTGTTGGGCTATTAAGTTTGATCTTTCACTTTTTTCCATACCTTTTAAATCGTCTGGAGTGTAATTTGTGCAAACATTACATGAGCAGGGCATTTCAACCAAATTTTCCAGTTTATAGGTGCCGTTGGGCATCATAATCCTATCATTTTCTGCGTATAAAATGTAAGCTGCTGAGTCAAAAAGATCACAGCCCATTGCTACTGCCAGAGAAAAGACCATAGGATGTCCGGCTCCCATAAGATGTCTTGGTTTAGAGTCCGGAAGATGAGTAACAGAGGCCATGACTACATCCACCAAATCTGAGTATTTATAAGATTCTAATAAAGGAACTACTGCACCAATAGGATAAACATCAAAACTCATTTCACCTAAAACATCAGCACAATGAGACCTTAAATCAGAATAGGTTGAACCCTGAACAACCGAGTTAAGCATTAAATCTCCTTTAACGTTCAGAGCTTCTCGAGCCCTTTCAATGGTGATCTTTAAATCTTCCTTTGCCTTTTTCCTTGTAACAAATGGGGGGGTAGGAATGTCAAGTGAGGTTCCGATGTCGGTTCCTATTTTTTCCTGAAACTCTATGATTTCCTGGTTATTGACATCGATATCTCCATATGCAGACAGTTGAAAAGACCCGGAATCGGTGATGATTGGCCCTGAAAAATTTATTAACTTGTGGACTCCATTTTTTAAAGCTTTTTCTTTTAATTCTTCATTTTTATAGATAATGTAAGCATTGGTGATTACCAATTCTGCTCCATATTTTTTAACATCTATTGTTTGTTTTCCAGGATGTATTACTGGCATTAAAGCTGGTGTTTTAATTTTTCCATGGGGCGTTTTAAGGGTTCCCATCCTTCCCATAGCATCTTTATACTTAATTTCAAACATGATAATCTTCCTCAATAAATGTATTAGTAATACTATTATTACAATATTTATGTGACTAATTAGTAATGTTATATAATCTTTTTTCCATTTCCATTATTCTCTCTTTAGAACTTTTATATTTTCTAAGTCCACAACCACATATGCAATCTGTGAATTGGGGACAAACAATATAAAGTGCTTCTTTTGATTTCAAATCACTAATACTCATTTTATTCAAATGTTTTAAGACCCTTCTTTTTAAACGAGGGTTTTCAATATCTTCAGATAAATATGTGGGGGTTCTAACAGTTGAAGGTAATTTTTCTACTCCTCTTACTCTTTTACGTTCTATTTCACGTCTTTTACTTATTTTAGATGTGGAAGTCTTCATTTGGGGATCTCGATATGGCACACCTGCATCAGACAATGCAATCATGCGTTCATCTTCAACAGAAAGGGGTTTATCAATATTATTTAATGTCGGAGAAGCTATTGTTCCACCTTTCCTTCTAAATGCAGGACCTTCACCCACATGAAAACCGGATTTAATAAGGCCATATCTAACTGGAGCGGCTGATGTATAGGTCAAAATCATTCCATCATTTTTTAAAAGTATTTTTAATCCCCTTAGAAACTCCAGTGAAAATAATTCTGGAGATTTAGAGGGACTAAACGGGTCTAAAAATATTATATCATAATCAGCTTTTACCAGATTTTTAATCACGTCACGGGCATCATCATAGAAAATCCTAATTTTAATGTCATCATAGATATCCTTTTTATCAATCTTTTCTTTCTTATTTTTTAAAAACCCATCATCATATAAACTATCCTCTGCAGCCTTTTTAATGATTTTATAAGATTCAATTGGACTTGGGATTAACAATGATGCAGCCATAGTTTCTTTAGATATTTCTACCATATCAATTTGAATTTTTATGCTACCATTTTTCTTTTTTAAGTATTCAATAGAAGCCGCAGCATTATAACCTAATCCACTACATAAATCCAATATTTTTATATGGTTTTTGTATTCCATTTTAGAGGGTATAACATATTTATTAAGTGATTCTTTTATTGCACCATGATGGGTGTGCATAGTTTCAGAGTTACCATCTAAAAGCCCTGATCTTAAGGTGTAAGATCCATCCTCAGTTAGGATTAGATGGTCCTTTAGAAGTCTTTTTGCATCTTCTCGTGCAGCCGTATTTCCATTATTTTCCATATAAAAGCAGTTGGATATAATAGTTAGTGCTTCCTTTGCAGGTTTTAAAGGAAGATAATTTTTCTTTAAACTCATTGAAAATAGTATATCTTTTTTACTAAATAAGTGGTATATATAAATAGACTTAATATGATTTCAATTAAGAATAATAATTAAAAAGGTATTTGTTTATGATATGATTAAATAATTCTGCTGTAAGAATAATAATTATTTAAAATATCTTTTATATTTAAAATGGCTATTTATCAGTTAAATATTCAATTTGATGGTTAAAATGAGAATATGTATTGTTTCAGATTTTTTCATCCCTCATTATAATGGTGGAGGAGAAAGACGTTATTATGAGATTGCCAGAAGAATGGTAGAGAAAGGACATTCAGTAGACTTGGTCTGCATGAGAATTCAAGGTGTAAATTCAAGGGAAATTATAGATGGAATAAATATACACCATATAGGCCCTGCCATTAGAAAACCACCTTATAGGAATGTATTTGATTTCATATACTTTATTTTATCAGCTTTTTGGTGGATAATTTCCCATGATTATGATGTTATTGATGCTCAAACCTACGTCCCATTGGTACCTGGATTTTTTGCTGCTAAAATTAAAGGGAAAAAAGTTATAGGTACTATCCATGATGTAAGCTCTCCTGAACAGGACCAATGGTTAATTTTATTTGGATTAGCATCAATTTTCGAGAAAATACTGGTTAAACTACCCTTTAATAAAATTATAACTGTTAGTAAATCTACTAAAAAGGCTTTAATTGAAAATTACCATGTAAATCCAGAAAGGATCCAAGTTGTGCATAATGGAGTGGATTTGGAGTGGATTGATTCACTGGAAATTGATGAAAAATATGAAAACTCCATAATATACGTGGGACGTTTAGCTCCCCATAAACACGTGGATGATCTTATACGCTCCGTGAAGTTTCTAAAAGAGGGATTACCTAATATTAAATTGAGAATAGTAGGAGACGGAGTTGAAAGGGAAAGTTTAATTAAATTAGTAAAAGACTTTAAACTAGATAAAAATATTGAATTTTTAGGTGAAATTGATTATACGGATGTTATATTGGAAATGAAAAAATCGAATGTATTAGCTTTACCATCTACCCGAGAAGGTTTTGGTATGGTACTTGCCGAAGCTGGTGCTTGTAGAATCCCAGTTGTCACATATAATGTGGGGGGTGTGGTGGAGGTTGTTGAAGATGGAAAAAATGGTTTTTTAGTAGAACCCCGTGATATAAGAGCAATGACAGAAAAAATTCACTTTTTAATTTCTAGTAATAATAGTATGAAAGAAATGGGTGATTATGGATATAGAAAGGTGAATAGCCTATTTCAATGGGATAAAATAGTGCAGCATATTATTGGATTATACAGTGATTGAAATGGAAGGAAAATATAACAAATCTTATTTTGACACTCCTATCATGGATGAAGAAGTAGCACTTAGCCGGGAAGGATATCAAAAGATTGTTAAGGAAGTTATAATCGATCTTCCCAAAAATAGTAAAATTTTGGATGTTGGATGTGGCCGTGGAGCTCATCTTAAAGATTTTAATAAGGTACGTCCTGATTTGAAGTTGTATGGTGTGGATATAGGGGATGTTGAAGAGTATTTGCCTGATTTTATAAATTTCTATAAAACATCTGCAGATAATTTACCATTTAAAAATGAAGAATTTGATTTTGTAATTTGTTTCCATGTTTTAGAGCATGTTTTTAATCCAGAAAAATGTTTATTAGAATTTAATCGAGTCTTGAAAGAAAGAGGAGTAACATATATAGAAGCTCCCTATTTCAAAACAACAACAATACCTGATGGTATTATGAATTTTTGGAGTGATCCAACCCATATCCGACCTTACAATCATAGTTCTTTTCAGAGGATCTTAACGGAAACCGGATTTGATATATTAAAAATGAGGGTGTGGAGATCATGGTTCACAATTTTACTGGGACCTTATCTGATCTTGAAAAGAATTTTTTTAAATGATCGAGATGCATTATCTACCTTCTGTGCGCACATGGTGGGACATTCAATTGGCGCTTTTGCAAAAAAATTATAGAGTGATAAAAAGTGACTGAGACCTATATTATTACGCCAAATTATAATGGGAATGATTTTTTAAAAAATTACTTTGAATCTGTACTAGAACAGACTTACACTAATTTTAAAGTAATATTTATTGATAATTCAACTAATCAAGACAGTTACAATTATATAAAACAGTTTTATGGTGAAAAATTAGACAAAGGTAAAATAATACTAGTAAATACTCCCGAAAATTATGGATTTGCTAAATCTAATAATTTAGGAATTAAAATGGCTTTTAAAGACACTGAATGTAAATATATTATATGTTTAAATAATGATACTCGCGTAAAACCAGATTTTTTGAAAGAATTGATTATATCCATAGAAAAACATCCTGAAGCAGCTAGTATTCAGTCTAAAATGATTTGGGGTACAGATCCCAATCTTATAGATTCTGTGGGTCTTGAATATTCAAAAAATGGGTTGGGTTTTAACCGGGGTGCCTATGAATCAGTAGAAAAATACAAGGAAGAAGTGGAAATATTTGGATCTTGTGCTGGTGCATGTTTGTTTAGAAGAGACTCCCTTGAGGATGTTAAGATAGATGATGAATATTTTGATGAGGATTTTTTCGCTTATTATGAAGATTTTGACTTAGCATTAAGATTAAGATGGGCTGGCTGGTCATCATGGTATTCTCCTCGAGCTATAGTTTACCATTATAAAGGGGGCACTGGTGGAATAAAATCAGATTTTACTATTTATCATAATTGGAGAAATTATACCTGGACTGTATTTAAGAATATTCCAACTTTTTACCTGGTTAAATATGGAGTTTTAATTTTTTTAACTGAATTAATGCAGCTGTTTATCAACATTACCCGTAAGAAAATGAAAACAATATTTAAGGCAAAAATTGATGCTTACAGCAGTATTGGTAAATTTTTTAAAAAGAAAGATAAAATAAGAAAGCGAGTTGAGTTTAAAGAACTGGAAAAATGGTTTATTACCAAATGGAAAGTTAAGATTCCTGATTAATATTACTAAAGTGACTTGTGATTTCATGATATCTGTTATCTGTGTTTGTAATGACAAAGATATTTTCAATAAGTGTCTAATGAAAAGTTTAAATGCTCAAACTTATAATTATGAACTTATTTTAGTAGATAATACTCAACAAATTTTTAAATCAGCTGCAAAAGCTTTAAATTATGCAGCTAGAGATGCAAAAGGGAAATATTTGATGTTTACTCATCAAGATGTTTATCTAGCTTCTGAAACTTTCTTGGAAGATTTGGAAAATATATTACCTAAATTAAATGATCTTGGCATTGCTGGTTTTGCAGGAGTTTCAAATAAAATAAAAGGTGTTATATCCAATATGGAACATGGTACTCCACCTGAGCTTGCAGGTAAAAATAAGATAGAAGAACCAGTTCCGGTACAGACTCTGGATGAATTTTTGTTTATAATACCCAGAACCGTTTTCAAACATCTAAAATTCGATGAAAAATGTTGTGACAATTGGCATTTATACGCTGTGGATTACTGTTTGTCGTTAAATGAATATGGTTTAAATGTATATGTTCTTCCATTTAAGACATATCACTTGTCTCCAGGATATTCTATGGATAAAAATTATGATATAATTCTTAAAAGGTTGTTGAAAAAACATAAACAAAATTATGACTGGATATACACCTCTTTAGGAAATTATAACACGTTTTATCCTCTTTCACTTCAAAAAATTGCAAAAAAAATTTTTATTCCCTTTTTAAAGAAGGTGGGTTTGTGGGAATATTAATTAATATAGAATCTAAATCTAGTAAAGTAAATAAATAATCGTTTAACTCAATTTTTTAATTATCAACAACCCATAATAATTAATAGACATTTCGATAATTAACCACTAATTTTCGTTATTCCATGTTTTTAAAACATCATTAGACTCTTAAAAAAAATTGTGTATAATTCGATATGTTTATATATTCATATCGTATAAGTATAGTATTAACATATGGAACTGATGGTGGTAATCATGCCAGTAGAAATAGATATGGAAAAATGTGGAAAAATCAAAGACTGCCCAGGCGAAGGTCTGTGCATCAAACTCTGTGAACAGGGTGCATTAGTAGATGAAGAGGGAGAACTGGTTTTATATCCTGATAAATGTGATGACTGTGACTTATGCATCACTAACTGCCCTAACCAGGCCATATCAAAGGTTTAAATCTAATGTGGGGAATAATAATGAGTACTGTAGAAAGAGATGGGAACGAAAAACGTTCCCTGGATTATATCAGCGATAAATGCGTAGGCTGTGGTATATGTACAGATATATGTCCTACAGAATCCTTAAGGCTTGGTCCTGTGTTACCCATAGCTAGAGGATTAGTTGATATGGACTATGTCAATGTAAATAAAGATAACTGCGTTTTGTGCGGTTTATGTGCTTCTGCATGTCCTTTTGAAGCATTTGAATTCAAAATAAATGATACAAGCATCAAAGATATTGATGCATACCCTCAATGGAAACACACTGCAACCATTGACAACGAAAAGTGCTTATATTGTAAGGCATGTGAAATTACATGCCCTCAAAATGCAATAACTGTTAAAAGAGAGTTACCCAAACGTTCTAAACTTGTGACGGGCGAAATCGAAATAAACAAAGATGAATGCATCTACTGTGGAATATGCGAGGAGATGTGTCCACCCCAGGCCATATCCATCAGCAGAAAAACACCCCTAGATCGTGACATTACAGTGGATGAAGATAAATGTGTTTACTGTATGGTGTGTAAACAAGCTTGTCCAGTTGACGCCATTAAAGCTACATGTACCTCATGTTCTTGTGGTGAATACCAGTTAGATCCAGAAGATGCAAAAATCAAGGGAACAACCATCTTACAAGAAGATTCATGCATTAATTGTGGTTGGTGTCAGGATATCTGTCCGGTGGACGCAGTTAAAGTCATAAAACCCTTTGAAGGAGAAATTTTACTGGACACCACAGAATGTAAAGGTGAATCATGCCACGCCTGTGTGGATGTGTGTCCCTGTAATGCAGCCAGCATTGTTGATGATAAATCATCTATTGAAAACAAATTTTGTATCCTCTGCGGTGCCTGCACTAAAGTATGTCCACAAAACTGCATCAGCATAAAAAGGGATAAGCTTAACTTAGAAAATATTCGCTCCAAATCATGGCAAAATAAGTTAAGTAGCTTGATTGATTGAAGTTTCCCTTTTATTTCTCTATTTCAATCATTCACTCTTAATTTTATGAATCTAATTTAAGATACTTATTTTTTTCTCTTATTAAAATACTGATATACAATATTAGACTATGTTACTTTATAAATATGGATTTTTAACTAGTTATTTTAAGTTTTTTTGATATGTATTTTTAATTTTTTTGTAAAAACGTAAATTAAATAAAATATTATGGGCATATAGTTAAAAAAATGATATAATCAGCTATCTAAATTTGGAACTCATAAAACTGATTTCATCCAGTTTGTAGTTAGCTGTTTAATGGGTAAAGTTATAAAACTAATATACACAAATATTATTTAATATCGTGATTATAATACTATATCAAATTGCAATATATTATATGGGTAATTCTCCAAGGATATTAACACTTTTAGCTAATTCTTCTAAATGTTCTTCTGATAAGAGATTGTGGAGTAACGAAAAAATAATCTGGTGGAGGCATTAAATGGATAGGACAAAAAATGAACCACAATATAGGTTAAAACTATACGAAAAGATAATATTATTGGATAAAAGAAAGTTTGAGCTTTTAAAATACATCGATGAATGTGGCTCCATAATGCAAGCTTCAAAGCAGGTCAATATACCTTACCGTAGTGCCCATAAGTACATAGGGAACTTAGAAACTGACCTAAATAAATCAATTGTTTTCACTAAAAGAGGAGGAAAAGGTGGTGGTGGGGAAAGTAGATTAACAGAGACAGGTAAACAGATATTAAAAGAATATAGAAAAGTTGATAGTATTTTAAAGATGCATGCAGATGTAAATGAGATTGAAGGTGAAATAGTAGATATTAATGTGGAAAATAAAATTGTTAACATTTATTTAAACAAAAATAAAGTTATTCTTCCACTACGAGGAAATTTTAACATCGGAGATAAAGTTTTAGTTTTAATAAGTCCAGAAGATATATTTGTGATGTTAGAACCCCATGAATCAAATGTCCGGAATGTTTTTGAAGGAAAAATAACAAGCATGAAATTGAAGGATCATTTGGTTAGGTTAACTGTGGATCTGGGCGATACTAATCTTTTTTGCGATGTAACTAAATATATTCTGGAACAATTGGATTTAAATTTAGGTAAAAAAGTTTATATAGGATTCAAAGCTGCAGCTATAGCCATGGTCAAAATATAATAAATAATTGTATTGAGTTATTTAATTTATACGAATCTATCCCATAAATTAAATAAATAACTCCCTAACTCACATAAATATTTAAATATGTATGGTAATTCCAAATTACTCATTTTTTATTTAATTCTGTTTTAGTTATTGGTTATTGATTTATTAACAGATTTAAAATTATTTTTGAAAGAAAATAAATATAAATTCTATAGGTTAATAGATTATATATTAACTTTAAAACTATTGGGGAGATTAATATGAACAAAATAAATTTATCTCTTTTGATAATTATCTTAATTGTTGTTTTTTCAGGTTTTTTCTACCAAGAAGCACTGAACAATTCTAAAAAGAATGATCTTGTTTCTAATGTAAACGCAGCCGTAAAATTAGTTGAAACAAAAGGTGAAGCATCTTTTCCAGAATTTTATACAGATAAATGGTTTAAAGGGGACGAATACATATTTATCTGGCAGTTGAACGGTATAAGGGTTGTTTATCCTCCAGATCCAGCAGGCGTTAATAAGAACATGACGGACCTTAAAGATTATGCAGATAAGCCAATTGGAAAACTTTTTATTGAAACTGCACAAAAAGGAGAAGGGTGGGTTGAATATATATGGCCCAAACCAGGAGAAACTACTCCGTCCACCAAAATTACCTTCATCAAAAAGGCAGTATATGGAAACCAAACCTATCTGGTAGGATCCGGAATTTATTTAGATTAAAAAAATTAGAGAATAGGATTATTCTACAGTAACGCACTTGGCCAGATTCTTTGGTTTATCTGGATCAATACCTTTAGCCACACTAATATAGTAAGATAAAAGTTGAAGGGGAATAATGTAAGGTATTGCTGAGAAAATCTCGTCAATTTCATCATCAAATCCGATTAAATCTTTGGTCTCAGATTTTAATACATCATCCTCTTGTGATCCCAAACCTATTACATGGGCTCCCCTGGCCCTAACTTCTTCCACATTACTTAAAGTCTTGTCGTGACTCTTTCCAGGAGGTACTACAGCCACCACCGGAACTTCATCATCAATAAGGGCTAATGGGCCGTGTTTCAGTTCGCCAGCAGCGTAACCTTCAGCATGGATATATGTAATTTCTTTTAGTTTTAATGCTCCTTCCATGGCAGTAGGAAATGAAAATCCTCGGCCAATAAAGAAGAAGTCATGGACATTTTTATATTTTTGAGCAATAGAAATAATTAAATCTTCTTTTTTAAGAATATTTTCCATATAAACTGGAATTTTATTCACATTTTCTAACAACTCTTCCTTTTGGCTCATGTAAATTGCTAAAACATAAATGCATGCCAATTGACTTACATATGTTTTTGTGGCCGCCACCCCAATTTCAGGGCCGGCACGGGTATAAATCACGTGTTTTGCTTCACGGGTTGCCCTGCTTCCTAACACATTAACTATGGCCAATGTCTCTGCTTTTTTATTGGCAATTCGAAGAGATTTTAAAGTATCCGCAGTTTCACCAGATTGAGTTATGAGGATGACTAAGGTATCATTATCCAGAGTATTAGCTGAGTATTCAAACTCTGAAGCCAGTACCACATCAATTGGAATGTCCATTAAACTTTCAAATAGATATTTCCCAATTAAAGAGGCGTGATATGAAGTTCCACAGGCAACAAAACATATTCGCTTAATAGATGGAATATCCTGCACAACCTTTTTTATTTCATCTGCTTCCATTAGTGTATCTTTAACTGCTTTGGGCTGTTCATGGATTTCTTTAAGCATGAAATGATCGTAACCACCTTTTTCAGCCATTTCAGGGGTCCAATCGATGATGTGCACTTCTTTTTTTACCACATTTCCATTTATATCCTTTACAGTAACTCCCTTATCTTTATCTAAAATAATAAGTTCGTTATCTTTAAGATATATGATGTTATTGGTATGTTTCAATATGGCTGGAACATCTGAAGCCAGGAAATATTCAGACTCATTTTTTCCAGCTATAAGTGGGCTGTCTTTTAAGATACCAATTATTTTTCCTGGTTCATCTAAGGAAAAAACTGCTAGGGCATAACTACCTTGCAGGTCGTTGGTAGCCATTCTAATTGATTCTTCAAGATCATGTCCTTGATCCATATATTTCTCTATTAAATGGGGAATAACCTCAGTATCAGTTTCAGATTTAAATACGTGTCCTTCCTGTATTAGCATATCCTTTAATTCTTTGTAATTTTCGATTATCCCGTTATGTACAACGGAAATTCTGTTTTTACAATCTGTATGAGGATGAGAGTTTTCACGGGTAGGAATTCCATGGGTGGCCCATCTTACATGGGCTATGCCCATAGTCCCCGGCAGATCTCCCAAATTTAATTCTCGATCAACATAGTCAATTTTACCTTTGTCTTTTTTAAGTTCTATTTTATTGTAGGGTGTTGCAATACCCACAGAATCATAACCTCTATACTCCAGCCTTTTAACACATTCTAGGAGCACAGGGGCGGCTTTTTTGTTATTCAATATACATCCTACTATTCCACACATGATTTCACCTTGTACGGTGTAAGATATATTGATTAGTAAAAATCAATACATTTTATAAACTTATTAATTAATTAAATATATTTAATCACATCTTTAATCTAATTCAAATTATATATCAGTAATTGAATTTACATCTATATAAGCGTTTGAGCATAAATAAAAAATGGAGATAACATGAGCAAAAAAATTGGAAGACTGTTATACACTGGTAAAGCAAAGGATGTATATGAAACCGATGATCCAGATAAAGTCATTGTAAAATTTAGGGATGACATTACTGCAGGAGACGGTGAAAAGAAAGATAATATAGAGATGAAAGGTTATTATAATTCTCTAATTTCTGCTAAACTTTTCCAGGTATTAAAAGCTGAGGGTATTAGAACACAGTACATTGAACTTTCCAAACCAAGATACATGCTTTCTCATAGATTAGAAATGATACCTTTAGAAGTCATAGCTCGAAATAAAGCAGCAGGCAGCCTTCTGAGGAGATACCCTTTTGAAGATGGACAGGAATTTGTTCCTCCATTAATACAGATAGATTATAAAAGCGATGAATTCGGCGACCCAATGTTGAATGATGAAATTGCAATTGCACTTGGACTGGTTAACCGGGAAGAAATCAGGAAGATTAAAGAAATCACATTAAAAATAAATAATAGTCTAAAGAAATTCATGGAAGAGAGAGGAATATCTCTGGTTGATTTTAAAATCGAATTTGGGTTTGATAAGGATAGAAATATAGTATTAGGTGATGAAATAAGTCCGGACACATGTAGATTTTGGGATATTGAAACATGTGCCATATTGGATAAGGATTTATTCAGAAAAGGTGAATCTGGAGTAATTGAAGCATACAGAAAGGTAGCTTTAATGCTTTTAGATGAAGAAGATAGAAATAAATGGGGATTAGAATAATTTAATTGATCTAAACGTATTATTAAGTATCGGTGGTCAGATGAAGTTTGATGTTGAAGTTAAAATTAGCTTAAAAAAAGGTATGTTAAACCCAGAAGCTTCTACCATTCAAAGAGCACTTGCTCTTTTAGGCTACGAAGTGGAAGGTACAGATACAGTTGAAATTATAAAGTTTAAGATAGATGAACAAAACGAGGATATTGCAAGAAGTGAAGTTGATGACATGTGTCAACGTCTTTTATGTAATCCTGTGATACATGATTATGAAATAGAACTAAAAGAAGAGGAAAAATGATGAAAGTTGGAATCATTAGGTTCCCTGGATCCAACTGTGACCGGGATGTTTATCATGCACTGGAACTTGCTGGGGGCGAGCCAGAATATATCTGGTGGAGTCAAAAAGATCTTTCCAGAATTGACGCAGTTGTTATTCCGGGAGGATTTTCTTACGGTGATTATCTTCGTGCAGGGGCTATAGCCGCTATAACACCTGTCATTGAAGGTATTAAATCTTTAGTGGCTGAGGAAAAACCTGTTCTTGGAATATGTAATGGTGCTCAAATACTGGCAGAGGTAGGTCTTGTACCTGGAGTTTTTACTGTAAACAGTAATTCAAAATTTATCTGTCAATGGACTGACTTAAAGGTTGAAACTACTCGAACTCCTTTTACTAATCTTTATAAAAAAGGTGAAGTTATAAAGATGCCTATTGCACATGCTGAAGGCCGTTATTATACTAAGACAATTCAAGAACTCAAAGATAATGATCAAATTGTATTGAAATTTTCTTCTGATAATCCTAATGGATCACTGGAGGCCATAACTGGTGTTTGTGATGAAACAGGCCTTATATGTGCAGTTATGCCCCACCCAGAAAGGGCTTCTGAGACAATTTTAGGTTCTGATGATGGTCTCAACTTCTTCAAGGGAATAATTAATTATTGAAGTTAATAATTGGAATTTTAATTCCCAAAATTTTTATTTAGAATAATTCCAAAGCAATTTTATAATGATTAAAACAACTATTTTGATAAAATTATAACATGGTGAATACATGGTAGTATATTTGATTGGTGCTGGACCTGGTGATCCTGATCTAATAACATTAAAAGCAGTTAAAATCCTTAAAAAAGCTGATGTAGTTATTTATGATAGGTTAGCCAACGAACAAATTCTGGATTATGCAAAGGATGCAAAGTTTATTTATGTTGGAAAAAAGGCTGGAGAACACTATAAAAGTCAGGATGAGATCAATCAAATCCTTATAGAACAAGGTAAAAATCATGACTTGGTAGTTAGACTTAAAGGTGGAGATCCATTTGTTTTTGGAAGAGGGGGAGAAGAAATGTTGGCCCTCCTTGAAGAGGGTATTGCAGTAGATTTTGTACCTGGTGTTACCTCTGCTATTGGAGTGCCTACCTCAGCTGGTTTACCTGTAACCCATAGAGCAGTAGCAACATCTTTTACCATAGTAACTGGACATGAAGATCCTACAAAAGAAGAAAAACAAGTTAAATGGGATTTTTCAGCTGATACTATAATTATTTTAATGGGTGTGGGAAATTTAAAAGCAAATATCAATGAAATAATGAAATATAAAAAATCTGACACTCCAGTATGTGTTATAGAAAATGGAACCATGCCTCAAGAGAGAGTAGTACTGGGTACACTGGAAGACATTACTGAAAAAGAAATAAATCCACCAGCACTGGTAATTGTTGGTAATGTTGTTAATATATACAAGAAGGCATCGCTATGAATGGATTTCAAGGTAAAATAATTGGAATAACCCGTCCTGCAGAAAGAACCCAGGAAGCCGTTGATTTTATTGAAAAAAATGGTGGCACAGCAGTTGTGGCACCTACACTGGAACTAAAAATTTCTAATTCAGATTCTCTCATCAATCTCTGTAATATGGTTGATAAACTTGATTGGTTGATCTTCACTTCTCCTACTGCTATTATTTCTTTATTTAAGCATTGCCCAGACTTAAATGAAAGATTGAGTAGTAAATGTCGAATTGCGGTTATTGGTCCTAGAACAGCAAAATTCCTTTCAGAATACGGTTTAAATGCAGAGATTGTTCCAGATGAATATACTGCCGAGGGACTTCTGGATGCTTTAAAAAATGAAAAAGTTAAAGATAAAAATATGGGTATTCCCCGTACAATGATAGCCCGGGATGTGCTACCAGAAGGTTTAAAGATAAGGGGGGCTAAGGTTTTCCTGGCAGATGCATATAAATCCAGTCTACCTAAAAATAAAGATAAAGTTCACAAACTTATACAATTGATCTTTGAGGGGAAGATTGATGCGGTTACTTTCACCAGCCCTTTAACTGTTAATAATTTTTTTGAAATGGCAGAAGATAACCGAAAGGATGAATTAATAAAAATTTTAAGAAGTGAAGATGTTTTGACTGCTGCTATAGGTCCGGTTACGGCCAAACCCCTGAAAGAACTGGGTATTGATCCAATAACTCCTGATGAATATACAGTTAAATCAATGTTAAACAAATTAATGGAGAAATTCTAGGTTATCATTAAATTGATTATTTTCACAAATTTTTGAGGAGGAGATTTTATAAAAACCATAATCTGGCCAGTTTATATAGATGTTGAAAAATCAAAAAAACAGGGAAGAAAAATTGCAAAAAAATATGCTGTGCCCTCTCCCAAACTTAATGAAATTTCAAATGCAGCCAAAAAACTCAAATTAAATCCTGAAGTTGAACAGAGTAAATCATACCCTACATTCTGGTGGGAATCTTCAGGGAGAGTTTTAGTTGATAAAG
The DNA here is from genome assembly GCA_003491285.1 of Methanobacterium sp. BRmetb2. Lineage (NCBI taxonomy): Archaea > Methanobacteriati > Methanobacteriota > Methanobacteria > Methanobacteriales > Methanobacteriaceae > Methanobacterium > Methanobacterium sp. BRmetb2. The sequence goes on from CP022705.1 coordinate 1,966,116, forward strand.
AGTTACCTAAAAGAGAGATTCTAGAAAAGATAAGTAATATTATTAAAACATCACGTTCTAAAAAATGATTTTCCAAGGATTTTCATTTTGGAACTTTTAAAAAAATTTTTATATACGATTTCTAGGATTATATTTATTATATACTATTATTTTTCTCATTAATTGACATTTTTTATTTGATTAATTTATATTGAGTCAATAAAAATTTATATAGCTAATCTAAATATTTTAAATAGTAATTATAAAATATCATATAATTTGAATTCAGTAAGGAGTTAAGTGATGAGTGAAAGTCTACCAGATTCAATGAAAAGAGCTTTTTCTAAGGCTAATGAAATGGTAAGTAATTCAGAGGACATAAAAATTTACAGTCATATTGACTGTGATGGAATATCTGCAGGGGCCATACTCTCAGAAATGTTAGATGAGTTAAATAAAGAACATGAAATTGAATTCATAACCCTGGATCAGATTCATGATATTGAAATTAAAAATGAGCTTACAATTTTCTCTGATCTAGCATCTGGACAGGATTTAGATAAAAATCTTGAAAAAATGAACAGTTCAACTTCTAAAATACTTATATTAGATCATCACCCTCCAGTACGAAAATTAAGTTATAATCCTGCTTTCAATGGTGAATTTTTAGAAATTAATCCTCATTACTATGGTATAGATGGTTCTTTTGATGTATCTGGTGGAGGAATGTCTTACCTCCTGGCACGCACATTTGAATTTACAAATTTGAGCTGGATAGGAGTTTTAAGTGCTGTAGGTGACATGCAAAACAATATATCTGGTAAATTAACTGGTTTAAACAAGTTAATATTAAAAGATGCTGTCGATTATGGTTTCATAGATTTGACAGATGATCTTTCAATTTACGGACGTCAAACCAGACCTATATTTGTTGCTCTTTCTTATTTTGGGGATGTAAATCTTCCCATAACCAATAATAAAACCGAATGTATTTTGATGTTAAAGAACCTAGATATTCCCCGAAAAAATGGTAGAAAAACTCGTTCACTCTGTGATTTAACTCAAGTTGAGAAAACTAAAATATTTTCGGAATTAATGAGAATGCTCAGCAGAGAAGTTCCACAAAAATATGTTAAACACATTCCTAAATTAATTACTGGAGAAGCATATGATTTTTTAAAAGAAAAAAAATACACCCCCCTTAGAGATGCGTCCGAATTTTCAACTGCAGTAAATGCATGCAGCCGAAATAATAACCCCGAAATTGCTTTAAATGTACTTAAAGGTGATAGGGGAATTGTGTTAGATGCTATGGAGGATTTGTCCTATCAACACCGGAGATATTTAGCTGAAAAAATAGAATGGGTTGAAAGCGAAGATAGAATTATACACCTTAAAAATCTTCAATATTTTAATGGTAATGAAATAAAACAAGAAGTAGTAGGCACTATTGCTGGAATGATTTTAAGCCATGGGGATTGGAAAAAACCTATCATAGGATTCACAGATATTGGAGACGAAAAAAGCGGGGTAAAAGTTTCACTGAGATGTTCCCGTCTTTTAGCTTATGATGGTATACATTTTGGTAATATCATCAAAAAGGTTGCTGAAAAACTTGGAGGTACTGGCGGCGGTCATTCAGTAGCATGCGGTGCTTACATACCAGAAGATAAAACTGAACAATTTCTCAAATTATTTGATGCAACATTAAATGGCAGATTAGCCTAAATAATATATTATTTGATATCAGTTTAATGAAATAGTTTTTATATAATTATTATAGATAGTAGGGGAACGCGGTGAATTTATGAATGTTTTTAAGAAAAAAGGGGAACTCACCCAATTTCAAATACTTGCAGAAATTGCTAAAAACGAGCCTCATCTAAGACAAAAAGACATTGCAGAAAAACTAGGAATAACTGTGCAGGCTGTTTCTGAAAATTTGAAAAATCTTGCTGATGAGGGATACGTTGAAACTAAAATGGGTCGTTCCAAATATAAAATTACCAAAAGAGGTATTGACAAGGTCAAGATGGAAGCCAGTGATCTAAAAAGATTTGCAGATGAAGTCCTAGATACAATGAGTACATATAAATCCATCTGGCCAGCCATTGCCAGGGAAGATCTTAAATCTGGCGATAAAGTGGGGATGGTCATGGATAAAGGTACTTTATACGCTAGTAAAGACGATTCATCAGCCCATGCTGAAGTCCTATCTAATGCAGCTAAAGGAGAAGACGTAGCATTGATAAAACTTGGGGGGACCATAGACCTAAAACCAGGTAAAGTTACCATATTAATATTACCAACTATTACTCAGGGCGGATCAAGATCCATCAATTATAGTAAACTTAAAAAAGTCATAAAAAAGGATTTCGACAAGGTAGGAATAATGGGTACAGTTTCTAGGGCGGTTGTTGATAAGTTAAATATCAAACCAGACTTTGAATTTTCAACTCCTAATGCTGCTGTTGCTGCTTCGAAAAGAGGTCTTAACGTACTAGTTTTCACAGTTGGAAAGATGAACCGGAGCATAATTCGAAAATTAGATGATGATGGAATAGAATATAAATTGTATGATGTGGTTTTAGAGGATCAGGAAAATTAAGTTAAATTCTAATTTTTTCATAAAAAATATTTAAAAAGTTGAAAATAGAGTTAAATTGAGATATTTGATTATTAAAGATTATAAACGTATTTTGCTGGAACTATAGTGGCACCACCATCTTTTAATACTTTTATTAACTGGTTTATATCTTCTGTTCTTAGCAGTACAATTGCTTTTTCTTCTTTTTCATCAACAAATGCATAAAGATATTCCAGGTTGATGTCAGAGTTATTCAGGATTTTAAGAACTGAAGCTAATCCCCCTGGTTGGTCTGATAATTCCACTGCAACTACTTCATTCATTTTTACAATGAAATTGTTTTCATCCAGTATTTTTCTTGCAGTTTCTGGTTCAGGAACAATCAGTCTCAAAATACCAAAATCTGAGGTATCTGCAATGGACAATGCCCTAATATTTATTCCAGCTTCACCGAGAACATTTATAGCTTTCCATAATCTTCCTTTCTTATTTTCTAAGAATATTGATATTTGTTTTATTTTCATGTTCATAACCCCTTTGATTTATCATTTCTAAATTTAACTCTTTTAATTAAATTTCCCTTTTATCAATAACTCGCACCGCTTTTCCTTCACTTCTTGGAATAGTTTTTGGTTCAACTAAGGTAACCTTAACTCTTAATCCTATTTCATCTTCAATATAACTTTCTATGCTCTTTTTAATACCTATTAATTCTTTAACTTCATCAGAGAAAAGTTTTTGGGATGCTTCGACCCTTACTTCAAGTTCATCCATTAAATGTGGTCTGGTAACAATGATCTGGTAGTGGGGTTCTATACCATCTATTTTTAGAAGAGCTTTTTCAATTTGGGAGGGGAACACAGAAACTCCACGTATCTTAAGCATATCATCAGTACGGCCAGTAATACGTTCCATCTTGATAAATGTTCTGCCACAACCACATTTTTCATTTTTGAGAGAGGTTATATCCTTGGTTCTAAACCTTATTATGGGCATACCTTCACGGGTTAGTGTGGTTAAGACCAGTTCTCCTTTTTCTCCCGATGACAGAGGTTCTAATGTTTCAGGATCAATTATCTCAGGATAAAAATGATCTTCAAATATGTGCAGTCCACTTTTTTGGTTACATTCAATGGCAACACCAGGCCCCATTATTTCCGTCAATCCATAAATATTGAATGCAGGCACACCAAACCTTTTTTCAATTTCCTGTCTCATTTCTTCAGTCCACATTTCTGCACCAAAGCCTACGGCTTTTAATTTGCATTTTTTAGGATCTACACCTTCACTAATTGCTACTTCGGCTAAATATAACCCGTATGACGGGGTGAAGATCATCAATGTGGATCCAAAATCGCACAGTATTTCAATCTGTCTTTTGGTTTGTCCAGTAGATATAGGAATCACTGTGGCCCCTATTTTTTGTGCACCATAATGTACTCCAAATCCTCCTGTAAATAGGCCGTATCCATGAGTATTCTGTATAATATCCTCTTGGGTAAGACCCATCATTGTTAAACCACGAGCCATTACCTCACTCCATATATCAAGGTCCTTTTTAGTATAACCAGAAACCACAGGTTTACCAGTTGTTCCTGAAGATGTATGAACTTCGATTATATCTTTTCGCGGGACTGCAAACATTTCAAAAGGATAGGCTTCTCTTAAATCATTTTTAGTTGTGAATGGAAGCTTTTCAATGTCTTTCAAGCTTTGAATGTCCTCTGGTTTCAGGTTTACATCATCGAATTTTTTTCGGTAATAGGGAACATTTTCATAGGCTGTCTTCACTATTTCCTGTAATCTTTCTAATTTTAATTGTTCCAAGTCATCCTTGGTCATGCATTCTGCTTCTTCATTCCAGATCATATATTTTCACCTGATTTATATTGATTTAAATTGATAGGTCCCTTATCAACCTTATTACAAATAATTAATGAGTTTACTTAATCAAAAAATTCTTGTTAATAAATATTTCTTGAATTAATATAAAATTTACTAAAAAAGGATGAAGTTTTTTAAATTATTAAATAAATTTACTAAAAATAAATAAAGAAATAATTTCAATAAAAGAGTTAATCCTTTAATTTTTAGAGTTAAATTTTTCTAATTAGGAAAAATTTTAAGAATTAATATCATTTAAGCAATTTAATAGAATTTATTTAAATAATAAATTAAAAAAAAGATTTAAAAAAATAAGAAAATTTTTTTTAGCTATGGTGAGTTAAGCCATACTTCTGTTCTTTTGTTTACCTCATCCCAGTTTACGATTTTCCAGAATGCATCTACAAAGTCAGGTCTTACATTTTTGTAATCCAAATAATATGCATGTTCCCAAACATCAAGTACCATGAGTATTCTAAAGTTTGGAATGACATTCACATTGTGTTTTTCAATTTGCATTATGAAAAGTCGATTAGTACCTTTGCATAGTGTTAATGCGGCCCATCCAGAACCTTCTGTACTATTAGCAGCCTGTGAAAATTCTTTTTTGAATCTTTCAAAACTTCCAAAGTCTTTTTTGATATACTTAGCAAGAGTACCTTCTGGTTCTCCTCCACATTTGCTGGCCGGCCCCATGTTCTCCCAGAATAATTTGTGTAACATGAATCCTCCCACATGGAAGGACAATTCTTTGGCCACAGCCTTAACATCAAAGTCTATATCTTGATCCCTTTTGTCAAATTTTTCAAGTAAGGCATTAGCTCCATTAACATATCCTTGATGATGTATAGTGTGGTGTATTTTTAGTTGTTCTTCTGAGATGTACGGTTCTAAATCTGTATAGTCATATGGTAATTTTGGTAATTCATAAAACTTTTTTTCCATTGTTTTCCCCCCTTATATTTTTTAATTACCATTTATAGTATGTTCTGTAACATAACCACCAGTCATAGCAGGTATATTGTTCGCACCGTTTTTTAGCGGTTTCAACATCTGCGGCAGGTGGAATTATTAGGCCTTTACCGATGAGTTCATTTTCTGGCCAATTAGCGGGTATGGCCACTCCTTTTTCTTCTACAGTTTTGAATCCTTCTAACATCCTCAATATTTCATCCATATTACGGCCTAATTCCTGTGGATAATAAAGAATAGCCCGTATAATTCCTTCAGGATCAACTATGAACACGGCCCGGACTGTGTTTGTTCCTTTTGCCGGATGAATAAGTCCCAGAATATCTGCTACCTTACCAGTATCTGCAATTATAGGGAAGGTAATTTCAGTGTCTAAATTGTCCTTTATCCATTCAGTCCATTTTATATGTGAAAATACTTGATCAACACTTAAACCAATTAGTTCACAGTTTAATTCACGAAATTTATCATATCTCTTCTGGAATGAAACAAACTCAGTTGTACAAACTGGTGTAAAGTCTCCAGGGTGGCTAAATAGTACAAACCATTTTCCTTTGAACTCTTTTGGTAATTTCATCATTCCATGGGTGGTTTGAACCTCAACTTTAGGGAATTTGTCCCCAATTAATGGCATTCCTCTACCTTTTTTCTTGATTTTTCTTAATTCGTATATTTTTTCTCCCATAATATATCCCCATTTTCTATCAAATAACTTCCTACGCTATCCTTTTTTATTTTTTATATTTATTTAATTATTTGGAAAAAATGAAAAAATAAAGAAAAATTATTCTGCAGCAGGTGGGTTAAATACTCTTTGACCTAATTCGTTATCTAACATGAATAGACTACCAGAATCACCAACTGCAAGTTTAATTTTCTGCAGTACTCCGCTGGAAGATTCTTCTTCTTCGACCTGTTCTGCAACAAACCACTGTAAAAAATTGTTGGTGGCATGGTCTTTTTCTTCAATTGCCAGATTTACCAGATCGTTTATCAAACCAGTTACCTTCTGTTCGTGTGCATATACATGCTCAAAAACTTCCAGTGGAGATTCCCATTCAGTTTGAGGTTTCTCAATCTCATCCAGAATAACCCTACCCCCTCTTTGAATTATGTAGTCATGAAATTTCATTCCATGGGAAACTTCCTCTTGGGCTTGTATCCTCATCCAGTTTGCAAAGCCACCTAAATCAATGGATTCAAAATAGGCGTTCATTGCCATGTACAGATATGCAGAATATAATTCTGCATTTAATTGACTATTTAATGCATTTTGTATTTTTTCTTCAAGCATACTAAATACTCCTTTTTTGTTTGATTTTGGTCATTAATTTGACCTATTTTTTAAAACAATTTCATCAGCCAATTTTTCTATTTTTTCAAGATCTTCATCTTTAGGCAGTCCCTTAACTAAAACTGGTTCCATAATTTCAATATTAAGATTGGATATCATATTTTTTAACTGTTCAATGGTTCTACCGCCCCACCCGTATGACCCAATTATTGATAAATATTTTGTTTTAGGCCGTAGTATATTGGCTAAATAGGCTAAGTAAACTGCTAGGGGATGAGGACCCGTTAAAACTGTGGGGGTAGCAATGATTAGGGTTGAAGCATCGACTAATGCTTCAGCTATATCTCCAGTATCTGAATTAACTAAATTAAAAGGTTTAACTACCATACCTTTATTCACAAGCGATTCTATGAGGTGATCAACCATTATCCTCGTGCTACCATGCATAGATACATAGGTAAGAACTACCTCAGCATTTGTTTTATCGGATATCCATTCTTTATACAATTCTAAAACGAATTCTACATTTTTATGAAGTGGGCCGTGACTGGGGGCGATTATGTCTATATCCACTTTACCAATTTTATTGATATTACCTGCAATAATTTTGCGAAATGGCATCATTATTTCAGCGTAATATCTTTTAAGGGGACTATATAGCTTATTTTCATCTTCAATGGATAATTCACTTGTTGCCATGTGGGAACCGAAAAAATCACAGCTAAATAATAACTTATCTTCCCTTAAATAGGTGACCATGGTTTCGGGCCAGTGCACCCAAGGAGTGAAAATGAATTCCAATGTTTTGCCTCCTAGGGCTAAGGTATCTCCATCATCAACTGTGTAAAATTTTTCTTCTGGAATTAATAAGAGATTTTTAAGTAATTCTTTGCATTTATTGTTTGTAACAACCAGGGCACGGGGGTATAATTGAATTATTTCAGGTAGTGTTCCAGAATGGTCCTGTTCGGCATGATTAACTATGATATAATCCACGTCGGCGTTAATTTGTTTAAGTTTATCAATTAATTCTTGGCCTTTAGTGGGGTCCACTGTATCAATTAATGCTGTTTTTTCATTGCCTACCACGAGATAAGAATTGTAACTGGTACCTTGGGGCAAAGTTATTAATTCATCGAATAATCTTCTATCCCAATCTTCTGATCCTAAAAAATAAATATTTGGTTTAATTGTCCTTAGAGACATATTAATCCATCTTTTTGAAATTTTAACTTTTAAATATTAATCTACTTTTTTAAACTGGTCTTTACCTACACCGCAAATAGGGCATATCCAGTCGTCTGGAAGTTCCTCGAAAGGAGTCCCTGGATCTATTCCTGAGGCAGGATCTCCTTCTTCGGGGTCATATACGTATCCACACATCTCACATATATATTTATCCATTTTATACCTCCACACTTTATTCATGCACATTTTTATAGTTTATTTAATTATTGTAGTTTTCTATTATATTTTTACAAATGATCTTTTTGGCGCACCACAGGAAGGACATATCCAGTCATCTGGCAATTCTTCAAACGGTGTTCCTGGTTTTATTCCTGAACGTTTATCCCCTACTTCAGGGTCGTAGATATAACCACAAATTTTACATTTATACCGATCCATTAAATTCACCTTTTTAGGTTTTACCACCTTTTATTCATCGGCCGGAAACGAATTTTCCCTGCTCCACAGTGAGGACATGCCCAACTGTCAGGTATATCTTCAAAATTTGTTCCAGGTTCAATTCCAGACCTCGCCTCACCTTTTTCCGGGTCATAGATATAACCACACACTGAGCATTTATAGGCCATCATTTAAACCTCCCCCTTTTTCAAAATTAAAAATTTAACTCATATATTATATTGATTTTCAATATTTATACATTTGTCCTTTTTTTTATTTTTTGATTTAATAATTGTTTTTTTAAGGATTTATATATGCATTGCTCTTTTTTAGTTAAATAAATTTTTTATAATCATATTTCTTGGATTTATTAAATAAAAATTAGTAATATACTTAATTAAGGTCAAAAAATATGTTTGCATTGTTCAAAGAAGATTTAAATTGATTAAATTTTAAAATTTATTATAAATTTGTTAAAAATCAAAAAAATAATCTTTAAATCTTAGTTTTTATAAAAAAAATTAATTATAATCTAGTTAAAGGGTTAATAAAAATTAAAATTAATTAAAAAAATAAATAGGGCATTTTAGTAATCGAATTTTTTCATGATTAAATTCACCTTATCTATTTTTTAACAAGCAGAACAGGAATATCCGTTGATTTTATGGTGCTTTCTGCCACGCTCCCCATTAGAAGTTTTTCTAAACCACTTCTTCCATGAGTTCCAATCACAATGGTATCGGCGTTGGACTTTTTTGCAATCTTATTCATATCATGGACTGGATTTCCCACAATCAATATTTCTTCAACAGGAACTCCTTCTTTTTCTCCTTTTTCTCTAACATTTTTAAGGATGTTATTCCCCTCTTCTTCTAGAACAGAGTATGGATAAATGAGCTTTTCATCAATTACATATACCGCTACAATTTTGGCGTCTACCTTTTTTGCAAGTTCTATAGCCACATCTTCAGCTTTAGATGCGAATTTTGAGCCATCTGTTGGAACTAAAATTGTTTCAAACATTATTTCACTTTCCTTAAGTGATCTCCAACTACAAAATCAACTCCACCTAAATGAAGAATGGGTTTAATCTTTTCAACATTCAAAAGACCATCTTTAAGGGCGTTTTTCCTGATTTGGGTGCTAACAACTCTACCTACTATCAAGTTGTGATCACCAGCCTCTTTAATCCACTCCACTTTACATTCTAAGTGCCCAATACATTCCTCAATTTTGGGCGGAGCCACACTTTCGGATGGGATTTGAGTTAAACCAGCTTCTTCAATTTCATTAACACCATAAGGGAACTTTTCTCCAGTAACCCACAGTTTTTCTAAAATATCTTCGTGGGGAATATTAACTACAAATTCTTCAATTTCAGAAATATTTCGGTAAGTATCATGGCTTGGTACTGATGCAAAGGCAATTAAAGGAGGGTCCATTGACACAGGCATGGTAAATGAGAATGGGGCTGCATTAACTTCATTTTTTGAATTAATTGTGGTTACAATAATGGTTGGTCGGGGTGCCAGTATTCTATAAGCATTATTACTATCTAAATTTTTGAATGCCATTTTAACATCTCTAAATATTACTCTATTAATTAAATAATATGTTTTAACCAATTTTAATATTATTCTATTGTTGTTGATCTTTAAGAGTTTTAATTTGGAATTATTCTGTTTTAAGTGGTCTTTTTTTTAAGTATTTAGCTTCACTTATTTTAATAAATTCGTTACATAATTTTCCGGGTTTACCATCCATAACTAATTCACCATCTCGAATCATAATGGCCCTGGTTGAAACTTCTTCAATAAAATCAACATGATGGCTTACCATGATAATAGTAGTATTGAATTCTTTGTTAATCTTCTTGAGGGCATTGGATACATTTCTTAAAGTTAGGGGGTCCAGATCCCCAAAGGGTTCGTCAAGTATCAATACTTCTGGGTTTGATGTCAAAACTAATGCTAAAGTTGCCCGGACTTTTTGGCCTCCAGACAATTCATAAGATTTCCTATCAAGAATTTCCAATGGTAAATCCAGTGCTTCAAAAATAGGTTTGGCATATTCTTTCACAGCTTTTTCAGGGAAACTAGGGAATAATTCGTGTAAAATTTCAGGGTCTAGTCCAATATTTTCTAAGCGGAATTTTGCTTCATTTTCTGGAAGGTCAGTGAGTTGATAGAGAACATCCAGAATAATATCACTTATACCCATTTCTTCTGCTTTTTTACGGGCCTCACCAATAACATTCTCACCTTTAACTCCTAATCGTGAGGCTATCTGCTCTTTCACGGTTGAATGATGTACTAGAGAAAATTCCTGATGCATAAATCCTAATTTACGCCTTAAAGCCATTCTCAAAAGTCCAGGCTCATGCATATTAATCCATTCACCATCTAACTTGAAATAAACTTCACCTGAATCAGGGAAATCTAGACCAGCAATCATTCTAAGTAAAACCGTTTTTCCAGATCCACTGGGTCCTATTATGGATGATATTTCTCCTTTATTTATTTCAAAATTGATATTTTCCATTTGAAGGACATTTCCTCCTTTTAATAGGAAAAATTTTCGATTAAGATTTTCAACCTTTATAACAGGTTTACCTAACTTGGAATCATCCACGTTTTCATATTTACTGTCAATATCCTTTAAAAATTCTCCAACTATCTCTTTAGGATTTCCTTCGTCGATAATTTTCCCTTTTTCCATTAAAATCAATTTATCAGCTAAATATTCATGAACTTCCGGCAAATGTGAAACTAGTATTACTGTAACACCTAACTTTTTGTTGATATTTTTAATTGCATCTAAAATTTCCTGTTTAGTTTTTGGACAGGACATAGTTGCAGGTTCATCTAATAATAAAATTTTTGGTTTTTTTGCAAGTTGCCTGGCCATAATTAAGCGTTGTTTTTCTCCCCCACTTAATACTGGTGCAAAATGATCTTTTTTATTTCCTAGCCCTACAACATTCAAAATTTCTAATGCTTCTTCTCCAAATTCGTCGAAAGCATTGTCAAAATCAGTTAAAGCCTCGTCACCATATTTAGTTCCGTTTAACTTTCTTAAAACATTTTGAAGTGCAGTTTCTGACCATAAACCAAAGGATCGCTGTAGGTGAATTGCGGTTGCTTTTTTTAGTTTAGTGAAGTAGTAAGGGGTAGAATCTGGTGATAATTTGATATCATCTACAATAATTTCGCCATGATCAAATGATTCCACACCTCGTAAAATTCTTAAAAGAGTGCTTTTTCCTGAACCACTCATCCCAATTATTCCAACAATCTCTCCATCTTCTGCTTTAAAACTAATATTATCTAAGGCTTTTATCTCTGTACCATTTTTAATTTGAAATGTTTTGGATAAATTTTTTACTTCTATCATTGGCTATCCCCGTTAATTGTGAAAAAATAACTTTTTTTTATTGAATTTTATACTAAATTTAATTTGTCAATACATTATAATAGATTTTCTATTAATAAATTTCCAGATAGTAATTAATAAGATTTAATAAGTTTATATTATATAGAATGTTTAATATCTTTAAAAACATCAATATACAATAACAGTATTAAAATTTGGAATATAGTATTAATAGTACAATATGTGGTGATATTATGAGGGGTTTACTAGTTGGGAGAATGCAACCAGTTCATAAAGGTCATCTTCAGGTTATTAAACGAATTTTAGAAGAGGTTAATGAAATAATAATTTGTGTAGGCAGTGCTCAACTAAGCCACACCATTAAAGATCCTTTTACTGCAGGTGAAAGGATTATGATGCTTACTAAAGCCTTAAGTGAAAATGGTATATCTGCTTCCAGGTACTATATTATACCGGTACAGGATATAGAGTGCAATTCAGTATGGGCAGCACACATAAAAATGTTAACTCCTCCTTTTGACCATGTATACACAGGTAATCCTTTGGTTCAACGGCTTTTTATCGAAGACGACTTTGAAGTTACCGAACCTCCGCTTTTTAACCGTGAAATTTACTCGGGAACAGAAGTTCGAAGAAGAATACTTGAAAAGGAAGATTGGCAGGATTTAGTTCCAAAATCAGTTATCAAAGTAATCAAAGAGATAGATGGTGTAGAAAGGATGAAACATCTTTCCAAAAAGGAAGCTCATTAGACATTTTAAATTGGAGATAAGAGTTAGTGATATAATGCTGATTAAAATCATCGAGAAAGGTGAAGATATAGTAACAATCAATGATTTAATTAATTATGTTGAGGATAATCCAAAAATTGACCATTGTGGTGCAATATTCACATTTCAAGGAATAGTAAGAAGTAATGAAAAGGATAAAAAAATCAAAAAATTGGATTTGAGCACTCCAAATACTAAAAAGACAGAAAAAGAACTGGAAACTATTATAAAAAAAATCAAAAACAAGTATAAAATAATAGATGTTGCTGTAGTCCATTATGTAGGCGAATTTTATGTGGGAGATCCATTATTTTTAGTGGCTGTTGCTGGTTCTCATAGACAGGAAACCCGCGAAGCATTAAATGAAATTATTGAAAAAACGAAACATGATTTAGATTTTAAAAAAGAAGAATATACAGATAGTGGAAAGAATATTATTATGTCTGGAGGTTAATTTTCAATAATATTTCTTAAATAACTTTTTAAGCTCATGGGGGTATGAATTGAAATTTATAAGGGACAGTGTGCATGGGAATCTTCAATTAAAAAATTTTGAAGTTAAATTAGTGGATACGCCTCAAGTTCAAAGGCTTAGAAGAATTAAACAATTAGGTTTTACCTATCTGGTTTATCCTGGTGCCAACCACACCCGTTTTGAACATTCCATGGGGGCTATGTTTTTAGCATCAAAGTTAGCTGATCATCTTGATTTAGATGATGATGAAAAAGAAATAGTGAGAATTAGTGCTATTCTTCATGATGTGGGGCACGGCCCATTTTCACATGTATCTGAAGCTGTTTTAGATTATTCGCATGAAATTTTTACATCGAAGGTTATTAAAGAATCCCAAATTGCAGATATATTATCGGAATCATTCGATCCAAGGGAAATTATTGATGTAATTAATGGAAAAGGTCCACTAGGACAGATTATATCTGGAGAGTTGGATGTGGATCGAATGGATTATCTTCTTAGAGATTCCCATTACACAGGGGTTGCTTATGGAGTAATTGATGTGGAACGTCTTATATATAATATGAAACTTAAAAAAAATTTAGTTCTTGATATAAAAGGAGTTCAAGCTGCTGAATCAACTTTAGTAGCCCGTTATTTTATGTATCCCAGCGTTTATCAGCATCACACCACCCGTATTGTTAATTCCATGTTTAGAAGGTGTTTGAGAAAACTTTTTGAGAATGGAGACGTTGTTCAAGATAAAATTTATGAATATGATGATACTGATATTATTTCTATTTCTAGGGCTAAGGAAGGATTCATCAAGGAAATAATGATTCGGTTAGATAATAGAGATCTGTTTAAAAATGTATTCTGCTTAAAACTTGATGAAATAGACTATCCTGAGGAAATTTTTAAAATAAGTCGAGAAGATATTAAAAAATATGAACATGAAATTTCAGAGGATTTAGACATCCCTGCTGATTATGTTATAATTGATGTACCGGAATATCCTTCTTTTGACGAAATGCGGACTTTAGTATCAGTTGATGAAGATATAGTTAAATTAAGTGAGATATCTAGTATTGTAGGTGCTTTGAATGCTGCTCGTTTTAATCATGCAGATTTATGCATCTATCTACCAGAAAATTATGCTGGTAGAGCTTCAACATTTTCCTTTGAAGAATATCTTAACCTAGGACAAAAGTAAATTTATTAAAGAAAATTTTTGGACTGGAGTAAATGTAAATTAATTTAATCTTAAAGAATTATAAATAACATTCACAAATAACTGAAGTGAAACTATGATAATCGTAGCTATTACCGGTGCTAGTGGAGTTATATACGGATTAAATCTTTTAAAAGCTTTAAAAGATCTTGAAATAGATACTTCACTAGTTATTACAAATCCTGCAAGTATAATTTTGGAACATGAATTGGGCATGGATGAAAATGATCTAAAAAATCTTGCTACTCGTTTATATGACTCTAATGATCTTACTGCATCCATTAACAGTGGGTCTTGCCGTTTTAATTCAATGGTTATTGTGCCTTGTACCATGAAAACTTTGTCTGCCATAGCTAATGGATATGCCAGTAATGCCATAACCAGAGCAGCTGATGTGGCTCTCAAGGAAAAAAGAAAGTTAATTGTTGTTCCGCGTGAAACTCCACTAAGATCAGTTCATTTAGAAAACATGCTAAAAATTAGCAGTGAAGGTGGAGTAATTCTTCCTGCAATGCCTGGTTTTTATCATAATCCCAAAAACATTGATGATATGGCTAATTTTATTGCTGGTAAAATATTAGATGTGATGGGAATTGAAAACCATCTTTTCAAGCGCTGGCATGGTGAAAAACCATGAATGATGATTCTAAATTTTTAAAATTAGATGATGTCCCCGGCCCAACCAAGGAAGAGGTTCGGTGCTTAGTTGTGTGTAAATCAGGCGTTTCTAATGATGATGTAGTTCTTGAAATTGGATGTGGCACTGGAGGTTTAACCTCTGAATTTGCAAAAAGGGCTAAAAAAGTTTATTCTATTGACAAAAATCCCAAGGCAATTAGTTTAACCTCAAAAAATTTAAAACTGCAAAAACTTGATAAGAAAGTGGAACTTATTCCTGGAGATGCCCTTGATGTAATAGATAAAATCCCAAAATTTGATATTTTAATGGTCGGTGGAAGTAGCGGCGATCTTTCTCAAATCCTTAAAAATGGGTTTTCCAATCTCAATGAAAACGGCAGGATTATCATTACTGCAATCTTGCTTGAAACACGTGTTGATGCAATAAAATCCTTACAAAAATTGGGTTTGTCACCATACATTGTAGATGTGTCCATTTCAAGAGGTAAAATAATTGAGAGAGGAACTATGATGTATGCCCAAAATCCTGTAGCAATTATATACGCGTTTAAGGGCAAATAATTTTTTTAATGGATAATTCCTTTGTTAATGTTTTATAGAATATGGAAAAAAATGATTTAAGGTGTTAAATTAATCATCTACCTTTGAAATATCCTATCAAATTTATTATTTACTATCATTAAATATTTAGGGAGATAATATGCAAAAACTGGGCTGGAGATTTCGATTAGGTGTATTTTTGGTAATTTTATCTATAGCTTTTTATGTGTTTCAGTACCTTATTTTTCATAAACTGGACACGGAACTTTTTTATATTGGTATTGACATCTCATTTTTACCTATAGAGGTTTTAGTGGTTGTACTGGTGATAGAAAGGGCTATCAATGAAAAAGAGAAAAAGATCATGCTTGAAAAGTTAAATATGGTTATTGGTGCATTTTTCAGTGATGTTGGAACCGAACTTATTAAAAATATCGGATTTTTTGATCCAAATCAAAAGGAAATTCGAAATTATTTAATAGTGAATAATGAATGGGATGAGGATCGTTTTTTAAAGATTTCAGAGCAAATTAAAAATTTGGAATTTGAAATTCAACTGGACAGTTCGCATTCAGATTCATTGAAATACTTAAACGATATGAAAACTTTTTTAGTAAAAAAGAGGGAATTCTTGTTACGTTTGCTTGAAAATCCTAACTTACTGGAACACGATAGTTTCACAGATATGTTATGGGCAGTATTCCATTTAACAGAAGAATTGGAAAAGAGAGAAGATCTATATAATCTGTCCAAAGTAGATTATGAACATCTTGCTGGTGATATTAATCGTGCATACGGTTTATTAATATATGAATGGTTGCAGTATATGGAACATCTTATGAACAATTATCCATATCTATTTTCTCTAGCCCTAAGAACAAATCCATTTGATCCAGATGCCAGAGTAGAATTTACGGAGTAAATCCATACGCACTGTAAAATTGAAGGACAAAACTAACAGTTCTTTAAAATGAAATCCAAATCATTTATATACCTTGAATAATATACTTCTAAAAAACTCAAGGTTGGTATTAATGAAGAGACTAACTTTAGAACAGTATAGAGAAATGGTTGATGAAGTAATAGAATTTAAAAAGCAAAATGGTGAAATGCCTGAATTCACCATGATAAACGGAACAAAAATTGAGAAAAAAAATATTATTGATATAATTGAAAGGGTTAATAAGTTCGTTCTCGAGATGGGCCGAAACCCTCGAAGTGTAGATATCCAAACCTTTGATGTTGAGCAATACAATTTAGTTACAATGAAGTAATATCTTCTGGGCGGTTAATATTTTTAAAACTGTCTTTTGACTCATCTAAATATTTAACATTAATATATTTCATCTTTAAACATTGAGTCAAAGATTTAACATCATTTACTCCATTTTTAAGGAGTTTTTCAATTTTAGGTACGGCCTTTTTTTTGTAGATAGAGTGTAGTGGCTCTATTTTTCCATCATCCCACTGGGGAATAATTCCATCATATTTATTAGTTTTTTGATATGAATTTTCTTTTTCAAAATAATAGAAAATGTTTTTTATAAATGATTCAGATACGAATGGAGAATCGCAGGGTAATATTAAAGCATGATCAGATTTTATTTTTGATAAACCAGTCATTATTCCTGCAAGAGGACCTTGATCCGGTATTTTATCATTTAAAAATAATATGGAGGTTTGCTGATATTCTTTTTTTTTAACAATCTTTTTATAAACATCAATTTGCTTTTTATCTCGAAGTACAATTAATATTTCATCAAAAAAATCTTTTAAATTATTTATACTATGTAAAATCATGGGTTTATCATCTAAGAAAAGTGATCCTTTATCTCTACCCATTCTTATGCCTTTACCCCCACATAATATTATGCAAGATTTCATAAAATTAAAATCCTTTCTTTTTTAATTTAGTTTAAGAGAATTTGTTATATCTAAAAAATAAAAATAGTTTATGCCTTTTTAGGCATATTACATTAGTCGAGTGCTTGGATAATTAGGACTTTCATTGGTTATCAAAAGGTCATGGGGATGGCTTTCGGTTATGCCGCTGGCAGTTATTCTAATTAATCTGGCTTTTTCCTGCATTTTTTTAATATCTTTCGCACCACTGTAACCCATAGATGCTTTCAGTCCGCCTACCAACTGGAATAAAATTTCGCTTACTGGTCCTTTATAAGGAACTACGCCTTCAACACCCTCTGGTACTAATTTGGCGTGTTTCATTGGTCCTTTGACTTCCTGGAAATATCTGTCAGTTCCAGCTCCGAATCCACCAGTCATTGCTCCTAGGGATCCCATACCTCGATACTGTTTATATTTTCTTCCATTCATTATCACTACCTCGCCGGGAGCTTCGTATGTTCCTGCAAGTAAGTTTCCAAGCATTACAGAGTCAGCACCTACAGCTATTGCTTTGGCAATGTCGCCTGAATATCTTAGCCCTCCGTCGGCTATTATCGGAACATCATACTCTCCTGCAACATCTGCAACTTCCGATACAGCAGTTAGTTGCGGAACTCCTACACCGGCAATTATGCGGGTTGTGCACATTGATCCAGGACCAATACCAACTTTTAACCCATCAACTCCTTGTGCAATCAAATCTTCTGCTGCTTTTTTGGTGGCTATGTTACCAACGATAAGATCGGCATCAATATTTTCTTTTATTGTTCCT
Source organism: Methanobacterium sp. BRmetb2 (assembly GCA_003491285.1). Taxonomy (NCBI): domain Archaea; kingdom Methanobacteriati; phylum Methanobacteriota; class Methanobacteria; order Methanobacteriales; family Methanobacteriaceae; genus Methanobacterium; species Methanobacterium sp. BRmetb2. The sequence goes on from CP022705.1 coordinate 1,984,162, forward strand.
GCATACTTTACTACATTCAAATTATGGGCATGGGCACAATCCACAGCTATGATATCTGCACCAGCCTCATCTAAATCCATAGCACGTTCTAGATCAAAAGGTCCTGTGGCTGCAGCTACCAAAAATCGTCCTTTCTTGTCTCGGGATGCATTTGGATATTTTTTCCGTTCCAATATATCTTTTATAGTTACAATTCCCACGATTTTGTCATTTCTAACCACGGGAAGTCTTTCAACCTTGTTTTCGTAGGCTATATCTAATGCTTCTTCAGGAGGTATATCTTCAGAGATAGTTACTACCTCTTCAGTCATTATTTCCTTAACCTTTTTTTGAGCATCAGAGTTTAATATAGGTTTAATATCCCTTCTACTTATAATACCAATAACTTTTTCATTTTTTACAACAGGTAGTCCGCTGATTTCTTGTGATTCCATGATTTCATGGGCATCTTTTAAGGTAGCATAGGGTTCTGTGGTTATAACATCTCTTATAGTAAGATCACTGGATCTTTTTACCTTTTTCACTTCTTCGACCTGTTCATGTATGGTCATGTTTCGATGAATTACACCAAGACCGCCTTCCTGTGCAATAGCAATTGCCATCTCAGATTCAGTAACAGTATCCATGGCCGAACTTACCACAGGTATATTTAAATCATGGTTTTTAGAGACCCTGGCTACAGTGTTCACATCTTTTGGTTCAACAGATGAAGGGTTGGGAATAATTAAAAAATCATCAAATGTATAACCAACTTCTGCATCTTTTAACTTCTTAGAGTACATTAGAGCACCTCATAAAACTTTAAAGGTTCAAATCCATATGAAGAATAAAAAGTACTATTAAAATATTGCCAAAAATATGAAATTTTAATAATATCAATTTATTTTGAATGGAATTAGTATTAGATCAATTATTTTGAATTTATAATTATTAAAATTATATCCTAATTTTCTTATAATATTAGGGAATTAAAAATTTTCAATCATTTTTTTTAAATCAGCTACAGCACTACTCTTTATGGTTCCAGAATTTCTGTCTCCATCTGAACATACAGCACCTCTAATACCTACAACATCACATTTTAATCTATATAAAATTGATAATTGGTCTTTTTGGATTGAACCGGCAAGGGCAGACTTTAACCCATGATCATGGGCATCCTCTACAAATTTTTCTAGAACTTCTGTGTTCATAAAATCAAATAGTGTTTTACCGTCTTTAACTGCAGTATCTACCATGGCCAGATCAGCATCAGCTGCAGCTGCAACTTTAGGTATTTCCATAGGATCCACTGCACCAACTCGATGAGCATCTGCATATCCTGATGCTACAACCAGCGCATCTTCATTCAAGTCTTTAACAGCTTTAACAACATTTTTCATAACTTCATAGGCCTGATCATAATTTTTAGTTCCGTACAATCCTACTTTTATATAATCTGCCCCTGAAACTACTGCACCTGTTGCTGCCAGAGAAATTGTACCTGGTTTGTATGGTACATCTCCCAGAGTAGCACTGACCTGCATACCTTCAGGAGTGATTTTTTTTATACTTTTAATAATCCATGGAAAATTTGCACCTAATGATCCTTCTTTTGGATTTTTGACATCGACTATATCTGCACCGCCTTTAATGGATTCCAGTGCTTCTTCAGTGTTTATTGGACTTATCAACAGAAGCAAATCATATACCTCCTATTACTATTCAAGTCTTAAATCTAATATTTAAATTTATGGTTACAAATCAATTAAAAACCATTGTTTTTGGTTAATACTGAAATTAATTTTCATGTAAGATAACACTCTCTCTTAAATAAAAAGAAATTGTTTGAATTTATTAGAAGGGACTTCCTTTTTTCTTTATGTTATCTACAATTTTAACATGTTTTTGGTGGAAACATCCTGATTTTACAGAACCTATACGTAATTTTTCTATAATTTCGTTAGTGGGAATATTCACGGGACATTCCAGGGTACATAAACCGCATAAAGTACATGAAAACAGTCCAGATTTGAATGATGTTTCCTGGTTTTTAATAAATTTACTAAAAGCAACACCTCTTCCTCCTAAATAACCACGGTATCCAAAGTCAAATCCCACAGCATTGTAAACAGGACAGGAAACAATACAACTTCCACACCCAATACACCATAAACATTTTTTTAGTGCACTGCTTCTTCCATTATCCATTAGTATTACCACAACTTTTTTGGCACCATACATATCTTCTATCAATCTTTTTTCAATATCTGCAGTTTTTGAAGGTCCAGAGATAATATTAATATATGAGGGGACTCTGGTACCTGTAGCATACATAGTTTCCAGTTTCACTACGGATATTGCCTCTTCTATAGTAGTTACTAGCTTGTCTATACCCACTAATACTATATGTGTATCCATCATTGAAACCAGGTTTACATTACCTTCGTTATGTACAATAACAATTGATCCATCATCAGCAGCCACGGAATTGGCTCCAGTTATGCCTATTGAACATTCTGATAATTCTTCCAGTACATTGGATTTTACTATATCTATAATTTCCCGTGGTTCAGGATTTACCTTAGAACCTAAATTTTCTGAAACAATCTCTGCAATTCTCTCTATATTCAAATGAAGAGCTGGACCAATAGGGTGACATGATTTATTGTTTTCAGGATTTAGCTGAACAATTCTATCGCCTAAATCAGTTTCTACAAGTTTTACTTGTTTAGATTTTAGATAATCTGAAAGGCCTATTTCAGATATAGTATTTGATTTGGATTTGCCAATTATCTTATTATTACCTATAATTTTATGGATAATTCCAAGGGCATCATCAGCAGTTTCTGCATATTCTAATTCTATTCCATTTTCTTTAAATCGATTCTTAACACTCTCTATCAAAATAGGCAGATTATCTATAGCGTTTTCCCTTATATTTTTAACTCTATCTATAAGGTCTTTAGTTGTTTTATCGTCTAACAAATCTTTCCTGCGCTGTTCCATCAATTGAAATGATTGCCTCATAGTTTTTAAATGGGACTTATTCATCTTCCAACCCCATTAAAATGATTTCAGATAAATCCAATACTTTTTCACCTTTTTTACATGCGGAATTAAGATTTAAAGTGCAAAAAGAACACGCGGTTGTAATAAGATCTGCACCAGTTTTGCGGGCGTCTTCCATCCGCATAGATGCTATTTCCTCAGAAATTTCGGGGTAAGCGGATCTTACACCACCCCCAGAACCACAACATCGGGCATTTTCTCTATTTTTTTCCATCTCAACTAAACTTCCTAAACTTTCAACTACAAAGCGGGAAGCATAGTATTGGTTGCAGTGACGACCCAGATGGCACGGATCATGGTACGTAATTTTTTTTGGAATTTTATTCAGTTTGAGTTTTCCAGATTCAATTAAACCCTGGAAAAATTCAGAACTATGAACAACATCAAGTTTCACGTCAAATAATTCTTTATAATCCTGTTTCAGTGTTCGATAGCAGCCTGCACATGAAACTAATATCTTTTCATCTTTTAAAATTTCGAGATTAGAATTCATTAATTCAAATGCCTCTTTGCAAAAACCAGTCCTCATAAGGAATGAACCACAACACTTTTCATCACTTAATATTTTGTAATTTACGCCTGAAACTTCCAGAATCTTTTGAGTGGCATCAGATATTCCTGTAAGTTTTTCTCTTATCACACATCCTCTAAAATATAACATTATGACACCTTTAAATGAATACCAGAAAATAGTCCTCTTATGAGCTATTTGGAAATATTTTTTACTTGCAAATAATTTATTTTTATTTTATATTTTTATGTCAATAAATCTTCTTGCACTACCAATTTTAATGACTTAACTTTCTGAACCTACTGTTCTTCTAATTTAAAAATTTCATTTATTGTTAGAAAGTTTCAATTACTTTACTAATTCATTATAAATCTCTTCAAGTTTTGACGCTATTTTTTCTCCTTTATACATTCTGACATAGTGCAACCCTTCAGATGATAATTTATCATATGTCTTATTATTTTTTAATAAATTTTTTATCTTTTCAGCTAAGTCATTATAATTTTCTACCTCATAAAACAATCCACCTTTGCCATGACTTGCTTCTAATAAAGGAGGGATATTGGAAGCTACAAATGGAACTCCTAATCCCATGGCTTCTACAATTACTATTCCAAATCCTTCAACATTACTGGCCAAACAGAATACATGTGATGCTTTAATGGTTTTTAAAACATTTAAGTGGCTTTCTACAAAACCATAAAATTTGATATTATCCTCTAAATTGAACTTTTTAACCATTTGTTTAAGGTCTTCTTCTTGGGGACCGGTACCTATTACGATGCATTGAATATTAGGGATATCTTTTTTCAAGATATAAATAGCTTTAATTAAGTCATCAACTCTTTTATAATCAACTAAACGGGACACGCAGCATATTGTAGGATTATTAAATTTATTCTCTTTAATTGATGGTACTTCCACAATATTGGGCACAACTTTTATTTTTTTTTCTGGAACATATTTTTTTAATTTTTCTTTTGTATAATTGGAAACCGCGATAAACTGGTCAAAGTCTCGGGATAATGTATATCTTTCCAGAATCTCCCCGGTTATACCTGTAAAACCAACATTTTTCACCCATTCACCAATCCATACATCATGATATCTGGCTATGCAGGGAATTTTGAGTTTCTTAGACAATTTCCAGACTACTGGATAGGTTATGAAGTTGTAAGCAGCAATTATATCAAAACTCTCTTGTCTACCCTTATCATAAGCTGCCTTCATAAAAGATAATCTATCCTTAAATGAACCTGCTTGAACATATTTTCTGCTTTTTCCACATCTAATTATGTTGATACCATTTATATTATCCTTTTTCTTGCTTCCTTTTTCATTGGAGGTAACAACTGTAATTTGATGTTTTTTGGAGAGATAATAAGCTTCATTAAAAGCAGAAGCTTCAGCACCACCTTTAACTTCTAAATCTCCTGTTTTTGGAAAATATTCAGTAAATATACCTATTCTCATTTTAACTCCCTAAAATAATAACTTGAAATCATTTAAAATAAATATATAAAATTATAATGAATAAATTTGATATTTGCCCTGAAATTTATTCTTTTTCTTCTTTTTTTGACTTTTTCTCATTTTGCAGTGCCATTTCCCTTACCAGCTTGGTCATCTCATTTTCCAGACTTTCAATCATGGTGTATATTTTGAAAATAAGGTAATAACATCCAATTAATCCTAAAATAAGGGCTAGATCTAATCCTCTTCCAATATTTAGGATATTTGCCAAAATACTGGTGGATTCAGGTAAAAGAGAAACAATGATAATTATTAACCAAATGATCATCCATAAAAATAACATCCCTAAAGATGTTTTTCCTTCTTTAAATCTTATTAAAGAAATTATTATACCAATCAACCCAATAAAAACTCCCACTACTTGATATATCATATTAACACCCTTTTCAAAATATCTACTACCATTTTTGAAAGAATTTTTAATCCTTCTACGGTATTTGTTCCTTTAGAAAGCGAATAATCTGTGTATATAGTTTTAATGGGTATTTCTTCCATTTTAATATTATTGTTTTTAATCTCACGCAGTATTTCAGATGAAACCCCATATCCTCTCAAATGAATATTTATCTGTGTTGCTGCTTTTCTATTAAATGCCCTCAATCCTGATTGAGAATCTTTTACATTAACTCCATAAAATATCCTGGTTAAATTATTCATTATTTTATTACCAATTTTTTTAGATTGTGGCATACAATCAAAGTTCCTGCTACCTATAACAGCGTCTGCTAGACCTTTAAGAATAGGATCACATATTTTTTCAATATCTGCAGGGTCATGTTGTCCATCAGCATCGAAGGTTACAATGATATCAGCACCTTTTTTTAACGCAGCATCAATTCCAGTTTTTAAAGCAGCGCCCAAGCCTAAATTTAAAACATGTTTGTATAAATATAATTTGTGTTTATTAAGGATTTTTGAAGCAATTTCATAGGTTTTGTCAGTTGAACCATCATCTACTATGATAATATTATAGTCTCTCTTGATCAAACTGTTTAAAACATTTTCAAGAGTATTCTCTTCATTATAAGCTGGTACAATAATAAATATTTTTTCTGAATTGTTCATGAGATTATAGCCTCTAAACCAGCTGATTATTTTTATTTAGATAAATTTAATGATAAAAAGTTCAAATATATTTTCATTTTATCTAATTCCTACTAAATATTGGGGACTTTGTGAATATTAATTATTTGATTATTCAGTTATCTTTTTTGCAAGTTCTGCTACTCTTTTACCAAGATTTTGGGAGCTTTCAATACCAAATGCATCGTTTTCTGTGTCTCCTATGGCTCCGCCTTTTCCAGTTCCACCATAATGGGCCAGGGGTTTCCCATCTCCCACAATTACCATGTCATGTATTAACATAAAATGATGAATTGCAGCACAGGTTGTTTCTTGGCCACCATTGCGAGCCCCTCCAACAGTGATTGCTCCACCTATTTTATCTCTAAGTTTGAAATCTGTACGCAGTGGTCTGGTTCGATCCATGAACATCTTAGTTTGGGAGGTCATACTGCCGAAATAAACTGGGCTTCCTATGATTATGCCTTTGGCAGTAATTATTTCGTCTATGATACTTTGCATATCATCATAAATAGAACATTCACCAGTGGATTTACATATGTCGCAGGCAATACATGGTTGGATATCCATCAAACCAATATTAATTAACTGCGTATCAGCACCAACATTTTCAGCAGCTTTTAAAGCTTCTTTAACTAAAATACTGGTGTTACCTTCGTTTCTAGGACTTCCCACTATTCCTACTATTTTGACCATGTTCTCACCTTGTAAATATAATTTTATAAATTCTTTTTTCACAAATTCTGAGTAATAATTTAAACTACAAAACTATAATAATCAATAATAATATCAAATTTCAAAGAGGACCAACATTGGGTCTTCCTTCCCTCATACCCATTCCAGATTCTCTCTTTAGTTTATCTGGTTTAAACAACATTTTAACAACGTTCTGTGCATGTTCACGGGCGCGGTTTTCAGCTAACATTTTCAAATCTTTGGCGTCCTGACCTTCATCTTCATGTACAAATACTTCGATTATATGGGTGTTTGTCATTAGCTGAGCATATATCAATCCCATAGAAGCTTCATGGGCACATGTTTTATCAATCTTCTCGGGACCGGGCATTCCAAGGGCCATTACAAGTTCACATCCTTCCTCTTCAATCAGTTTTTTTGAAGCCACAGGAAGATCCTTTATACCAGGCACAGTACGTCTAATAAATTTCATGTTACCTACACGCATTTTAATTTCATCGATAACATGTTCGGCCATGTTAAAACGTGCAAAAGTGGTGTCACAGATACCAATTTTCATTATATCACCTTAATAATGGTTTTAATTGATTTATATGAATTGAAGAACTATTTCTTTTTGGAAATGTTCTATGAATATGTAATTTCCATCCTATTAATACAGTTTTACATTTTGTTTAACAGTACTAATACTTATGACTGTTGTAATTATCATTATTCTAACATTAAAGAAAAAAATGAGTTAAGGAATTAACTGTTTAATTTATTAAAAATTCTTTTTATTGTTAATTTTTCTATTTATTCTTGTTTTGGCTTCATTAACCGTGAGTGGGTATGTTTCTCCAAATGATATTTGATCTTCATTTTGAAGTCTCTCAAAAAGGTGAGCTATGTGTGGAAGCCTTAACTTAGCATCTCTTATTATTCTAGCATCTTCAAATACTTCTTGAGGGCTTCCTTCTTTAATAATTTCGCCTTCACTTATTACATTAACTTCGTGGGCATATATGGGCACCATGTCCACATCGTGGGTGGCTATAATAATTGTCATGCCCTCTTTATTTAATTGGTAGAGCAATTTCATAATATGGAAAGCTCCCTTAGGATCGAGGCCGCTTGTGGGTTCATCGAGCACCATGATTTTGGGTTTCATGGCCAGTATACCTGCAATGGTTACACGTTTTTTTTGGCCTCCGCTAAGGTAATGCGGGGCTTTTTTTTCAAAACCTTCCATACCAACTCGTTTTAAAGCTTCTTTAACCCGTAATTTAACTTCTTCTTTTGACAGATCCAGATTCAGGGGACCGAAGGCCACATCTTGCTGGACAGTGGGGGCAATAAGTTGATCGTCCGGATTTTGGAAAACTAAACCAATATCTTGTCTAATTTTGATGAGGCTTTGTTTTTCGTATTTTATTGGAATATTATCTATTTTTACAGTTCCTGAATTGGGTTTAAGTATACCATTGAAATGCAAGAATAGCGTGGACTTTCCAGAACCATTTGGACCGAGAAGTGCAACAATTTTACCCTTAGAAGCTTTGAAATTTACTTTGTTGAGGGCTTTTGTTCCATCAGGATAAATATAAGTGATATCTTTTGTTTCAACAACATTCATAGTAATGCCTCATGTGGATTTAAATTCAGATTATGGTAATACAATTTACATCTTTTCATGTAACCAGTAATAATTTTATATGATGGAAATATCTTGCTTCTTCTATAATCTCTAAAAAATTACCATATAAATTTAGTAGGTTAAAAAATTTTGAAATTTCCTGTGACATATACTCCAATGGCAAGAATTATTTCAAATAATATTAACAAGGTAAAGTTACGAGTTCCAATACTTTTTATATTTTCAGATTCTTTTATTGTTTTCATTGAACCATCATAGCATCTTGATTCCATTGCAATATATGCTTGTTCACCTTTGTTCCATGTTTTTATGAAGAGATTGCTACCTAACATGCCCATGGACTTAAAGGTTTTTTTAAGGGAAGAATAACCCAAACGTGTTTCCTGGGAGTGGTAAATGTTAATTGCTTCATCCAAAAATAAGAATATGTAACGGTACATTAACATTGCAATTTCCAGAACAATTTTGGGGATTTTAAAAAGTTCTAGTATTGAAAAAAGCTCAGTCATTGGCGTTGTGAGGGCCAAAAATGCTAAACAAGTAAAACAACCCATTATTCTTGCAAATACGAGAAGTCCAAGTTGAAAACCGTCCTGGGTCACTGCAAGATTAAATATTCCAAGTTCCAGGATATGTGTGCCAATTCCAAAAAATATGGCCATAAAAGCAAAGGTTAATAATGCAAAAGAAAATGGAAAAACGAGAAATTTTAAATAGAATTTTACCGGAATTTTAGCTTTAAATATGATAATAACTGACATAAAAAATGCTATAATGAAGGGTACAACTGGTGATGTAGATATTAAACTCAACAACATAGTCAAAATTGCAAATAGAACTTTAAAGTATGTATTTGTATCTTTGAGATTGTTGGAATGAGCATAGTTATCCAGTGTGTTTTCAAACATGTGATCAACAGTATTTCATTTTCCTTCATTATATTTTTTTCACTATTTACATTTAATCAAGTATTCCATATTTATTTTCCGCTTTTTTTCTTTTTTTCACTGTCTTGGCCTTTATAATATCCTAAAACGTAGCCTATGATAATTGCTCCAATTGCTGCTTGTAGAGCAAATAGTAGACTTTCTATTTCACCACTCGGTGGTTCCCAGATGGAATTATACCATGGTTCATAACCTGTTTCTTCTACAATTTCAGCAGCTGCACCATCGGCTCCACCAAAATAACCTTCATCTTCTCCTAGACCACTATACATAGCAAGGGGGATGATACATATTATTGCAACTAAAGCCAGTAAAATAATGGGTTTTTTGTCTACCATTTAAGTCACCTCGGGTGCTTTTTTTGCAACTTCTTCTGTTTTTTTAGGCCCTATGACTTTTAAAGTTCTTAAAATATCTGGTCTTAGTTTCATGATATAATCAAATATCACAACTGTAAGAAGACCTTCAGCAATTGCTAGGGGTACTTGAGTGTAAGCAAATACTACCATAAACTTGACAAAAGCTTCTCCAAAGGTGGGTATTGGGAAAGCTAATGATAGTTGAGTTGCAGTAGTTACATAAGTTAGCCAATCTCCAAGAACCGCAGCAAAAAATATTCCAATTGAAGGGGCCCAACCTATCTTCTGAATACCTTTATACACTAACCACGCAGCAAATGGACCTACAATCCCCATAGAGAAAATATTAGCACCAAGAGTCGTCAACCCTCCATGTGCTAGAAGTAACGCCTGGAATACAAGAACGATCGCTGCTAAAACACTTGCAGCTGCAGGACCAAACAATACAGCTCCTAAACCATTACCTGTAGGGTGAGAACAACTTCCTGTAACAGAAGGCATTTTCAAAGAAGATAAAATAAACATAAATGCACCTGAAACAGCTAATAATGGTTTTGATTCTGGATTTTTATCTGTAATTTTTTTAATCTGAATTATACCATATACAACAACAGGTATTGAAATTAAATACCATAATAAACACCATTGCCAAGGTAAGAAACCTTCCATAATATGCACATTAAAGCCTCCTTTAATTTTTATCAACTATACTTGAATAAAAATAAGTATATAAAGTTTGCTATATGGATCTGGTAATTGATACAAATTTAATTAAAATTAGAATTCTAAATAAAAAAAAGTTAAAAACAAAAAATAATAAAATTCATGAAAATATAAATTTTCAAGAATTATTTTAATATAATATAAAAATCAATTTATTCCACTATTTCAGCAAAAGCAAAATTTCTTCTAGTTGAAGTAATTTTTATTTTAACTTCATCGCCAACTTTGGCGCCTGAAACAAATACAACAAAACCCTCTACACGAGCAATTCCGTCGCCATCTCTTCCGAGATCTTCAATTTTAACATCATATTCGTCTCCTTCATTAATAGGAGAATTTCCTCTATTTGAGTAGTTATCTCTACCGTAACTATTTTTAAACAATTTATCACTTCCGAAATAAGCCATGAAAATGGCTAATCTTATATTGATTTTTAGACTATATAAAGTAAATGGTAATTTAGCTTTTTTAAAACATCAAAAATAGTCATTATTTCAAATTTCATCAAAAAAAAATTTTTTATCAAAAATATTTATCAAAAATAAGATTAATCAGTTAAGTTTTTCTCATTATTATGGTAATGTTTTCTTAATTTTTCAATGCTTAAAAATGGATTAATTTGAATATCCATTTCAAAAATAATTTAAACAAAGCCTCCCAATTAAGATCATGGAAGTACAAAACAATATTATTCTGGCAATGGATGTTCGCAAACTATCTAAAGGTTTGCAGATAGCCGAATCCATATCTGATTATATTAATACCGTGAAAGTTGGTTATCCTTTAGTTCTAAGTGAAGGACTCGAATCTATATCTATAATTAAAGATAGTTTTGATTTCAAGGTTATTGCAGATTTTAAGGTTGCAGATATTCCAGAAACAAATAGTAAGATATGTGATCTTACCTTTGAATCCGGGGCAGATGCGGTTATTGTTCAGGGATTTGTAGGGGAGGACAGTGTAAAAGCCTGCTTAGATCGGGCAGTAGAACATTCCAAGGAAGTCTTCCTTCTAACTGAAATGTCCCATCCTGGAGCATCAAGATTTCTTCAAAAAGTCTCTGAAGATATAGCTCAGATGGGGGTTGAAATGGGAATAACTAATTATGTGGCCCCTTCCACCAAACTTCACAGATTAAAAGAGATCAGAAAAATAGTAGGAGATTCCTTTATTATCTCACCAGGGGTCGGTGTACAGGGAGGTACTCCTAAAGAGACGCTTCACTATGCTGATGCATTGATAATTGGAAGATCAATTTATGAGTCCCAAAACCCTAGAGAGTCTACTAAGTCTATTATAGACAGCATCAAACTTTAAACCGGCAATTTCATAGAATAATTCAAATAGTATGAAATAGATGATGGTATAATATTGCATAAACTCTATTCCTATAATTTTAAAATTAGGATGGAAAATCTGGATTAACCCAAAAAGGGATAACACTAAAATAACCAGTTTAAGCGTAAATCTGTATTTAAAAAATAATCCAAAAAATTTACTCCTTTTTGAAATAGCTGTATTATCATTTCCAATTTCATCGATATAGGCAGCTAAAGCGCAGATCACTAACGTCCCTATCCCCATCGAAGGAATGCCGAATATTAGAGCAATACTTAGAAAAACCAGAGCAGTGATAATATGATGGATTCCATCAATTTTTTTAGAAAGCAGAGTCCCAATAAATATTCCAAGAAAAATATAAGCTGCATCAGCACTGGTTACAACAAGATAACCAATTGTCAAACCGCAAATTACTCCAAAAATTATTGCAAGGGTCTTGTTGTCTTCCTGGTCGTAGCTGTCATCGGATAATTTCATAAAAAATCCGGAAAGGCTGTAAAAAATGGCTTCTAACATGCAATATTTCCTCAAAATAGTAAATAATTGTTGATATTTATCTTAATATTATAAAAGTATTCAATTCATTAAAACTTCAATCTTTTGCATCATTTTTATTTAAAATTTCCATGGCCCCGGCCAGTATTAGGGGAAATATAATAGTTACATCTCCAATAACAGTTACCAGATTTGATCCCGCCTTAGCTTTTGCCCAAGATTTTGCTTCTTCTAGTGGTGCTCCTCCCAGACTTCCTGTCTCGCTTCTATCCATGGTTATCTGTATGGCTGCATCAACACCTCCTTTTAGAAGGTTAGATGCTAATGCGTAGTGTTTCGGAAGGCCTCCACCTAGTATCACTGCAGCTACTTTTTTGGAGCTAAAAACTTTATCTGAAAGTTCATGCATATCCCCTACTGCATCAAGTATTAGATCCTTAGTTTGTGTATACATCCATAGCTGCAAACCCAACATACTATCAATTAATCCTGGAGCATAAATAGGAACATTATTTAAAGAGGCATTCCTTAAAATTGAATTTTCGTCGTCAATCAGTTCTCCTATTTTAAATATTAGTTCTCTAATATTAAGCTGTGAAGATTTAGAGGTGATTTCATCCAAAATTTCACTAATTCTCTTTTCCAAAACTTCAAAATCTTCTGATCTGGTGTAGAGATCACCAATTCGGCCTATTCCCTTTTCACATAATTTTTCGTCGTCTTTTTCATAGCCACGGTAGTGATGACCACCGAAAGCCTCCAAAAGATCGTGGGTTATATTGGCGCCGCTGGTGATAATTATATCCACATATCCATTTTTGATCAAGTCGGAAACAACTTTTCTAAGGCCACCTGGTACTAGGGGTCCGGCAATACTTAAAAAAACAGAGATTTCCGGATCATTGATTACTTTGGCCAGTAATTTGGTTGCTTTTTCAACTTTCCCAGCACCTAAAACTCCTGATTTACCCATCTCTTCTATTAATTGGAGAACTGTCATCTCCTCTTTTATGGCCATGTGTTCAATCTTCAGCTTTTCCACATCCTAAATAAATACGATTATTCATCATGTAAAAATAGTTTAAATAAAATTCATTAAAGTTTAATAATTTGAATATGCATTTTAAATGTAATTTAAAATTAGATATTTATATAATATAATTTGATGGGTATATTAAGAAAAGTTCATTAACTATATAATATGATTCATGTGTTAAGAAAATTAGTATATCCATTTAAAATTATTTTAAACCTGCAATTTTATCTAAAAGGTCTGTGCGGGTAACAATGCCAGTTGCTATTCCATTTTCATCCACAACAATTAACCTTCCTATCTTCTTTTTGTTCATGATTTCTATTGCGTCGGCTATCATTAAATCATTTTCAACTGTGATGATATGTTTAGACATGACTTCTTCCACTTTGAAATTTTCCTTTCCCTGAGCAATAGCATGGGTTATATCACTCAAGGTTAATATGCCCACAACATTTCCTTTATCAATAACTGGGGCCCCTTCAATACCATTTTCCGATAGGGTTTTAGCAGCCATTTTAATATCAAAAGAAGGGTTTAATTCAATCAATTTTTTTGTAGCCACCTGCATAACAGTTTTCTTAGGAATACTCCTTATGCTGGTGGTATCCAAGAGTAATATGTTATCCATATCATCTCTACCTACTACCACACCGTTAACCACCAGTTTGTTTACAGGTGTTGGACCAACTCTTATTTTATCTCCAAGATCCACCTGTTTAATATTGCCTACAGCTTTTATTGCAGCTTCACACTCGCCAGGATGGGGAATACTGGTAAATTCTATCTTGGCCACTGTTAAATCTTTAATCTTTACCTCATCTTTGTAGATAGGTACCTGGGTCTCCTTGTCACTGTAATTAATATTCAGTTGGTGATAAGCTTCTATGGTAGGTTTATATCCCCCTCTGGGACCTGGAACTCCTTTAACCAGCCCTAAACTTCTTAGAGATTGCATCTGATTTCTTATGGTTCCGGGATTTCGGTTCATTATCTCGGCAATTTCTTCACCCTTAATTGACTTACCTTCTGCATTACGGTACAGATTAATCAGACTTTGCAAAATCTCTTTTTGGACGGATGTGAGCATTTTATCACCAAATATTATTTGTTATTATTTATAATTATAATTATAAATCTATCATGGTTATACATATATATGTCTTTGTATTTTTGGTGAAAAAGAGTCTGGACTTTTTTAATGTTTAACTCTCTGCTTATTAATCTTAATTTATTACTAAACTATAGTGTTTGTTATTATCAAATATTTCATAAGCATGTGGGCTGATATTCATTTAATAATTGTTTTTTTATTTGCTTCTGAAAAATTATAAATTATTCATATTTTTTAACTTTTTATTAAAATAAGAATCCATAGAGAGTATACAACTCTTGGGGGTGGGAGAGGGGTGATATAAGAGAATTTAATTGCATCCCTTATATCTACCAGATGGGATTTGAATCTGGTAAATATTAATGTAAAAGTTTATGTATATAAACTTTTCTATATATTAAAATTACGGGTAAAATTAATGATTTAGCTGTTTATTTTTTGCTATTTTTTTATAAAAATAAAAAAAGTATATTATCTAATTTAATTAAGATTTGGGAGGTGGAGGATATGGAAAAAAGTAATTGGGGGGTTTTTTCTCCATATCCTTTAATTCATGAATGATTTTTGAATGATTCACTCATGCTCAGTTATAATGTAAAAGTTTATATATATAAAAGTTTCTATGATATACACATTAATAAAAAAAGGTGATTTAAAATGTAAGATTTACTTGGAATTGGAAAATGGGAAATGCTAAGTGATGTTAAGCCTGTAAACTGTAAAATGAATACTCAATCTGGAGCAGTTATAGTTGGATAGCTTTGTGATGTTACTGAGTGTTCAGTCTATGGTGTACTGGTGTCCTTTTAACTGGTAGATCCTATTCTATAAAAAATTGGTAATTAAAGAAAAGTATTGAATTGAAAAATTTTTTAGTTTAAACTATTTCATAACTTTAAGTTTTATATTTAGGAGGCGAAAATATGAAAACTTTAAAAATTACTTCAGTGATTCTGCTATTTGCATTTTCATTGAGTTTGGTATCAGGAGCTACTGCAGTTGAACAATCTAAACTGCAAGACTTTAAAATTCCTGAAAAAGAATTAAATGTAAAATTAAATCATAAATTTAAGATTAATCTGAAAAGTAATCCTACAACAGGTTATAAATGGGTTGTTTATTACAATCACAAGTTTTTAAAACTTGTAGGTGAAAAATATATCCCTGATAAACCTATATTTGATGGAAGTGGTGGGCACACTATATTCTTATTCAAAGCTTTGAAAACTGGTAAAACTGACGTAGTCCTTAGATATACTAGACATACAACCAAAGAACTTCCAGCAAAAGTGGTTGTTTACCATGTTAAAATCCACAGATAATATCGGGTAAAATTTATTTTTATTTTTTTAATTTAATCTTAAGAATTTCAATATAAAAAAAAGTTCTTTTTTGTTATATTTTTCCAAATGGGCTACAAATTAGAATTATTTGTGACTTATTTAAAATTTATTTTTATTTTGAGGTGATATGGAGGATATGTACAAAAACTTGGGCTATAAAAACATCCTCCATATCTATGCATTTTCGATGATTTCACTTCCTCAATTATAATGTAAAAGTTTATATATATAAAAGTTTCTATATATTAAATAAAAATATATATTAAATAAAAAGAGTGATTGAAAATGGAAGACTTGCTTGGAATTGGAAAAATAGGAAACATCAAAAGCGAGTTTAAACCCATAATTTGTAATTTGAATCATCAACCTGGACAGGTTTTAGTGGGATGGGCTTGTAGTCGCACTAACTGTAATTTATATGGGATATGTCCTTTTAGTTGGTAAAATTTTTATTTTTAATAGGTTTTATTGGATATGTAATAGTTGAATTTTAAATTATATCACGATTTTAATTACTTTTTTTAAACCATACAACTTTAAATAAAATCATTAAAAGTGACAATCATGATTAAAGAGAGTTTCAAATTCTTTTTTAATAAATTTATAAGAAAACATGTCCTAACAATTATTATTGTATTAGCATTAAGTTTTTTCACTTTAGTATTCTCTTTTATTAGTCCTTTACTAATAAAATCCCTGGTTGATAATGTTTTTATTGCAAGGAAAGACGATTTATTTTTTTATATTGTAATGGGAATTTTAGGAATGTATATTATATCATCTGTTTCCAGTTATTTCAACAGTTATGTAAGCGGAAAACTGCAATTAACACTCTTAAAAGAAGTGGCAGAAAGTTCATTCAGCGTAGTACAGTACACATCCCTCAAAAATAATCAAAGCATCAAAGTAGGAGATTTAATAACCCGTATTATGAGCAACAGCCAGGTAGCTATAAACATACCGGTTAGGATCATTCCTCAGTTTTTCATGATTATCGTAAGTATCATTGTCCCATTTTTAATTATGTTGTCTCTTAATCTTCAATTAGGACTTATTATCCTGAGTCCTGTAATCCTATTTGCATTAACATCTTCTATTTTTGGTAAAAGAATGGAATCAATTCAAAAGATATTTCTGGAATCTAATGCTTCTCTATATTCATTTTTAAAGGAAAATTTTTCTATAATTCCCTTAATTAAAATATTTAGATTGGAAAAATGGTCTCAAAATAAATTTAAAAAGGAAATGGACAATTATTATAGTATTTCACTGGATTATACTAAAACCGTTTCTTTAAGTTCTGCTTTAAACTCTTTAATTTTAGGTGTACCTATTGTTTTACTTATTATTTCCGGGGGGTACAGGGTTATGGATGGAACTATTAGTCTTGGAACTTTCACGGCTTTTATAGCTTATACTTCTATTTTTTTCTCCCCCATATCCCAGCTATCCAGTATATGGACATCTTATAAGAGTTCACTACCTGCTTTTGACAGAGTAAAAGAAATTTTTGACATGGAATCTGTAGATAATGGAGATCGGGAAATTGAAATAAAAGAGGGAAAGATACAATTTGAAAATGTTTGGTTTTCATATAATGGTAGACATATTTTAAAAGATTTTAATGCCACATTTACTAAAGGTCTAAACTATATAGTGGGTGAAAATGGTACGGGGAAAAGTACTCTTCTTAAACTGATCTGCGCCCTTTATCCTGTGGATAAAGGGGTTGTTACAATTGACAGGCAACCTATAATGGAGGTAAAAAGAGAGAGTTTAAATCATAATGTTGCTCTGGTATTTTCAGATCCCTATCTATTTGACAGCTCAATTTATGAAAATATTAGAATTGGAAACTTAGAAGCTGACAAAGATGACATTGTACGAGTAGCAAAACAGGTCAAAATTCATGAATTCATTGAAAGCGCTCCTTACAAATACGATACAAATGTAGGTGAAGATGGATTATCCTTGTCCAGTGGAGAAAAACAGAAAATTGCCCTAGCACGGGCCATTTTAAAGGATTCACCTATTATTCTTTTAGATGAAGTAACAAAATCTATTGATGCAGATTCGAGAGAATCAATCAACGAAGTTATTTATAACCTCAAAGAGGATAAAACCATTATTATGGTTACTCACAATGCACATGAAATTGATGTAAATGGCAATATCATATATTTAAATCACTAATGATTTTTTCGTTTTATCAAAATTTTATAACTCTATTTTACTATTTTTTAACTGAAACCAAATTGCGAACATAAAAGCAATTAGAATGAATATTGTGTAGGTTTCATTAATTCCTACTACAAGGTATAAAAAAGATCCCAACAACATGTATCCTCCAATAATCCATCTAAAATTTTTTATTATTTCTTGCATTATTTCATCCTTCTATATTATATTTAGATATTTTTTTATTGAATTAGACATGGAATAGCGCATTCAAAGGTCAAAAGGTCTTCCATATACTTCAATCTTACATTTCCTCTTTCTCAATTATAATGTAAAAGTTTAAATATATAAATATTGCCATAAATGTAGGTGAGGAGGTTAAATAAAATGTCTGATATACTTGGAATTGGGACTTTGGGAACTTTTAAAAGTGATGTTATTATGGTCGATTGCAAAATGAATGTTCAAAATGAAATGGTAAGATATGGATGGGTTTGCCGCCGAACACATTGCGTATTTTATAGTAAGTGCCCTTTTAGCTGGTAATATATGGGGTATTACTAATGAAAATAAAAAATAGACTTGCTAAAAATACTTCATATTTACTAATTGCAACCATTATCAGTAATGTAACTTATTTTTTCGCTGTAATGTACATGGCACGATTTTTAGGTGTGGAAAAGTTTGGAATTATTGCTCTAGCCATATCATTTACTGGAATTTTTTCCATATTTACAGATTTAGGTTTGAACATGTTAACTGTAAGGGAAGTATCACGAGATAATTCCTTAAAATCAAAATATATTGGAAATACAATAGGCATGAAAGCTGTTTTAGCTATCATAACTCTTATATCTGTTTTAATATTTACTTTACTCCTAGGTTACGACTCCAAAACAATTATGGTCATTTTTATGGTTACATTAGCAATTGTGATCAGTTCTTTTTTCTTGACATTTTTTTCTATCTACCAGGCACTGGAAAAAATGGAATATCAAGCCATAATAACTGGTTTTGACAATATTTTTATGTTAGGAGTGGTAATGATTGCAATGTATTTTTCACTGGATGTCATTGCTTTTGCTTCTATTTATTTAATTAGGAACGCTCTTGTTTTAGCTTACATGTTTGTGGTTTACATTAAAAGGTTTAAATTGCCACAAATCCAGTTTGATTTCTCATTTTGGAAGAGAACTTTAAAAGAGGCTCTACCTTTCGCATTATCTGGAATATTTTTAACCCTATTCATCTGGATTCCCTCTATCATTCTTTCGGTCATGGCTGGTAAAGAAGCCGTTGGTTTTTATGGTGCTCCTAATAAACTAATATTTTTCTTTATATCTCTTTATTCTGTCTATATGATTGCAGTATTTCCAGTAATGTCTACTTTTTATAAAAATTCTAAAAAGTCTCTCAAATCTGTTTATGAACATTCAGTTAAATACACACTAATTATTTGCGTTCCCATAACTATGGTTATATCCTCATTATCGCCTCAAGTTATCGAAATCATATTTGGAAATGCATATCTTCCTTCAAGTATTGCTCTGGCTATTCTTTCATGGACACTGGTACTGGTTTCTTTAAATGGAATATCTTCAAATCTTTTAGGTTCTGTTAACCGACAATTAACAGTAATCAAAATCACAGTCATTGGTATTATAATAAACGTATCAGCAAGCCTTCTTTTAATACCAAAATTTAGTTTTATGGGTGCTTCTCTTGCTACAATAATAACCGATGTTTTTGTTATGATTATTTTATTGTACAGCATTATACAAATTAATTATGCAGATTATAATCTATTTAGAGATATACCTAAAATTGTAATGGCCATTTTTATTATGGCACTGGTTATTTTTGATTTAAATTCGATAAATTTTATTTTTAAAGTATTAGCAGGCTTTGTCTGTTATTTAATCATCATAATAACCGTTGATAAAAAGGATTTTTCATTAATAAAAAAAATTTTTAGAATTAATTAGTAATTATACTTATCTAATGGAATTCGCATTGTTTTTGAATGTACTATATGGACCATTTTATAATAATAGAAACATATATAAATATTAAATTTAAATTTTTAATTGAAACATCAGTTTAAAAAATACATTGGAAATTAAATTCTTTAATAACCAAAAAAATAAAAAATGAGGAATTATATGGGCTGTATTACTATATGCATATCTGATGAATTGGAAATTGCTTTTAGAAGAATTTCAAGACTTTCTTATGGTGAAAAACAGGGAAAATTATCTAGAGGGGCTGAAGAAGCATTATATAAATGGTGTAAACAGAAAATTGAAGAATTAAACGTGGATGAAAATGAAATTTTCGATTAAATGGGGGATAAAATGTCAAAAAATGAATACAAAAGCTCTCCAGGAAATTCAAACGATAAAAAAGTTGATGATGATATTTTTGGCGAAGTAAACAAATTTTTAGAGGAAAAAGAACAGTATATTAGAGAATCCGTTATCGGAACCAGAATTATTGAAGAATTAGGAGTGTTTAAACTGGATGTGGGCATTAAAAAAACTTATTTGTGCACTAAAAACGATAATCCTAATGTTTACCGAGTTTTAACTAAGATTATTGAAAACTTTATTCAATCCTACGGTGGTACTGCTACAATTTACCCGAAAGGAGACCAGTTATGTGTAGAACTCATTACACCTAAACGAGGAGTATAGGGTGGAAAAATGCCAAAAGTTAAAATATTGGTTGTTGAAGATGAGAAGATCTTGGCTATGCAGCTAGAAATGAAACTAGAAAATCTAGGATTTGAAGTAATTGGATTAGTTTCATCAGGTACGGAAGCAATTGAAAGTGTTAAAAAAGAACAACCAGATCTTATTTTAATGGATATATTACTCAAAGGAAATATGGATGGAATAGAAGCCTCTAAACTTATTCTTAAGCTGTATGATATTCCTATTATCTACTTAACTGCTTATTCTGATGATGAAACTCTTATAAGGGCGGAAAAAACTTGTCCATATGGATATATATTAAAACCATTTAAAGATAATGAACTTAAAGCCAATATTAGGATGGCTATCTACAAACATAAATATCAAAAAGCCAATGTTATGGATTTCGAAGATATTTATCGTGAAGTAACCATGTTCTTGGACGAAAAAGAAGATTTACTTAGGAAAGGCCTTTTTGAAGGTGAAGAGTTTGCTTGGCCATTCCATATTGATATAGGGATTAAAAACATCTACATATCTATTGATAGAAATAATAAAGAATCTTATAATGCTTTTTATAAATTGTTAGAGGATATAATCTCAAAATATACTATATCTGAGGAAAATGAGATTAGTGTATATCCCAAAGGAGATGAACTTTGTTTAGAATTTACTAAACAATAATATTCATTTCTATTTAATCTACTCTTTTTATTTTTATATTACATTTTTTAAAGGCAGTTTTAACTGATAAAGCATCGTAATTTATTTTCAATAAGTCCATTTAATGATCATCCCATTTAATTAATTCCATGCATCATTATTGAAAGCTTTTTGCTAATAATTAACAAAATTACAGCAGCTATTGCAGACATAACCACAAAGATCATGAAAAATGAAAATAATCCATCGATTGGTATTCCACATAAAGTAGGAAAAGGGTTTGAAGAGCTGGGATACAAACTGCTTAAAAGACCAGCAATAATATTGGACGCTGCTGTTGAAAGAAACCACACTCCCATTAATAAACATGAAAATCTGACTGGAGACAATTTAGATACCATTGACAGTCCAATTGGGGAGATACACAGTTCACCAAGAGTCATTACAAAATAAACTGCTACAAGATACCAAGGACTAACCTCTGAGCTTCCAGCGTCTATCATTTGTGCTGCAGGTAAAAGAATTATAAAAGATAGTGAAAGTAAAGCTAATCCAATAGCCATTTTTAGAGGTGTTCCCAGTTCCCAACCATTATTTTTTAGTTTAGGCCATATAGTAGCAAAAAGGGGTGCAAGTAACAGGATAAACAAAGGATTAATTGATTGGAAGAAGCTGGGTGGGATCACATAATTATTAAGTGAAGAAATAGTTCTGTCAACGCTAAATTCCGCAAAAAAGGTTAATGAAACTCCTGCCTGTTCAAATGAAGCCCAGAAGAAAATAACAAAGAATGCCAAGATAAAAATAATTGAAATGCGTTGTTTTTCAATCTTTGTTAAAGGGCCATTACAATCTTTTTTTAGTTCCATTAAATGGGATGGTTTTAATCCTAAACCTTCACCACTGGGAGTTACAATATACTTATTTTTACCTAAAACAAAGATTATCAGTCCTATAATCATCCCCACACCAGCAGCTAGAAAGCCGTACATAAAATCTGCAGGATTTCCAGTATTACCTAAAGTTCCAACTACAAGAGGTGAAAAAAGAGCTCCTAAATTAATACCCATGTAAAAGATAGTAAATGCAGAATCTATCCTATGATCATTCTGAGGATATAAAAATCCCACCATTGATGATATATTTGGTTTAAAAAAACCATTACCTATTACCAGTAAAAAAAGACCGGTTAAGAAAAAAATTTCCTGATTGTTAAAAATAAAATAAGAATAGCTAATAGGGATGGTGGAAGGAACATAAAAATAACTGCTTAAGGCCAGTGAAAACTGTCCAAGAGCCATTAGTATACAACCGGTAACAATAGATTTTCTATTTCCCCAATATCTATCAGCAATATAACCGCCAAGGAGTGGTGTTAAATATATGAGTCCAGTATAGTAACCATAGATGGTGGATGTAAAGCCTGTGTTAAATAGTAAGGCTTGAATCATGTACAGTGATAAAATGGCCCTCATCCCATAATAACTAAACCTTTCCCACATTTCTGTGAAAAAAAGAATGTAAAGACCTTTGGGATGTCCATGTATCATTTGATGTCTCCTGACTATTTAGAGTTCTTTTTATGTAATTCGGAGTCAATTAATCCACAATAGTTTTTATTTTCATTCAGCATCTTTTTTTATTTCTTAATTTACTGTTGCGATGGCCATAAACAAAATAAACAATTAATCCAATGATTAGACTAATGGCAAATCTCTCCAGAGTAGTTGATGAAAGTTGAAAAATCAAAAAACTACAAAACAGTATAGATAAGATAGGTATAACTGGAACTAGAGGACACTTGAATTTACGTGGAATGTCTGGGCGCTCTCTTCTAAGGATTATTATGGACAAAGCTAGGAAAATAAATGCAGATAAAGTTCCAATATTAACCAGTTCAATGATTAAACCTAGGGGAAGAAATGCTGCAATTAAAGAAGCTATTGCTCCTACAATAATAACACTGGCAATTGGAGATCTCCAATTTTCATGTACTATTGAAAAAATGTTAGGTAAAAGACCGTCACGGGACATGGAAAAGAAAATTCTTGTCTGTCCAAATAGACTGGTTAGTAAAACAGATGTTAGTCCAAATATTGCGCCAAAAGATACGATCGAAGCCGCCCAATTAGCCCCCACTTCTTCTAATGCAAATGTAACCGGTGCAGCAGTATCTAAAAGACTGTAAGGTACCATTCCATTCAATACAGCTGCAACAACAATATATAAGATAGAACTAATAATTAAAGACCCAATAATACCGATAGGGAGTGTTTTTTGAGGATTTTTTGTCTCTTCGGCTGCTGTTGAAACTGCATCAAATCCAATATAGGCAAAAAATACCATGGCCGCACCTTGAACTACTCCAGTCCAACCATAGGGTATAAAAGGCTGATAATTAGATGGTTTAATGAAATTTATTCCAACCAAAATAAAAAGCAGGATTATGGATATATTTATGATCACGATGACTGCATTAAAACGGGCGCTTTCTTTTACACCTAGAGCAAGAACTCCTGTTAATAATAATATGATAAAAAATGCAGGCAAATTTATAATGCCTAATCCTGGTGGATTAGTAATTAACTGGGGTAATATCATTCCCACAGAATTTAAAAGTCCCACAATGTAGGACGACCATCCAACTGCAACAGCAGATGCAGAAATGAGATATTCAAAAATCAGAACCCATCCAATCATCCAGGCCCATATTTCTCCCATAGCCACGTAGGTATAAGTATAAACACTTCCGGATATAGGAACCATGGATGAAAACTCTGCATAGCATAAAGCTGTAAATACACATGCTACAGCCGAAATAACGAATGATAATACTAGCGCCGGTCCAGAATAATTAGCTGAAGCGACTCCTGTAACAATAAATATTCCTGCTCCAATAATGCAACCTAAACCCATTATTATTAAGCCTAAAGGGCCTATAGCACGTTTAAGTGATTTTCCAGAATTTTTTTCATCCAGTAAATCGTCTATAGGTTTTTTAGAAAATATTTGACTCTTCATTATTTCCCTATGCTTTTTATTTGGCTGAAATTTCTTCGTGTGTTGGAATCTGTTCTTTGTCTAAAAGTTCTCCCATTTTATTCGTGCCTAACCTGTGCCTTCTATATAAGAAATAAATTAAAAGTCCTAGTATCAACCAGACTGCGAACATTTCAATTGTAAGAAAATTTAATTGTGTTATTAATCCTAAACAGGCTATTATTGAAATAAATGGGACAATGGGAACCAATGGACATTTAAATTTACGTGGGATATCTGGTCTCTCCTTTCTAAGGATAATTACGGATATTGCAAGAAATGTAAAAGCAGAAAGTGCGGAAATATTTACCAATTCAAAAATGCCTTCCAATGGTAAAAAAGCAGATATTATGGCAGCAGTAGTCCCCACCACCAATATACTAATGATAGGTGATTTAAATTTGCTATGAACTTTAGTTAATTTTTTAGGCAGTAAATTATCCCTGCTCATGGCAAAAAGAAGTCGAGGCACTACAAATAAGCTAACTAAAATAACGGTAGTAAGTCCTGCTATTGCACCCACAGTTACTATGGCCATGGCCCAGTTAGCTCCTACCAGTTCAAGGGCAAGCTGGACTGGAGCACCATTATTTGCAAAGAGGCTATAATTGACCATTCCATTCATAACTGCTGTAACTATTATATACAGTATGGAACACACTATAAGGGAACCTATTATTCCTATAGGTAATGACCTTTGAGGATCTTTAGCTTCTTCGGCAGCTGATGCTACTGTATCAAATCCAATATAGGCAAAAAATACCATAGCTGCTCCTTGAAGTACTCCGGTTAACCCATGGGGAGCAAATGGTTGATAATTGGAAGGATTGATGAACTGGGCTCCTACCACTATAAATAACAGAATTACTATCATTTTAACTGTTACAATTGTTGCATTAACTCTGGCACTTTCTTTAGCACCTAAAACAAGTACACCAGTTAATAAAGCTACTATTAAAAATGCAGGTAGATTAATCAGACCAGTTCCAGTTAAAGGTGAACTGGTTATAACATCGGGTAAAACAAATCCCATAGAACTAAAGAATCCGGAAGTATAGGTGGCCCAACCAATTGCTACTGTAGAACCAGCCATAATATATTGGAGTATGCCAGTCCAGCCTATCATCCAGGCCCATATTTCCCCCATGGTTATGTGGGTATAGGTATATATGCCACCAGTAACGGTAATCATGGATGCCATTTCTGCATAGCACAATGCTGTAAAACCACAGGCAATACCTGCAATAACAAAAGATAAAATTAATGCGGGACCAGAAGTAGCTGATGCCATTCCCGTTACAATAAATATTCCCGCACCAACTATGGCTCCGATCCCCATAATAATAAGTCCTACAGGACCTAATGATCTCTTCAATTTTTCATGGGAAGCATTACAATTTAAACATGATTCTATATCCTTTTTTTTAAATAAACTACACATTATTACCACTTTTTTTTTAAAAACAAGACCTATTTTCCAAGTTGGATCTGTTTTTTAAGTTTTTTTGCCTTTATAAGGCATTTTATACATTATACCACGGAATCCATATTTTTTTATCATATCTAAGTATTTTTTTTCGGGCATTCCAAATGTTGGAGGTGTCATGGTAGGATCATAGATTTTACCATCCCATAATACCACCATGTGAGAATATTGTCCCGTTTCATGTTGTATTGTCACCAGCTGTATATTCCCTACTCTTTCCTGGTAAAGTACACTTGCAAAATCCTCTGATTTATTTTTACAATTGTATGTTTTTTCATTATACTCAAGATCGGCAATTTCATAAAAGGAGTTATTAATTAAAAGATCGTCATATATTACTTCTGTTCCTGTTTTTAATCCACTATTTACTAAATTTGTCTTATTAGAATCATATTCATAAGATAATACTGTATCTGCCGTAAAAAAGATCAATATAAAAAATATGATAATAATTTTTAGTTTTTTCAATTATCTTGACCCAACCTTTATAATTTTCACTTTTCAATGAAAATTTAAAACTTTAAATATATAAAGATTGTGGTATTTATTGTTAATATATTATGAAAAAGTAGTATTTTTCATATACCTTTTTTAAAATAAGGAGTTTTTAATTCCATTTCTGTATATCAGGGATTTATGAATTATTCAGATAGCTTAAACATAAAATTTAAATTAATAATCAATCATTCACAATTTAAGAAAAAGGTGATGCATATAATTAAAAAATTATTTATTAAATTATCAAATTCCCTTTTTTAACAGTTTTTAAATGAAAGGTTTAATTGAACAACGAATAAATTTTAATATTGTATATGTAGATAATATAATACATGGGATATAATATAAGGGGGAACTTAAATGAATGAAAGCGAAATTAAAGAATTTGTAAAGAATTTCAAAGGCATGACCTGGGATGAATTGGATGATGTGTTATGTGTAATGAGCAAAGATGATATGGAAAATGCAATCCGTATGATCAAAGCGAGATTTGGATAGTAAATAAAATTATTTTTTTATTTTTATTTTGAATTTTACAATATTTCCTCCATTTACATCTTATTCTTCTTAAAATATAGTTAAAGTATTACTTTTTAAATTGTTATTGAAATTATTAGATTCCCTCATTTTTTATCTTAGTTTAAAGAATAAATACTTTAGAGAATCTAATTTGGTAAAGATTTGGGTATAATTCTGGAAAAACTATTTTTATACTCCCAAACTAATTTTAATTAAATAATAAAAGATTATTTTCGAAATTAAAAATTTGTAAATAAAAAAAGAGGAATTTTATGGTTTATGATATGTTATTACCCTCCCTACCTTTCATAATAGGTTATTTAGGAACCTATTTTTTGTACAGGGGAGGTTTTATAAGAAGATCAGTCCATGTAAACATTTGGAATTTAATAATTTGCTTTGCATTTATTGTTTCTGGAGGAGCAGGTTTTATATTACTGGTCTTATTAGAATTAGGAATTATATCACCTATAAGCTTGCCGTTATTGTACTGGCATGTTGAATTAGGTTTAACACTTGCACTAGTAACAGTATTCCATTTTCACACATATTGGAAGACGTCTAAGAAGATGTTCACTATAAATAAAAGGAGGCTGAAATCATAAGGGAACGTTTAATAAAAGCCTTAGCAACCATACCTCTTGTGGCTGCATTTTCAATGTCTGGAAGTTGTGCGGCTGGCTGTCCCTATGGTCTCATAAATGATCCCTACCCTGGTCAGTGCCCTCGTTACCTTGATGCTAATGGGGATGGATTTTGTGATCTGTCCCAAACAACTACTACAACAACCGATACCTCAACTTCTTCATCAGAAGATGATACAGTATCTACTGGTTCTGTAGATGATTCCACAAATGGTAATGGCCATAATGTTGATATTGTTGATACAGATGATCCACAAAATGCAAGTTCCTTAGGTGATACTGGAAATATTGACGGAAACTTGGCTGATGAGGGTGGTGGATATTATTTACTGCCAGTTAGTATACTGTTAATATCAGGATATCTTTTTACCCATTATTTGTTTAGTAAAGGAATATTAAGTCGTCAAAAACACAAAAAACTATGGAATCTATTTGTAACTGCAGGTTACTTAGGTACAGGAGTAACAGGAGTTATTCTTACATTCATGATAAATATGGGAATAAAAACTGCGTTGAATCCTTCTATAACTTTTTGGCATGTTGAATTTGCAATTTTGATGGTTATAGGGACATTTATACATATCCATCTTCATTGGAAACCATTCAAGAACATATTTAAAGTTTTATTTGGTTTTAAATCTTTTAAAGACAAAATTAAGTTTAAAAGGACTGTTAATACGTTGAAATAATAATCTTTCCTTTTTATTTTTATTTTAAATATTCTCGAATTTCAGCTTATATCCTAACTTTATTTGTTCAAAACTCTCGGGGAGAATGATTTATTGTTTATTGAATTGATTTAAATTCATTAAATATAAATTAATCAAAAAATAAAATATCATTATAAATATTTTTTGGGGGGGTATTACATTTGGATAACGAGCTAAGAAGAGAAATAATTGCAAAGTCTCCTATTACTTTTAAGGGGCTTAGAAAATTGAATATTGCTGCGGGAAGCCTGCACTTTATTCAAGGAATTTTGATGCTGATTTTAGGGGTATGGTTAGAATGGAGCCAGGAACTGTATACCTTTTATTTAAACTTTGAAGTTATTCCACCAGACACATTTAAAATATTGCCTGATCCTCAGGTAGTGTTTACTGTGGAAAATCTGGGAGCTATACTCGCGTCATTTCTACTGATTTCTGCCATTGCCCACTTTTATATTGCCTTTGTTCGAAATAAAACATACAATGAAAACCTTAAAAAGGGTATGAATCCCTACCGATGGTACGAATATGCATTTTCCAGTTCTATTATGATAGTGATTCTCGCCACATTTGTAGGTGTGTGGGACCTATGGTCACTGGTAATGATCTTTATATTAAATGCCATGATGATTATGTTTGGTTATTTAATGGAGAAAATTAATCAGTATCCAAAAAAGACCGACTGGACACCATACTTATTAGGTTGTATTTCAGGATTAACCCCGTGGGTAGTTTTAGCAGCGTACTTTGTTGCGGCACTGGGATCTGCAGAAACTGAACCACCGTCCTTTGTATATGCCATACTTTTAATTTACTTTGTACTCTTCAACACATTCTCAATCAACATGGTCTTACAATACAAGGGAATAGGGAAATGGAAAGACTATTTATACGGTGAAAGAGTTTACATTATTCTCAGTTTAGTAGCTAAAACACTACTAGCATGGATAGCATTTGTTGGAATATTTGCACCTTAATTCCACCTTTTATTTTTTTTAATGAGGTGATTAAATGGCATTATTAAACGATTTAAAGAAGAAAGCAACTAAAGAACTTGAAAAACAAACAAAAAATAAAGGCAGTAAAGAATTAGAGAAAATAGCTAAAAGGAATTGAAAAAACGGCTTAAATTTTAATACACCCATTTGTAACGTCAATTTTTTTATCTTAAAACAAATTAATCATTTTTTTATATAATAGTTCATAGCAAAACTCGATTTAGATGATCACAAAAAAATCGTTTGGAGAAGAACGGAAAGATTTTAACCATTATGAGTCTGTTTGGGGAAGTAATTTTATAATATATCCTGAAATTCCCTTAAAAAGTGTTTTAAATCTAGATCTTCTAAAATTTAATTCCACAGCTGCAGATATCCTCTTAGAGTCATCAATAAATTATGTAGTATGTGATAAAAATGGAAATCCTTTGTTTTTTTTAGATTTTTGTCTTTGGAATTCAGACCTAAACAATGGGTTTAAAGACTATAAAAATGTATTAAAAAAAGAAAGAAAAGATAAGATCAAACTTAAATTAGATATTTCCAGAAATAATAACATTCCATTTCATTTTGTATCATTTGAAGAACCTTGGGAATATCTACCTGATAATTCCTTAAATGAAAATGGGCTCATTTTAACTATCATTGATAGTATAATAGGAGAAACTCTGATAAAAAAAGATCTTAATGGTTTTCTCGAAAATCTACTGGAAGATTTAGGGATGGATTTAAATGCCATGAATCAGGAGGAAAAAAAGCAATATTTAGAGGATCTAATTTCTAACTCTCCTTTGGAACTTAAATGGGATCCACTGGTCAAAAAAATCGAAAAGGTTCATAACATTTTATTATATAAAGGAATAATAAAAACCGAGTTTAAAATTCCTTTATCTATACCAGAACTTCCACTGATCAATGACCTAAATGATGAATTGAACCTGCAAAAAAGGAGAAAAATCTTCCAAAGGAGTAATTGGCATGGAAGTAGAATATCATGTAAAACTGATCAGGATAATATTCAAAAAGAGGCATGGATTAGGAATTTTGAGGATTCAAAAGGTTCAACACTAATAATTACTCAAAATATTGCTCGTATGTTGACATATTACCAAATTGCAAATACTCATGGATTAAAAATATAAATTAATACTGTTTGTAGAATTTTAAATAAATATAGAATACTGAAGTAACCAACTATATAAATTAATAGAAATTATATAACCTATTTTCACGATATATAGTGTAATATAATTCTATAAAATTTTAAATATAAACTGGAACATAATCCTATAAAAAATGGGTAATAAACTGATTAAAGTTTTAGATATATGATTACAAGGTGTTTAAATGGCATTTCATGTAATGTTAGTACCTACTTTAGGTTGTCCTTCTAATTGTGGTTATTGTTGGAGTTCTGAAGAAGGATCTCCTGTGATGAGCATTGAGGTAATAAAGGAAGTAGTAGAGTGGCTTAAAGATTTTCGCGATGAACCTGTAACTTTCACATTTCATGGTGGAGAACCGCTCCTGGCTGGATACGACTTTTATAAAGAGTCTCTTCCATTATTATCTAAAGATTTAAGTCATCTTAAACCGGCTTTAGCGCTCCAAACCAATCTATGGTTACTTACTCCGGAGATGGCATCTCTTTTCAAAGAATATGATATTCCTATTGGATCCAGCATAGACGGTCCCCCTGAGTTAAATGATTTTCAACGTGGAAAGGGATACTATGAAAAGACTATGAAAGGATATGAAATTGCAAAAGAACACGATCTTCGAGTCAGTTTTATATGTACATTTACTTCCCATTCTATAAACTATAAGGAGGACATATTCAATTTTTTCCTTGAAAATAAATTTAATTTGAAGTTACACCCTTCATTGCCATCTATACGTGATGAAGAGCCTGAAAAATGGTCACTACCTCCAGAAGAGTATGGAGAATTATTAATTTATTTGTTGGATAAGTATTTGGAACATATGGATGAAATTTCTGTCATGAATATTGACACTTTATGTAAAAGTGCATTCATCCGCAGGGGCACAGTATGCACCTTTGTGGATTGTATGGGAGATACCTTTGCTATTGGCCCTGATGGGAGTATTTACCCATGCT
Source organism: Methanobacterium sp. BRmetb2 (assembly GCA_003491285.1). Classification (NCBI taxonomy): domain Archaea; kingdom Methanobacteriati; phylum Methanobacteriota; class Methanobacteria; order Methanobacteriales; family Methanobacteriaceae; genus Methanobacterium; species Methanobacterium sp. BRmetb2. Next base: position 2,015,574 of record CP022705.1, read on the forward strand.
ACCGTTTTGTGGGAATGGATGAATATATAATGGGAAATGTCCGGGACCATCCCAGTATGAATGAATTGAATCAATCTGCTCCTATGAAACTTTTAGATGAGTTCAAAGATTTTGTGGATAAAGAATGTAAAAGATGCACCTATATTAAATTCTGTAGAGGCGGATGTCCTTACAATGCTTTAGCCGTCAGTGAAGATAAGATAAACTGTGTTGATCCTCACTGCACTGCATATAAAACCATATTTAAAGAAATAACTAAAAGAGCTACTAAAGAAATGTTAAAATCTGCCACCATGGGGTTAAGTCTTGAATCGGACACAGAAAAGAAGACCAAACCAACTATAATGTCCATAATGTTGAGGAGTTCTTAAATTTTAAAAAACATGTATTATAATGATACTGAGATGATAAATAATGAAACTTGAAGATTTGATAAAAGAATGCCCAAAATGCGGATGTAAAGATAAAACAGTAAAGAGAGATATAGAACCAGTTCACAAGGCCCATGCAACAACGAAGGATATAACATGCAGTGAATGTGGATATGTATTTGAATCAGCTAAAGAAGATAAAAAAGAAGATTAGTTAAATGGCATAGTGGAATAAAACAGAAAATATTCTTATTATATAATTTACATAACTTTTCAGGTTTCCACTTTTTGTGAACATGTACTAACTAAATTAATATATAAAAAAAAATAGTATTACACTTGTGTGAATTATTATATAATATGATGTAATAATTAATATTAATGTCTTCTAAATTTATTACTCACTTAAATATTTTTTATCAGTTAAAATAATATTCTACTGAAAACCTATAATTTCAATTAAAATAATCTAAATAAATTAGTTGATTTAAGAAATAAAATAGAACTTTTAAATAGTATAAAAGATTAAAAGAGTTAAATCGATAATAATGGGAAATAATTAGAAAATAGAAAGGTTAGATAACATGAAAGTAATGGAATGGTGTATGTACTGTGGGGAATGTGCAGGTGTTTGTCCACGGTGTTTAATTGAAGTTCGTGAATCCAACTTAAGATTTGACGAGAAAAATTGTAAAGATTGTCAAATATGTATACAAGTATGTCCAGTCCGGGCATTAGAAAAGGAAGAATAATTAAGGTGATTATATGATAATAGATACAGATGTTCTGGTAATAGGGGCTGGGCCGGCTGGTTCTACCGCCGCAAAACACGCTGCTATCAATGGAGCAAAGGTTATAGTAATAGATAAAAAATCAGAGATAGGAGCACCAAAAAGGTGTGCCGAAGGAGTATCAAAGGACGGTTTGGCTAAATTAGGAATTGAGCCAAGCAGCCGATGGGTAGCCAAGGAACTCAGCGGAGTAAGACTAGTTTCACCAAATGGTACTGATGTGCTTCTTGACGATGACAAAGTAAAGCTGCCTGAGTCTGGATACATATTGGAAAGGAAAGTTTTCGATAAACATATGGCCATGGATGCTGCCCGTGCTGGGGCAAAAATATTGATCAAAACTATTGCCACCGGCATGGTAAGAGAAAACGGCCAGATTGTGGTAGACGTGGAATCTATGGATGAAAAGTTTCAGATTAAGGCTAAAATAGTGATTGGTGCTGATGGTCCTGAATCAAGAGTGGGTAGATGGGCTGATCTTAAAACAACAGTTAAACCTAAAAATATGGAATCATGCGCCCAATTTGAGATGGCCAACCTGGAAATGGCATATCCGGATTGTATTGACTTTTACTTTGGCAGTGTAGCCCCAGGAGGATATGCATGGATATTCCCTAAGGGAGATGATATGGCCAATGTAGGTCTTGGAATTTTAACCACCCAAACCGATAAAACTGCCTACGAACATCTTCTGGAATTTGTAAAAAACAATCCAGCAACGCGTAATGCTCAACCAGTGGAATTAAATGTTGGAGGCGACCCCGTGGGAGGTATGCTTAAAGATATTATCGCCGATAACGTTATGGTGGTTGGAGATGCAGCCAGCATGGTTAATCCATTAACTGGCGGCGGAATCATCAGCGGAATGACCGGTGGTATGATTGCAGGACAAGTAGCAGCAGATGCTATCAAAGACAAAGATTATTCTAAAAAGAGACTAACAGAATATAAAGATAAGGCTAAAACAGAGATAGGAGATTCATTCATCAAGTATCTCAAAGCCAAGGAATATCTTCTAAGTTTATCTGATGAAGAGTTAGACTCTATTGCAGATGCATTCCAGGATGCGGAACTTGATTCAATAAATACGAGTGAATTGATCAAACTATTAATTAAAGTATCTCCAAAGGCCCTTCTAAAATTAGGCAAGCTGTTTTAGATTCTGAATAAATCCTAAAACATAACCTTCTTTTTTTTATTATATTTTCATCTCCAGTAAGTTACAATAATCTCAAATACTTTTATCTGAAAAATTATACTCATTTTTTTAAATTTATTTTAGTATAACTATTTTTTGAGATGTGTTTTATTCTTGTTATTTCCTGTGAAATTCAGGTATAGGCCTACTCAAATTAGATATCAACCTGTAAATAGAATAAAAATTATACAAATTAAAAAAAATACCATCGCTACCTTGTGATATAAAATATCTGCAAGCTTAATCATTTTATCTTTCGCATAGAAATTTGATAGATAAAGTGGAATAGTTGATAGAAATGAAGGTAAAACTGCTATTACAAACTGGAATATATTCATTTCACCTACTGAAAATATGTATATTAATAAAATTGCGAATATTATGGAAATTATGGTGGTAATTACTTTTTTAGATTTATACATAAGATAAGTTCCCATACCGGCCAAATACATCAATAAATACACACTTAAAGGGACCAGAAATATATCTCCAAGTAAAACACAACAGGATGCGATTCTAAGAATAGTATTAGTAGCAGTACTGGTTAAAGGAGCTAAAAATGTATCTTTAAGTCTGATGGGGGGTACAGTATATACAAACTGGTTTAAAACCATTAATCCTAATATTATACTGAAAAGAGGGGTTAAAGTTGTCAGTGAAATTATAAAAACTGATGATAATATAACTACAATAAATGTAATTATCCATTTTTTGTCGATTTTATTCTGGATAAATGCTCTTGATCTTTTTATCTTATCTTTTCGATCAACTTCCAGGTCAGTTAAATCATTTAAAGCATATAATGCTCCCCATAAAACACAAACCAGTAATAACCCTTCCAATATCTCAAATGGATTTTTGATAATCATATCTGAAAAATAAGCATAAGTTAGGGCGAGTAGATACATATTAATATTTTTAGCAGCCCAACTAAGTCTTGTGGATTTTATAAGAGTTTTAATCATTTCAATACCTATGAATAAATAATGTGAATTTTTTTAAGTTTTTAAAGTATTTAACCATTTTTTAGATTATAATCTTTTTCTATATGGGATAATATGTATCGTGGTTTTAATCCATATTTCTTGATATATTTTGTTATTTCTCTTTCATCTAGAGTGGGGTAATGCGCTTTAACTATTTTAATTATTTCTTCATCTGTATATGCTATGGTTACCACATCAAAAAATAAATTCAACATTTTTTTAAATATTAGAGAGATTACTCCCAGATCCGAGAATAAATCATATTTTTCGCCACGTATATAAATTCTCCAGGCAGTTTGAAATACTATGTTGATATTTTTAAATTTCTCCCGCTGAGAGAAGTACTCCTTAATACATAGCCAGTAAAAATAAAATGATCTAAAACCTTTTGAATCACTCCATCTACTAAAACCCACCATTTTATCATTATTTAAATGGGTGTCATGAAATTTATCCGCAAATAAAATAGCATCATACTGGGATAATTTTTGAAATAGTTCATCAGAGGATTTCACACCTAAATCTTTTTTAAGTTCATGAATAACTTTGTTGAAAACAATTAGGGGGCTTGCATTTTCATCTTTTAATATAAATTTAGGTTCATAATATTTTAAATCTAGATCATAGAGAGCAAAATAAATATTAGTAGATTTACCAGTACCAGGGGCCCCAATAATATGGATAATCTTTCCTCTACTTGTTTTTAATGTATTAAATAATTCGTAAATTTTTTTATAGGATTTTGATTTAATAAAAATAGCATTATCCAAGATAGAACTCACCTTATGTTTTACTTGGATCTTTGCTGAGTTAACTTCATTATTTACCATCATTAATTAATAAACTTTATTTAATTATATAATTTACTTATTATTATAAAAAAATCGTTCTAAAAATAATTATTAGGATTAAGGAGGGACTAGTTCCCATTATTTATCGTAAAAAAATATTTAATAGTATAATAGCATATAACATTAGATAATTAACTATGAATATAAATAATTAGTAATTGATAATTTTATTGTAAAATTCATTATTAAACAGGAGTTATAATTTTGAAAATAAAGGGTGAGGAAATTAAATGTTAGGATTTCAAGCATGGGTTATTATAGCTGCATTTTCATTTATTGGTGAAATGTTAACTGCAGGATTCTTTTTGTTATGGTTTGGTATAGGTGCATGTGTGGCAGCAGTACTAAGTTACATGGGATTTTCAGAGGTCATCCAGATATTGGCATTTATAATAATATCATTAATTCTACTTGCAGTTTCAAGGCCATTAGCTTCCAGAATCACTAAAGAACCAACAAAAAAAGCAGCATCAGATAGATTAATCGGGAAAAAAGGATTGGTAATTGAAGACGTATTGCCTGAAACCGGAGGTCTAGTTAAAATTGATGGAGATACATGGAGAGCAATTTCAAATCAGAAAATAGAGAAAGATAAACCGGTTGTAGTTGAATGTATTGAAAGTGTGAAATTAGTGGTTAAACAAGTGGAAGATGAGGTTAACCATTAAAAATTATGTAAGATTTTTTTTGGAATAAGAATAATTATCTTAGAATATGAGAATAAATTGAATAATAGGAGGATTTAATATGGATTTAATAACATTGGGAATTATTTTACTGGTGCTTTTTGTACTTGCATTTAAGGCATTAAATATTTTAAGACCATATCAAAAGGGAGTTGTTGAAAGACTAGGAAAATATCAAAGAACCGTTGAAAGTGGTTTAGTAGTTATAATACCCTTCATTGAAACCATTAGGAAGGTGGACTTAAGGGAACAGGTAGTGGATGTTCCTCCACAAGATGTGATAACCAAGGATAACACAGGAGTGGTTGTTGACGGTGTCATCTTTTATGAAGTTGTTGATCCATTCAATGCAGTATACAATGTGGTTAACTTTTACCAAGCCATAACTAAACTGGCACAGACTAATTTAAGGAATATAATAGGGGATCTGGAACTTGACCAGACACTTACTTCCAGAGAAATGATTAACACCCAATTAAGAGAAGTTTTAGATGAGGCTACTGATAAATGGGGTACCAGGGTTGTCCGTGTGGAAATTCAAAGGATTGAACCTCCTAAAGATATAGTAGATGCCATGTCCCAACAGATGAAAGCTGAAAGAATGAAAAGAGCAGCTATTCTTGAAGCTGAAGGTTACAAACAGTCCAAAATTAAAAAAGCTGAGGGTGATAAACAATCTGTGATTTTGGATGCTGAGGGTCGAGCCGAGTCTATAAAGAAGGTAGCTGATGCAAATAAGTACCAGGAAATAACCATTGCTGCTGGTGAAGCACAGGCAATACTAAGTGTTTTTAAGGCTATACATGAAGGAGATCCTACCAATGACCTACTGGCGTTAAAATACATGGAAACTCTTCAAAAAGTAGCTGATGGTAAGGCCACTAAAATATTCTTACCTCTGGAAACATCAGGTGTTTTAGGTTCAATAGCCGGGATAGCTGAGTTATTCAAGGATAAAAAGGAAATTAAAGATTTAAATATAGGGGAAGTTAAAAAATAATTTTTTTTAAATCTTTTTCTTTTTTTATTTTAATTATAATTCATGAATTGTATTTAAAAAAATTTAATTAGTTTAAGGTAATATAAATATTTTAAATAGGTTTTTGAATGTTTTAGATTGTAACTATTTATTTATTCATGGTGGTTATTTGAATAAAGCACATGGAGTAGAAACCGATGGCAATGGTGCCAATTGGAAGCCAAAAATAAAAAAATATATAGTTCCAGTAACACTATTGGTAATTTTAACGATTATAGTAAGTTGGATTGCATACCAACGTGTTTTAATTCAAGTAAATATAGGTCCTGGTTGGGATACTTTTGCGTTTCTGGCTAATGCAATGGATTTTGCAGGTAAAGGATTTGGATATGCAGAATTTGACAGACCACCATTTCTATCATTTTTAACTTCAATACCTTTCAGATTAGGTTATACTAATGAGGCCACTATCTTCTTTGTGGACGGTATATTATTTGTCTTTGGAGTAGTAGGATTATATCTATTTTTAAAGTTGCGCTTTGACAGTATTCAAAGTTTTTTAGGAGCTTTATTGTTTGCTTCATTTCCTGTTATATTGTCATGGGTTGGTTTAGGTTATACTGATGTGGCAAGTGTTTCTTTCTCTATATGGGCTTTATATTTATTGGTATTGGCAGTTAAAAAAGATTCAAGGTTTTTTTATTTATCTTTTCCAGTTGCCATGATGGCTTTTTTAACAAGGTATACTGCAGGTTTAATACTTTTTCCCATACTTTTTTATATTTTAATAAGTGGTCGATATCTTCAAAACTTTAAGAATATGGTTATAGGAGTTATTGGATCCTTTATTGTATTAATGCCTTTTTTGATTTTAAATAATGAAAAATTAGGCGATCCCTTTACACCATTTTTCTCATTTTTTGCAGGGTCAGAAACCTCTGGTTTAGAATCAATAGCATATCAACCAAATCCTTTCTACTACTTAGTTAATTTGCCCTCTTATATTTCTAAAGACTCGACTTTTAGTATGTGGTTAGTGTACATAATCGTTTTTATTATAATAATAGGCATCGTACTATACTTTTACGATATATTCAAATTGGAATTGATGAAAAGACGGGTTAAAGGACACATTTCCAAAATTTTTAATATTGAAAGAACTAGTACTAAAATTCAAGCTGTTATATTCCTTATTTTTTTAGTATTATTTATTGGTACATTTAATAGAGTATCTTACATGACTAGTGAGCTTATCTTCTTTGTCCTTGGATTTTCTGCATTTATTCTCTTAAAAGATGTAAAAATAAAAGATGTAGAAATCGATTTACTGTTCTTATCATGGTTTATGACATATTTCATATTTCACAGTACATTTGCAGTTAAAGTTGATCGCTATTTTGTAACAATGGTGCCAGCATTCTCCTATTTCATAATTTTAGGATTAAGTGAAATATCCAATAAATTAAAACTTAAAAGTAAAGAAATCAATTTTACTTCTTGGATAATCTCAATATTTTTAGTGATTATTATACTTTCATCTACAATATCATTCATTAATGCTATGCCTAACAAGAAAGATTATATTGTTGAAGATTCCAAAAAAGCTAGTGAATTCCTCAAAAATTATGATTCATCTTATAAATCAAAATTAATTTATTCAGATGTTTGGCCCACATTCAGTTGGTATTTAGAAGCTAATATTAAACCCATGCCTTCATTTAATGATATTAGGGCTTATAATCATGAATTAGAGAAATACAATGTTGATTACTATTTGACTATTTATGGAAATAGAAACTTAACTTCTTATGATAAAATTGGACAATTTGGAACAGTAGGTGTGTATAAGAAAAACTTAAATAAATTTGAAACTAAACCGGTCATGCTTTATATTGGAAAAAACTGGCAAAATTATGTAGAAAATGTTTTGGGTTTCAAAGCATTTATTATAAATGGATTAAGTATGGATTATGGTGCCAAAGAATATGATATTAAAAAGATGAATGAAGATTTGTATCTAGATGATTATTCATTAGATGAGCTAAAAAAATATGATGCAGTACTCCTTTACAATTTTGCTTGGCATGACCAGCATAAAGCGGAAAATTTAATATTAACTTATGTTAAAGATGGTGGCACGGTAATAATAGATCTTTCTGGTAATTTAGATGGCATTTATTATGGTTTAGATGATTCTATATTTTTAAATACATTAATAACCAGAAAAAGTTTGAATGAAAATCCAAAAATTGTTTTTAGCTCGAACCTTACAAACGAATCGATTAAATTCTCTCCCTTTATAACTGAAGATGGTGGAATTTGGTATGGGGCTAATTACGAAGCTCTTGGAGAAAATAAGATAAAAAATCTTGTTGTTGCTGACGGGAAGACGTTGATAGGTATTCAAAAAATAGGAAAAGGAAAAATCATTTGGGTTGGATATAACTTATTTTTCCATGCTTTTTATTATAATAACACTATTGAAAAAGAGATGGTAAAAGATATATTTTCTCTATATACTAAGAATTGATCTTCAAAGGAAAGTTAATTTATGAATTTAAAAGTTATTCTTGCCAAAAGAGACAAATTAATCAAACTTACCATATCTCTTTTAATATTAATCTTTTTATTCAATTTTATTGACTTTAAACTATTTTTTGATAGTATTAAAAATGTAAATCAGTTATTCCTTTTGGCCCTTCTGTTTGTGCCATTGAATATTTTGCTTCGAGCTTACAGATGGAAGATAATTCTAAATCATTACATCAAAATTGTATCTATTAAAGATTCATTTGTACTTAATCTTGTAGGTATTGCTTTAAATATATTTTTACCTGCTAGTTTTGGTGATGTCGCAAAATCTTACTATGGTTACAAATGGCATGGATATAAAGAAGAAATGTTGTCATCCAGCATATTAGATAAATTTTTGGCTCTTTTTTCAGTCTTTATTATTGGTAGTTTAACATCGTTTTTAATAGGATTATATGTATATTCTACATTATCTATAATTTTATCTGTGTTAATGGGAATTACAATATTCTATCCAAAAATAGTTCCCTGGAGCATATTAAATAAGATAACATCTTATTTTATTAAACAGGAGCTAAATGAAAAGAAATTGAAGTTTGCGTTTAATGTTTCAAATAAAATCAAAATCTATTCCTTGTCTATATCGTTGTTGGCATGGTTATTGTTATATTTACAATTTTATTTAATATGTTTATCTTTTTCTATTGAAATTAGTTTTATTTACATCCTAGCAGTATCACCATTAATGAATATAGCTCTATTGTTTCCTTTTACAATTAATGGATTGGGAACGGGGGAAGCTATGGTAACATACCTTTTTAGTATTATTAACATATCCCCTACATTGGCTGTATTGGTTTCTTTAGTTTCACAGATAGTAAATGCCATAATACCAGGAATTTTTGGATTTTTCTTTATTTTAAGGAAATGATTTTTATCTGGTTTCTCATATATTCCATTGGAGTTGAAAAAAATTGAAAGTTTGTATTGTTCCATCTATGTTCCCGAAATATCTAGGGGATTATTATGGTTCCTTTGTTTTTGAAGAAGTTGTTAAACTAGTAGAAAATGAAAATGAAATTCATGTTATTACTCAACACAATTCTGGAATTCCTTATGAAGAATTTATGGAAGGAATTCATGTTCATAGGTTCAAATGGTTAAAACCTAAAAAATTTAAAGCTCTTGTACATTTTACTGGATTTATTGACTATTTAAGATTAATTACATACTTATTTTCTTTATTTTTCTCTTTGATGATTTTGATGAAAAGATATGATTTTGATGTTATTCATGCTCATTCAGTTATTCCAACAGGATTTATCGCATCAATTGTATCTAAACTATTTAATAAACCTTTAATAATAACAGTACATGGAATGGATATTAATAATTTCTTAGGGAATTTTCTCATGTTAAAGTTAATAGTCTTTTCTTTGAATTTATCTAATAATATCATTACAGTAAGTAAAGACCTATATGAAAAAATAATACAGTTGGGTGTAGATAAGGATAAAATAATAATTTTAAGAAATGCAATTGATATAAAAAGATTTAAACCAAAAAAGAATAAACAAATCAGGAAAAAATTCAAAATTGATCCTGAAGATAAATTAATTTTATTTGTTGGGTATTTAGACAAATTTAAAGGTATTTTTGAGGTTGTTGAATCATTTAATATATTAAAATCTAAATATAAAAATTTAAAATTAATGTTTGTAGGTAAAGGACCAAAAAAGATGGAAATACAAAAAATTGTTTCAAAAAATAAAATGGAAGATGATGTTATTTTCACTGGGCAAGTTAAGCCTAAAAAAATTCAAGATTATTATCAGGCTGCTGATTTTTTCGTTTTACCATCCTATTCTGAGGGAGGAGGTCCTCCATTAGTTGTCTTAGAAGCTATGGGATGCGGAATTCCTGTAGTAGTTAGTGATGTTGGTGGCATTCCTGAAGTATTGGAAGATGGAAAAAATTGTTTTTTAGTGCCTCCTCAAAACATTGAAATATTAACCGAGAAATTGGGAAAACTTATTGAGGATGAAGAATTATCCAAAAAATTTTCAATTAAATCGGTTGAATTAGTTCGTAATTATTTTGATATTAACAAAAAAATTATAAAATTGCTTAAAATTTATGGAGAAACATCCTAATTTTCATTTTTTTATTAAATATCTTTTTAATAATTTGTTCTCTTTTTGAATAATATAAAGTTCCCTTTTCAAATTACTTATTTGGGTTGCCACAAATCCGAAAATTAATATTTGAATACCTGAAATTATCATTAAGACCATAAACAACATTAATGGTCTGTTAGGATCAAGAGAACCGTTTAAATATTGGTTAAATAAGTAAATTGCACTTATAATCCCTATAATTAGCATGAAAAACCCAATAAATCCAAATAATATCATTGGTTTTTCATAGAATGAAAATAATAAATGGGAAATGGTGGTTGCTCTAAATCTTAGCTTTGACTCCCCCAATTTTCTCCCCTTTAAAACAGCAGGTATTTCCTTAAATTTATACCTTGTAGCACTGGCTTTGGATAGGATTTCAAGGTTAATGGCTGTACCACTTGATTCTAAATCAAGAGAATCAAGAACATCTTTTCTATATGCTCTTAAGATTCCAGTGACAGTACTTAAATTTTCATCCATGGAAAATCCTACGAATTTGTTTGCCATTTTACTTATAAAAAGTCTAAAAAATGGCACTTCTTCAACTGTTCCTCCAGCCATGTAAGGAGAACCAACCACTATGTCTATTGTTTCATCCTTTTCAAGCTCTTTTACCAGTAAGGGAATATGATTGGGAGAATAACTAAGATCAGCATCTATTGTTACAATTATATCGTATTTAGCTTTTTCAAAACCAGTCCTTAACGCATAACCCATTCCCAAGTTAGTTTGATGTTTTAGTACTTTTACATGTTGATTATTAGATGAAAATTTCTCTGCCAGTTCATAAGTCTGGTCTTTACTACCATCATCTATAACCAAAATTTCATAATCATCATAATTTTGTAGAACTGCTGCAATTTCAGCCAGAGTTTTTGTAACATTTTCCTCCTCATTATACATGGGAATGATTATTGATAGTTTCATGGTACTAATTGAGAAAGAATTATAAATATACTTTGCTAATCTTTGTATAATGAAAATATTAACCATACTTGGAACTAGACCCGAAATTATTAAATTATCTCCACTAATCCCATTGTTGGATAAAGAATTTGAACACACAATAGTCCATACTGGACAACATTACTCTTATCAGATGGATAAAATATTTTTTGAGGAATTGGAGTTAAGGGACTGTGAATATATTCTAAATGTAGGTTCTAGTACTCATGCCAAACAAACAGCAAATATGATGGTTAAAATAGAAAAAGTTCTGATAAAAGAAAAACCGGATATTATTGTTGTTCAAGGTGATACTAACTCAACACTTGCTGGTGCCCTTACTGCATCAAAAATGAACATTCCTGTAGTTCACGTTGAAGCGGGGTGCAGGTCATTTGATAAAAGCATGCCCGAGGAGATAAATCGTATAATAACTGATCATTGTTCTGATCTTTTGTTTGCACCTGATAATCAAGCTTTTAAAAATCTAATTAATGAAGGTATTAATGAAAATCAAATTTATATAGTGGGAAACACTTCGATTGATGCTTGCATACGAATTATGAAAATATCTAGTTATGATATATTAAAGAAATTAAATTTAGAGAAAAATGAATTTGTTTTACTAACCATTCATCGCCAGGAAAATACCGAACATGAAAAATTAAAGGATATTTTAAAGGCTATAAACGAAATTTCAGAAAAAATGAAAATTGTATTTCCAATTCATCACAGAACAAAGAAAGTGATTGATAATTATAACATTAAATTATCTGAAAATATCATTTTAACTCCGCCTTTGGGTTACAAGGATTTTGTTGGTTTACTATCTAATTCAAAATTAGTCATGACTGATTCTGGAGGTATCCAGGAAGAAGCAGCTGTTTTAAATGTTCCTTGTCTGATTTTAAGAGATAATACTGAATGGGGGTATCTGGTTGAGATTGGAAAAAACATGTTAATTGGTTCCAATTACAATAAGATAATGGAAAAAGTAGAGGTTTTAATGAATAATAAGACACTTTTAGATAATATGAGAAATATTAGAGCACCAATAAAAGTTGGCGCAGCTAAAAAAATTGTTGATATATTAATGGAAGTCAATACTAATTTATAGGCCTATTGCTTTGAAAATAAAACCTTCATTAGTCACATCTTCTGGTTTGAATATACGCCTACCATCTACAAAAATACATTTATTAACTACATCATTTCTCACTTTATTCAAATCCAGCTTTTTGAATTCTTCATGTCCAGTTGCGATGATTATGCAATCTACTTCTTTCAAGCATTCATACATGTCATTGTAATGTTCAACATTTAGATCAGTAACATGGCTTATGTAAGGATCAAAAGTCTTAATTTTTAAATTATATTTATCTAAATAATTAATTATGTCTTTAGATGGTGAATATCTGTAATCATCTGTATTTTCCTTGTACGAAACTCCTAAAATACCTATAGTTGATCCTTCAAGATCTTTCCCTGCTTCTTTTAACCCCTCTTTTACAAGATCTACTACATGCTGTGGCATAAAGTCATTTATTTTACGGGCATTTTCAAGCAGATTAACATCCAATCCTATTTTTTTGGCTTCATCAATTAGATAATAGGGATCCATAGGTATACAGTGGCCTCCTACACCTGCACCTGGCCTTAAAATGTTACAAAATGGTTGTGTATTGGCAACATCTATAATTTCCATAACATCTATTCCTAATTTTCCAGATAGTAATGCCAGTTCATTGGCAAAGGCTATGTTAATGTCACGGTAAGTGTTTTCCACAACTTTTTCCATTTCTGCGGTCTTAGGATTTTTAACAGTTATAACACCCTTTTCATTTATGAAACTGTACAGTGCTGAGGCAATTTCAGTACTCTTTTTATCAATACCACCCACAATCTTAGGATAGTTTTTTCTTATATCATCCACTACCTGGGGTGATTGTACTCTCTCTGGACAAAAAGCCAGGCCAAAATCTGCACATGCTTTAAGACCACTTTCCCGCTCTAGAATATCTTTAACTACTCCTTCAGTTGTACCTGGAGGTACTGTACTTTCAATTATTACAATACTTCCTTTTTTAAGGCCTTTTCCTACAAATTCAGTTGCTTTCTCGACTGCTGTAATATCTGGCTCTTTGTCAGTGCTTATAAGGGTGGGTACAACCATTATGATTATATCACTGTCTTTTGCAGCTCCTGTTGAATCAGTGACGGCTTTGAATTTACCATTTTCAATACATTTTTTTAGTAATTCAGGAACTTTAGGTTCATAGTGTGGTAAAATTCCTTTGTTCAATAGTTCAACTGTTTTCAGGTTAATGTCCACGCCAGTAACGTTTAATCCACTATTTGCAAAAACAAGTGCCAGAGGTAAACCTACTTTACCTAAACCAACCACCATGATTTTTAAATTTGAGTTTTGTAACGATTTTTTTATTAAATCATTATCCATTTCCATAAGATTCATAATATCACCTGTAATGGTTAAATTTTCATATTATTGACTTTTTCTATTGATAATATATTTAATAATGGGATTAAAAAAGAAGAAAATTTTTTTAAAAATTAACCTATTCTGTTAGGTACTTTAAGGTAGGGAGGAAGTGGTTTTATTCGGGCTGGTGCCCCTATAGCAAGATACCATGGTGGAACGCTTCGAGTTACAATTGCACCTGCAGCAACCATGGCTCCTTCACCTACTTCCACGCTTGATAAAAATGTGGAATTTGCACCAATGGACGCTCCTCTACGTATAATGGGACCTTTAAGTTTATAATCAACTCGAATAGGGTATTTGTCATTAGTAAAACATGCACAAGGACCGATAAATACATTATCTTCTATTAAAACATTGGTAGGTATGTATACATTGGATTGGATACTTACATTATTTCCTATTCTGCAGTGACCTTCTATCACTGAATTAGTACCTATTAATACATCATCACCGATTACTGTTTTTTCACGAACTATAACGTTGTGACCGGTTCTGAAGTTATTTCCTATTTTTACATCGTCATAAATAATGGAATTAGATCGTATAAGTGAATTTTTTCCTATAAGGGGAGATTTGCTTCCTTTCTTATATTTAACACCAATGTCTACATTTTCAGTATTTTCAGTTCTAACTGGTATTTTGGTGTTTTCATTTTTGAAGAAAAATTCTCTGAAACTTGACATTATTTACCCCTTCTTTTTATTAGATTTATATGGTTAAATAGGTTTCCAATATGAAATATGGCATTGGTCACACTTACACCTATATCAGTTTTGGCATCTTTAACTCCATTTTTAAATCCATTTACAGGTCCTTCCACTTTCCAATCTGCAGGTTCATTTAAAACATGTAAAAATGCGGATAGTCTAAAGCAGAATATTATTAATCTGTATATTGGTAGTAATAAAACATAATGGAATGATTCTTCAATTTTTTCCTGAGTAGCGGGATTAGAATGATGGTATGCAAACAATATAACAACAGAATCAATGAAAACATAGAACAGGTACATTAAAAGAGCTACTAATGGTAATATTGATATATAAAGCCCTAAAATAGGGAACATCAATAATATAAATACCCATATTATCCTGGGAAAAGCAATGGTGTGATCAATAAATAAGATTCTGGGAAGTCCCAGTAAATCGTAGTATTTGAAGGTCTTTTTTTTCAATGTTTTTATGTAATTAGTAATTTTGGATTTGATATAGGAACCTGCCAGATTTATGAGTTTAGGGTCTCTTTGATCTTTTATAATTCCCAAAATATCTTTTAAAGTTTCCTGATCTAGGCGAGGTTCTTCCTGACGCATTGCTGCAACTTCCAGCTGCCCCCGAGACCATCTAACTCTCTGAGAATAGAGGGTGTCATAATCAGTTATAGCATCTGCAAAGGCAACTGCATCCGGAACATTAACTATTTTGATCTTCTTTTTATGAAGCATCATGGTTGCGTGCATGTCTTCAGAAACAGTCACTGGCCAGTATCCTCCGATTTTTCCGATAATATTTCTTCTAAATGCTGAAAAAGCTCCGGACATTGTATAAATTGAATATACAAATGATTGATAGCTTCTTTCAAAGTTGAAAGAGCTCAAATATTCTAAAAATTCTGATTTAGAAAAGAACATTTTCATAAAATCGTCTTTTTTTGTTTCATCCCACTGTATTTCTATGTATCCGGTGGCTGCTCCTACTAATGGGTTTTCAATGAAAGGTTTTGCAATATTTATCAGTGCACTGCTAGCAATTTTTATGTCGGCGTCAATGGTTACTATTATTTCGCCTTGGGTTTGTTTTATTCCTGTATTTAAGGTGTGAACTTTACCTGTATGACCTTTTTCAATAATTTTAATTTCTTTTCCATGAATAATGGCATCAACCTGACATCTTTTAACAATATTTACAGTCTCATCCGTAGAGCCGTCGTCAACAACTATCAATTCCAATTTATTTTTAGGATAATCACTTTCTATCAATGAAATTAAACATTTTTGAATATTAGCTTCTTCGTTATGGGCTGGTATTACCACACTCATTTTTGGCAGAAGATCCACGTTAACTGGTGTTTTATCTAGTTTTAGAATAGATTTACGGGATAAGTATAATTTTATTGGTATTAAAAGTCCGTCAATTAATACGGCTATTAATATCCAGGTCGTCCAGACCATTAAACTTACCCAAAGGGGATCTTCCATTAAAAACACCTATTATTCAAATTTGCCTGATTTTATCTTGTCTCGTACAATGTCCAGTGTGGGTCTGGTTAAGAGATACCAGTACAGAACCACCACAAACGCAAAAAATATTAATTTACCCACTATAGCATGGGCAAAGTACAGGGAAGTTTTTCCAAATATATTAACAATATATACTATACTTAACATCCTAATTAAATTTGCCACATAAGTTATAGCAATCCCTATAAATGCAAATTTAAATTTTCTACTCCAACTGTAACCGGGATAGAGTAATAATAAGCCTGCAAGAACACTAATTTCTATTATGGATGAGCATTCGAATCCAATCCCAAATATACTCCACCCTGTTGGATCTGGGAAGATGAATGCATTGGGAGGTAAAAAATTAGAGGGAATACCCAAAAAGGATGCAATGTAAGCAATGTTTAAGGCTTCTATCCCCATAAGATAATTGTCATATCCAGTTAGAATAAGGAATGAGATAATGAATGAAACTACAGCTATTGCTCCAGCAGCGTAAAATGTCAGCCACCATCTTTTTTTTCGAGCCAGTGCTGCTATAGCCATTAAAAACCCAGCGATAGCTACTATGAACCAGGGCGAAGGTACTGAGTAAAAAGTAGTAACTCTAGTAACATGACCAATGCGACCCCTACTGGTTCTATAAGTCCAATAAGCTCTTATAGTATAGGTACCTTCCGATGGAAAATCTTCGTTATCTGTATTCCAGGTATAAGTATAATCACGGTTCTGGTTGTCTAATCTAGGCACGTTATATGTAATACTTTTACTATAACTACCACGGGTTATGGTGAGAGTGCATTGACTTGGTCGTATATATTCTCCACCACCACTCATATGATTAGTACATATAAATTGTATAGGACCTTGAGTTTCATATGGGGCCCCAACTGGAGTTAATTCTGTAATTGAACCATGGGCTGCAGCATTTACAGGATTCGCCAGTAAAGATATTGCACTTATTAATGCTATAAATAAAATAAAATATTTTATTTTCACTTAAACACCGTTTTGTATAAATTTATGTTATAATGGTTTATTTTTTCTTATTGTTATTATATATAAGTTCATAAATTATTTTTAGAATACTGATGATAAATCATAATTAAATTAGTAAATAATAGGAATGAGAGATTTGAAATTTAGGGAAGAATCAATTGTCAAAAAAATTGCTAAAATAAGGAGTGAAATTGGACATAAACCAGTTGAATCCAATATTATACGAGTTCTTTTTGATGATAAAAATAATGATCTGGTGATTGTAGCTGCAGATCGTAGTGACAAGTCTAATATTATAGGAAAAGGGGGATGGGTGGTAGGCAGACTCAAAGAAGAACTTGGAGTAAAATCAATACACGTGGTTTCTAATTCAGATATAATATTGCGCAGATACAACATGGAATTATCTTTAACAAAATTAAAATCAGTTATAAATATTTACAATAAGGAAAATCCCCTTAACAATTTAAAAATTCTATTAAAATACAGAATGGAACATATCTATAATTTTAATTTTAAAAATTTCATGGAAACTAATTTTTATAAAGAATCAAAACAAAATCAAGCAGTTGTTGCATTGTCAGGTGGTGTTGATAGTAGTTTTTCACTAATTCTGGCTAAATATATGGGTTTTAATCCTGTTGCAGTGACAGTTGATCCAGGCAGCATAATTCTTCCTAAACATTTTCATTTTAATATTGACAATCTATGTCATGATCTAGGTGTGGAACACCATTACATAACTGTGAAAATGGATGAAGTTATAGAAGAATCTTTAGAAGGTAAATATCATCCCTGTGGTAGATGTTCTAAAATTATTGAAGATACAGTAATTGAATACGCCAAAAAAATGGATATCCCCATGGTAATTTATGGTGATATGTTATCAAGTGGTTCCCAGTCTATATTATGTGAAAATAAGTTAATTAAAATTAATTTACCAGCCCTATTATCTGTTACAAAAAGTGAAATAAAAAATTTAACATTAAAACTAGGTATAAAAGGGTCAGGCTTTTATGGCTGCCCATTACTCTTTGAAGTGCATAAAAAATATCCACACATGAAGAAATTTTCTCTTCAAAGGATTTTTCGCGAAACCAGGGCTGGTGCCTTGGAACCGGGCGAAGCGCTAGATTTAGCTTGGAACTTATTTAAAAAGGGTAAATAACCCGTATATTATAAGGAAGATTCCAACTAAATATCCCACTAGCTGTGGATATATAAGCATAATTATACCGATTATTAATGCAATAACTCCGATAATTCTAGGGTCCATTTTATCTGTCATGACTTTTATTATGATCTAGAACATATATAAAATTTATGAAATTATCTAAAAGAAAATTTTGTCCTAACTGTGGTTCTTCCCAAATTAAATGGGTTATTCCTCAAATGTGGTCTGTATGGGAGTGTAATAATTGTGGATACACTGGTGCAATTGTAATTGAAGATGAAGAGCTAGCAGAAGAAATTAAAAAGAATTACTCAAAGAAAGAGGATGTTAAATAATTTTATTCTTTTTAAATAAAAATAAGGGTTTAAATCATTACAACAGGTTTATGACTATTAATATTGTAAAACCGGTTTTTTAAAACGGTTTAAATTATTGTTCTTGGATATATTTCCTTAACTTAACAATAACCTTTTTAACAGCATCAGGGGAACATCCACCCCAAACATTCCTCATTTTAATATTTTCATAAGGATTCAATGCTCTTTTTAGTTTTTCATCATCTAAGTCCAAATTATTTCCAGTAACATCTTTGGAGATGGTGTTTAAGAATTTTGAATCAATATCTGTAGGTGTTAAACCTTCACTTATAGCAACAGTTACCATCCGACCCACTATTTTATGTGCAACTCTAAATGGTAAATTTTTTTCTCTTACCATTAAATCGGCAACATCAGTTACCGTGGAAAAATTAGAATTAGCCTGCTCAAGGCAGTGTTTTTTATTTATATTAACGGTTGTTAGCATCGCACTGACAATATTTAACATTTCCTTAGAAATATCCACTGTATTCCATAGATGTGGAGTTATTTCTTGAAGGTCACGATTGTAACTGTAGGGTAAGGCCTTTAATATGGTTAAAATAGTTGTTAACTCGCCCTGTAGAATTGCAGATTTTGCCCGGGCAATTTCAGCCACATCAGGATTCTTTTTCTGAGGCATTATAGATGAAGTTGATGAGAATTCATCTGAAATTTCCACATAACCAAATTCATAGGTACTCCATATTATTAGCTCTTCACAAATCTTACTTATAGTAGAAGAGAGCATACTCAAAGCAAAAACAGTTTCTGCAATAAAATCTCTGGAGCTAACCCCATCAATAGAGTTATCCATCATAGAATTAAAACCTAGGAGTTCTGTGGTTCGTTCCCGGTTGATGGGAAAAGTAGTTGTAGTTAGGGCAGCAGAACCTAATGGATTCATATCCACCCGTTTATAAGCATCAGATAACCGTTCACAGTCCCTCTTCAAGGCATTTGCATAGGCCAGAAGATGATGTGCAAAGGTGGTGGGCTGGGCATGTTGGAGATGAGTATAACCTACCCAGACTGTGTCAGTGTGATTTTCAGCCATATCCAGGATTTTTTCCATAAAATTGAGTATATCCTTTTTTATGGATTCAATTTCATACTTTAAAACTAATCGAAGGTCAGTTGCCACCTGATCATTTCTGGATTTGGCAGTGTGCATAAATCCAGCAGTTTCCCCAATCTTTCCGGTGACATAGTTTTCAACAGCCATATGAATATCTTCAACCGAAGGGTCAAGATCCAGGGCATCAATGCCTTCACCTTTCAATTCTTTAAGGGCTTTAAGTATTTTCAGAGCAGTTTCTTCTGGAATGATTCCTTCCTCTTTGAGCATGGTGGTATGTGCAATGTTACAATCCACATCTGCTTCAAATATTCTTTTATCAAATTCCAGGGATGAAGTAAAAGATGCTGCTTCATCACTCATCTTTTTTTTTAGTCTACCTGCCCTTAAATTCAAGAATTACACACCTAATTTTGTTTAATCAAAAAATTTAATATTATTGTATTCCCCAAATTTTCTCATTTGAAGGAATCCCTCAAATTACAAAAAACCTTTTAGTACAATTTTTATTGTTTTTCTTTAGTTTTCCATTCAGTGTATCCACATTTTCCACATGCAAATCGATCTCCATGGTCAGCCATGAAGACTCCGCTGGAACATCTTACACAGAAAGGATTTTTTCTAATTATTTTGTTATCTTTAACCTCATAGAGTTCACTCTTTTTCATTCTTTTTCCTCCACTGCTTCTTCTTTTTGAGGTTCTTTATTTTTTTCTATGACATGTTTGGTTTCAATATCAGCTAAACTTTCCTCGGAGTCATAGAGTTTAGCGTAACCGTCTGCTCGACCTTCACCAAAACTCGGTTTAAGTTGATCTATTACTAAAAGTTCTTTTTTAGCGTTTAACATTGCTACCAATTTATTTTTAACGTCTAAAACTTTAGGAGTTGCTTCTCCTTGATATGTACAGTCAAATTGTATCTCTGTTCTGTTTAATAATGCATTTTCTTTTTGATCTTTTATGTTAATTTCCATAAATTATACCTCCTCAAATTCTTCAATTATATCCTTGGTCATATTTCTTACTTCATCAGCTTTTACCACCACTAAACCCTCATTGGGTTGACCATATAAAATTATAGAGTCTGGAGGTGAACTTAAAATGCAGGGAAGTACTGATAAATCTTCTTCTCCTTCTACTATTATAAGTACCTGCACCTTTTTTTCCACCAGTTTTATAGCTTCTTTTATAGTGGACCAGAGCTCTTGGGTTATGGTTCCTGGAGGATTTTTCGCATATAACGTGACTGAATCGTAGTCAATATTATGTTTTGATTCTTTTCTTTGAATTTTATGATCAATAATTCCAATGTCAGGTATTAATCCTGATTTTAGCAGGTTTTTAGTTGTTACATCCCCTACACTTATTAAAATATTATGTTCTGGTAGGGAATTTTTAGCCTCATCTAATGAAGAATACAGCTTTCCAAAGGGCTTTTTAAGAACAGATCTAAGTTCTTTTTTAAGTATTAACACTATCTAACCCTCAAAGCATATTCCCCTGGAAGGGTTATATTTAATTCCTTTGCTATCTCTGATTTTTCTGGATCAATTATTATAAGCAAGCCGCTCCAATTGGTAGATGAAGGTAAATTGCATATTGCACATCGATCTTCATTCATGATCCTGTGACATTTTGTGCAGGCTTTAATAGTCATTTCTTCTTCTTCCTCTTTTCTTTTTCAATCCATTCAAATCTTCCTAAACCTGGCTGTCTCATGGTTAAACCAATTTTAGTTTCTTTAGAAGATTTTCCTTTAAGGCTCAAAGCAACAACACGAGCCCGAACTTTATTACCTTCTTCCAATGTTTTCTTGGATTCTTTGCCGATTAATGCTCCTCTTTTTCCATCATAATTAATGTAATCATCAGTTACCTGGGATACATGGACCAGACCGTCCATAGGGCCTATCCTTACAAATGCACCAAATTCAGTGACTTCAATTACTTCACCTTCTACTATTTCATGCAAATCTGGCTTGAAAAAGAGGGCTGTGAATATTACATCATGATACGCCGCACCGTCTCCCATTATTACTTTTCCTACTCCAATATCTTCAATTTCTTTTACTGTTACCATTAAACCCAATTTTTTGTCAATTTTACCCACATAGGTTTCATTTATAGTTTCTACAGCAACATCTTCTAATGGTTCTTCGAAGCGGCTAGGTGGGATTCTCACCGTGTCCTCGATTTTTGAGATTAAATACAATCAAATCCCTCTGCATATTTTTTAAATAATATTTTTATCATTATTTCAGATTTTTTTAGTTAAATTTTATTATAAAGATCTATAGAATGTTTAATTGCTTCAAATGCCTCTTTTTGATTTACCCATCCTAAAACTTCAGTTTCTTTTCCTTCAAGCGTTTTATATTCCTTGAAAAAATGTGCAATTTCTTTTAAGAGATGTTTTGGTAAATCAGTAATATCATTTACATCCACAAATCTTGGATCTTCCACAGGAACAGCTAATATCTTATCATCCTTATCTCCGCCGTCAATCATTTTCATCATGCCTATGGGACGACTTTCTATGACGCAACCCGGAAATGTGGGCTGTTCCATCAGTACCATAATATCCATAGGATCTCCATCATCATATAGAGTTTGCGGAATTATACCATATTCAGCAGGATAATAAAAGGGTGAGTACAATACTCGGTCAAGTGCAAATGCTTCCATATCTTTATCGTATTCATATTTATTTCTTGATCCTTTGGGGATCTCAATTACTGCATAAACTACCTCTGGAATGGATGGTCCAGGTTTTAAATCTTTCCAAAGATTCATTAAACTCCTCCTCTATACTTTAAGTCCTAAATAGAATTTATGATATTTAAATTATCTAACATTTATATTATGAATATACTCCAATAATTATCTAACTATATTACAGACAATTAATTAATTAAACAATAATTTGACTATCTGGGTTGGTTAGATCAGATTATGGCTATTAATTTAGATATCTTTTATATGTCCATCAGTTACCAAATATTTTCTTTGACGCAGATAAATAACTGAAATATTTTTTTCCCGGGCTCTTCTTCGAAGGTCCCGGTCATTAGTGCAGAGAACTTTTGAAATTCTAAGAAGAGCATCATCTACCTTTTCGTTTTTGTTTAATTCAATTTCAACGATTTTAACTGGTTCTGATAAAGCAATCTTAATGGCAACCGAAGCTGCAATACGATTTTTACCTTTACTTCTAGCTTTGATCTTCTTAAGTTCATCTACTACAAATGAAGGAACTGTAAATCTATATGAAGGCAGTATCTGCTCTAATTCTGTGATAATATCTACATTGAATTGAGCAGGTATCATAAAAAATTTGCATCAAGTATGACTTCTTTTGGCTCATTTAATGATACCATATCCAATTAACCTCCATCTAGCCCCTACACGTCTACTTAGAGCTACTCTTTGGCCAGCCTCAGCACAGACAGGTAATTTGAGTGTAACATCTGCATCCTTTTTCCTGGCACTACTTACCACACCAATAGTGGTTGTAGTTCCAGCATTAATCATTAAAGGTTCACCAGTTTTTATAGGTTCGACTTTTCTCTCCTCTTTAGTACCCACTACACGGTCTAAAAGATTGGTTTCCATGGTAAATTCATGTAAAATTGGAGGAAGTGTTCCAGGTTTTCCTGCAACTGATCCTGAGAGTGAATCTGCTTTAGTCAGAGCTGGATCTAAAAGTGTTCCAACACCCACCAGTCCTCCCGGACCTACTTCTTCAACAGATTCTCCACCAGCAATTAAACCGGTTATAGTGGAATTTAAACTCGTCCACTCTTTTTTAATTTGTATACCTGGCTTTATTTCTAGTTCATCTCCGACCTTCAGCTTTCCCTGTACAAGAGAACCGCCGATAACTCCTCCTACAATATCTTTAGGAGGGCATCCTGGTTTGTTAATGTCAAATGATCTAGCTACATACATCCTGGCTGGTTTTCTAATTTGTCTGCGAGGAGTTCTTATCTTCTCTTGAATAAGTTCAATTAGAATATCTATATTAGCTCCTTGCTGGGCTGAAACTGGAATTATAGGAGCATCTTCTGCACATGTTCCTTTAACAAATTCTTTAATTTCATTATAGCTTTCTATAGCTCTTTCTTTGGATATTATGTCAATTTTATTTTGAACTACAATAACATTGGTTACGCCTATAACGTCAAGGGCCATCAAATGTTCCTTGGTTTGTGGTTGAGGGCATGGCTCGTTGGCTGCAATTACCAGAACTGCTCCGTCCATTATAGCAGCACCAGACAACATGGTTGCCATGAGAGTTTCGTGACCGGGTGCATCTACAAATGATACTTTTCTTAGCATCTCAGTTTCAGTTCCGCAATGTTTACATATTACTGCTGTGGTGAAACATTGAGGAGGTGGACACTCCAAACATCTGCGGAAGGTTATGTCAGCATAACCTAACCTTATCGAAATCCCTCTTTTTGTTTCTTCACTATGAGTATCCGTCCATATTCCTGAAAGGGCTTTTGTTAAGGTTGTTTTCCCATGGTCAACGTGACCTACAAGCCCAATGTTTATCTCTGATTGTATTTTCACAGATTACACCCGAATTCATTTATATTAATCATTTTATGTAGAATTTAATTATTCTTCTTTAGCTTCTAGAATCTCTTCCAGGCTTTTTTTTCCTTTTTCACTAACAATAGTGTTGACTTGGACGATGTCATCAGAAATAGTGTTTCCACGGACAGTCTTTCTTCTCCTTTCTCCTGATCTTTGAGGTTTGTATCCAATACCTCCAGAAGTAAGAGTTTTTATCCTTCTTGGTCCGCTGATATCTTTCTTCATTGGAAAACCGTTTTTGTCACTTCCGCCGGTTATTTTTAGTTTATATCCTTTTAAACCAATATCTGATGCATCAAATTCTTCACCAAGAGTTAATCCGATTAATTTTTTTGATTGTTTAGCATCAATCTCAATCTGATGGCTTTTTTCCTTTTCTGAAATCACCAATTTAAATGCCAAAATATCTCCTCCTTCTTATTCTGGTTTTATAATAGTTATCCATATTTATTGTTTTCTATCTATAAGATTCAATAGATTATAAGATTCAATAGATCTATCTTTTTTTGTCTATATATCTAATAGACTCCCCAATCTGGTTCTACTTTTCTTTTTATTTCTACTGTATCATGAAGTGTTTCATATTCATCTTCACTTAGTTTATTTTTAAGTTCAGATTCAAGTATTTTATAATGCTTTTCAGGCAGGTCAACGTAGAGAACGTCTCCTTCTTCAAAATTTTTACTGAAAACTGCATCTTTTATGGCCATTGCGACTTGTTGGCCTTTAGAAACAGATTTTTTGTTATCTCCCTTATCCTGCATGCTTTCAACTTTACCAACAATGGTTCCATCCTCTCTTATAAGAGTGTAACCTTGTTTGATTGTGCCGCTTAAAACTTCAATTCCTGCAATAGCAGGTTTGCTGTAACGAAAAACTAGTTTTGGTATTATCCTGATTTTTCCAGGTTTTGTTATAGCATCAAGCCATTTTTTCCTTTTTTCTTCTTCTGATGCTTTAATCCATTCTTCATAGTCTTCAGTTATCTGGTATATAACGTTTCCAGCGAAAATTTTTATACCGGAGGATTTAATTTCCTCTGCAGCAGAAGGTAGAATTTTTACATTAAATGCAATTATCACACCATGCAGGGGATCTTCACCTTTAACTATATTAGCATCAAACACATCCCTTCGGGATACGTCTCCTATGTCTGCAATCCGGATAGGGATCTTCATACTTTTAAGAAGATTTACCAGTGCTTCTAGTGATCCAAGGGTGTCAGCTTTTACAGTTACTCCCATTTCGTTAGTGTCAATTTTAATGTCTTCTACTTCCTTTAAAAGATCTTCTTTAACTTTTTGAATGTCATCTTTTGCAACAATAAGTGGAGAACCTGCAACTACATTTTCAATGTTGGGTGCTACAATTTTAATACCAGCAGCAGCAACTACTTCATCCACTTTTTGGAACTTTTTTTTGGACTCTCTTATCTCTTCTAAGGCTCTAGGCTTTAGAAGAGATCGAATCTTCGTTATTATCACATCGTCGCTGGCCATCAATGCAATGTTGTCGTTTTTCTTTATGATTCCATCGTAAATTACTGCGTCTATCGTCAAACCAAGTCCTACTTCTTCTTTAACTTCTAAGATAGTACCTTTGGCTGGTGCGGTGGCTTCTATTTGTAATTGTGCTTTTAAGTATTGTTGTGCCAGTCCCATGAGCATGGTTAAAAGTTCAGGTATTCCTTCTCCATTAATTGCACTTATTGGAATGATGCTAACCATTTTTGCAAAATCTTCAACACGGTCAAATCTTTCTGATTCAAATCCTTCATCATGTAAAATTCCAACTAGCTCGTATAATTTTGTTTCAAGTGCTTGCTGGACACTTGAAGGTTGTTTAGAGAAACTTTCCAGAAAAGTCTTTCCTTTGTCTGTTTCCCAGCCGTATATTCTATCGACTTTATTAGCTGCAACAATAAAAGGAGTTTTATACATTTTTAAAATACTTAACGCTTCATAAGTTTGAGGTTTAAAACCTTCATTTATATCTACAATAAGAATAGCCAGATCAGCAAGAGCTCCTCCTCTTTTTCTAAGTGTGGTAAAAGCTTCATGGCCTGGAGTATCAATGAAAAAAAGTCCGGGAAGAGACTCTTTAATATCAAATTTTTTTAGAAAATCACCACATATATTTTCTATAACCTCTATGGGGATTTCTGTGGCACCAATGTGCTGGGTTATTCCACCAGCTTCTTTTTGAGCTATGGCACTACCTCTTATATAATCTAAGAGACTGGTTTTACCATGGTCTACGTGACCTAACACTGATACTATTGGTGATCTGATATTCATTTAAACCTCCAAATTGAAAAAAGAGGATTGAAAATATTTAAAACTCGAGCTTAACTTTCGTATATTAGATGTTCATCTGGCATCTGGTATTGGCAGATTTCAGATTCATCGAAAAATAGGGCTATTTCTCTTTTTGCGGATTGGGCTGAATCAGAAGCATGTATTATGTTTCTTCCAGTATCCAGGGCGAAATCACCCCTGATAGTTCCCAAATCAGCTTCTTTAGGGTTAGTAGCACCTACCATTTTTCTAATAAGACTTATACATTCATCTCCTTCAATTACCATAGCTAAAACAGGAGAGGATGTAATGTATTTTACTAAGTCATTGAAAAATGGTTTTTCTTCATGTTCGCCGTAGTGCTCCTTAGCCAGATCTTCGCTAATGTGCAACATTTTAGCTGCGACAATTTTAAGTCCCCGATTCTCAAATCTAATTATAACATCGCCCATGAGTCTACGATTAACCGCGTCGGGTTTTATCATAACAAAGCTCTTTTCTATCATTTTTTAACCCATTTGACCTTTCTTGGAACTCTTTTTAAATTTATCATATTCTTTTCACATTTACTACTGCAGAAAAAGTACACTGTACCATCTTTTTTGACGTACATCATTCCTGTACCTTCTGGAATATTTTCGTGGCAGAATGAACATTCTCTCATATTAAACACCTGCTATTTAAGGGGTACGAATTTCCTTAGCCTCTCTGATTGTGTCCAGTAACATCAATATGTCACCTTCTCGTATAGGGCCCATAACATTTCTTGTTAATATTCTACCCTTATCTCGTCCTTCCATTATTCTGCACTTAATCTGCATGACTTCTCCAGTCATCCCAGTTCTTTTCAGAACTTCGATCACTTCTGCTGGAGTTCCTTCTTCCATATAATCACCTGATATAATTAAAGTGAGAAAGGCATACGCCTTTCATTTAAACATCTTGTAGTGTAATAAAACTATTTTTTAAGTTCTTCAACTTTTTCAACAACGTCTTTTACAAGATCTTCAGCTTCACCAGCTTCTACGATGCATGCAGATGCTGTACCTACATTCAAACCTGCTGCTCCACCTACTTCATCTTTAGTGGGCAAGTATACATAAGGTATTTCCTTTTCTTCAGCAAGTACAGGAATATGAGCTACTATTTCAGCAGGATCAACATCTTCAGCCACTAATACTAAAGCTGCACTACCTCTTTCAATTGCTTTGGTAACTTCATTGGTACCTTTTGCTATTTTACCTGTTTCTCTTGCTATCTCTAACGCTTCAGAAGCTTTGTCAGCTATCTCTTGTGGTACGTCAAATTTTACATATATTGGTTTTGCCATTTTCATTTACCTCCTTTTTCATCTGGTTTTTTTACCATCCATCAGCAAATCTACTTTTACATTGAAATATATAAAAGTTGTTGCCAAATATGATTAAATGACTTCAAAGAAATCAGAATCTAATTTTCAAACTTAAAAAATTTATTTTAAATATTAAAAGAAAATTAGCAATTAAATGTTAATCTATTATCCCTTATATAGTTTTTCTATAAATCATTACCATAAAGATAAGTTATTAATTTTAGGTTCATTTTTACTCATATCTTTTTCTTAAATCTATTGAGATGTTTTAGATTATATTAACCTATTAAACATTTATACTCTTTGGAATAGGATGATTTTTAGGTAGTTTTAGTGAGAATATGTTTATTTTTATAATTATTTTTAATTACACAATTAACTGAATTTGTCTAAATTGTAATAGTGTATTATATTCCTGTATTATGTTCAAATATTTAATAGGACTTATAAAATCAATTATAGAATTATTGTTTAATTTTTCTGGGATAAAATATAAAAAATAGAAGAAAAAAGAAATGTATGATTTAGTAATTAGAATTTTTTAACAACCATTTCAACGTCTGAAGCTTTGATAGTTTTTCTTCCAGCGTGTTTTGCTAATTTAACAGCTTCAGATGCTATCTCTTCCCCCATTTCTTCTAAAGTTTTTGCCAATTCTTCTCTAGCATCATCACTTACTCTTTCTGCACCAGCATTTTTTATTATTCTTCCGATTGGAGCAATTGGTAATTCCATAATTAATCACCTCAATTTATGTAATATAATCTGTGTTCATATTCTTATATATATTTATCGTTTTTTTCATTGATTTTTAGGATAACTATATGATCTTTGGTGATCTAATGGCTAAGTATGAGATCATTGCTTATTTTCTGGCAAACTATATGATTTTTGGTCATCATAAAAAAATTAGAATAATATATGAAGTCCATTTTGACAAATAATAAAAAAGAAAAAAGAGCTTATTTGATGGATTAGTTTAGTAAAAAAGTTTTATAATCCTGTAATAAATTTTGACAATTTATTTATATTTGCATCCATCTCAATCGGCTCAGTGCATGCATTTATAGCAGTATTCGGATCCTTTAGAAGATGTCCAGTTACTATACATACTATCTTCTCGTTTTTATCGACCACGCCGTTATCAACCAGCTTTATAAGGCCGGCTATTGAAGCTGCAGAAGCTGGTTCAACTCCGATACCCTCGGTTCTTGCCAGAATCTTTTGAGCGCTTAAAATTTCCTCATCAGTAACGGTTTCTGCATAACCATCAGATTCATTTATGGCCCTTATAGCTTTTAGAGCACTGACTGGTGCGCCAATTCTTATTGCAGTTGCCACAGTTTCAGGGTGTTCAAAAGGAACAATTTCTTCTTTACCCTCCCTTATAGCTCTTACAATAGGAGCAGCCCCTTCAGCCTGTATACCAGTCATCATAGGTAAATCTTCCATAAATCCTGCTCTATTAAATTCTTTTATTCCTTTCCATATAGCAGATATGTTTCCTGCATTCCCAACAGGTAATATGATCCTTTCAGGTGACTGCCAGCCCAGATCATCTATTATTTCATACCCAATAGTTTTTTGTCCTTCCAAGCGGTAAGGGTTCACTGAGTTTAAAAGGTATAATTTACCTTCCAGTGCCAGGGCAGTGACTGCTTCTAAGGCTTCGTCAAAATTCCCCTTAACTGATATTACATCTGCTCCGTGGAACATAGCTTGGGCCAGTTTTCCCAGTGCTACTTTACCTGAAGGAAGAAGTACAATACATTTTAGCCCAGCACGGGCTGCATATGCTGCCAGTGAGGCAGAGGTGTTACCAGTTGATGCACATCCCACCGCATTTACTCCAAGTTCCATAGCTTTGGTAATTCCTACACTCATACCCCTATCTTTAAAGCTTCCAGTGGGATTGGAACCTTCAACTTTCACGTAAAGATCTACACCAAGTTTTTCTCCCAGTTTGTCACATTTACAAAATGGAGTTCCACCTTCCTCCAAAGTGACAATAGAAGATTCATCAACAGGCATAAATTCTTTATACTTCCACATAGTGGATCTTCTGCACTTAAATATTTCTTTGGAAATATCTACGTCACATATTACTTCAAGTATTGATCCACATTTCTTACAAGTGTAAATTATTTCGTTATCTTCATATTCCATACCACAACTAATACATTTAATCATTATTCCACCAACAAATTAATTTTAACTTAATTATAAAATAAAACTATTCTAACTTAAAAATTATGTAAGTTTACATTAATTAGGTAATTATATTAAACCTTGAATATAATTTGCCCACGGTAATGTGAGATTAGCTTCAATAATAGCCGCTATAACTAGTAGAACAAGTGCAATTGCAAAAAGAATCAGTGACTCCTTGACTTCGTCCAGATTTTTCTTGAAAATAAATCCGATTTTTTCTAGGATTGATCCATACCAGGTCTCATATAACATTCCATCAATAAAGTAGTATACGCTAGTAGCCAGCCTGAAACCAGCCGCACCTGCAATTATGATAGCAACAACCTCAAAAATACCGTGAGGTATAGTGTATATTATAAAATCTCCTAAAGGAACTTTAGAAGCAACATAACCAATAAAAGCGCCGTTGATAAAGAGGAATATAACTGTGAATGATCCGAGTAAAAGCCCTCCTCCATAAATTATAAGTGCGATTCGAATGTTATTGAGAAAGATGGGAATAGTTTCCAGCTTAAGTTCTCCACTACGTGCACCATCCTGGAGGTCTTTGAAGATAGTTCCAAAATATTGATCTAAGCCACTAAAAATCCCGGAAAGGAAGTATCCAATGAAGATAGAACCTAGAAATATAGCTGCGGAAAGGAAAAGAAATTTTTCATTTCTACGATATAATGCTCCCAGGGTGCTTTCAAATTTTTCTTTTTTCACTTCTAGTCCTCACTTAATATAGTTGCTGCTATTTCTTTGGCTTCATCTCTTTTAGTTGATAATTTGTTAAAGTATTTTTTAATAATATCTGCTGATCTATTTTTACATTCACCACACATAAGTGTACCGTTTTTACATTCACGGTATATTTTTTCAAGTTCCCTGTCTGATTCAATCAGATGATACAGTAACAATTCATAAACCACACATTTTTCAGGTTCTCCACCCTTTTGTCGTTGAACATCTAAACTTTCTCTACCACCCGTTTTTGCAGATTTTAGCTTTTTTTGAGCCTCTCCAGGAGAATCACTTAAGAAAATTGCTGTTTTAGGTTTGCTACTTGACATCTTTTCACCAGTCAATCCAGTTATGAAGCGATGATAGGTAGAAGAAGGTGTAATAAAGTTATACTGGGATTTGAATCTTTCGGCAATGTCTCGGGTGAGTCTTATGTGTGGGTCCTGATCAGGGCCTACGGGAACCACAGTAGGTTTTGGTCCGCCACATTCTTCCAGTTGGGGATGTATAATATCTGCAACCTGTATCATAGGAACATAAAGATGAGCAATATTTGTGCTACCTGAAAATCCATATATGGCTTTCATCTCATTAAAATTGACTTTTTTAGAGAGTATATATGCTAAATCGCCTACTACTTTATTTTTTGATTGCAGATAAACATGTACATTACTTTTTTCTAGATCCAGTCCTAGTGCTATGTAATTGGTAATATATTCATTTATGGCCAATTCTTTGGAAGTTTTAAAATCAACTCCTCTGGCTGAGTAAGATTCCATATCTGCAATAGGAATATAAATATCTGCTCCCTGATTTTGGTACCATATCAATTGATCTACCACCATCTTGTGGCCTATATGCATTTTTCCACTGGGCATCATACCGCTTACAACTGCAAATTCTTTATTTTCTCTGATGGCCTTGATTATCTTACCAAAATCCCGGTGCCCAAAAATTATCTTTCTCTTCATAAGGGGATTAGGATCAGCAATATCATTAATTAAATCTGCAAATGGTTTAATTCCGAATTGATTAACCAGCTTTTCATAATCTATTATGGCTGAACTCCATGGATCTATCAATTAATCACCTTTTATTAATGTAGATTTAAACATATTTATTTTTAAGAATGTTTAGGTTTAGGGCCTCATCCATTCAATATTATAGTAAGTTATATCTCCTTCTTCATCAACAACTGCAAGTAGCAGTTTTTTATTTACACCATGCGCCACCCGGGCATAACTTGAAAAATCAGAGGCCGATATCTTAGAATTTTCTGTTATAACTTTTACCAGGTAATTTGAATGTCCATCACCAGGAGATGTGCCCCTTTCATATAAACGAAACTCTGAACCATACTTAAATCCTGTTCTGACAATATATCCCCTATTTCTCAAGTCTTTAAAAACAAGATATTTGGTAAATATCCTATTTTTATGCAGTATCTGTCCCATTTCCTTTTTTTTGAGCTTTTTATCTGATTTATAAATTTTAATTTTGTCCTTTTCCATTAAAAAAAAGGCTTCTATTAATGAAAGCTGAAGGCCATCATCAGTAAGTGTACCGTAATGACTCTTTTCATTGAGTGTTACGGCTTTAGGATCTCTAACTGTAACCATGTTTTCTGAAAACTCTGAACGCATCAAAAGCACCTGATTAGATTAAGTTATTCAATTATAGCGTGTCTCATTTTGAGATCGTCTTCTTTTTTACTTAAACGCACCATAAACTCTGCAATTAAACCATCAAGGAATAATAAGGTGGTATCTTCGAAAAGAGTTCCCATGGGTGTTAAATCATCATAATCCCCTTTCAATACACTTGAAGTATAATATTTCCAGGCTTCCTTTGTTTTAGTTTCAATGTTGATAACCACATCCAACAATTCCTTTAAAGTAGATTGTATATTTCCAGTAATACCAATTACAAATGCACCCACATCTTTAGCAGTTGTAGCTGCTAATGTAACAGTTTTTGTCTCTCCAGAACCAGATATAGCAATTAAACAGTCATTATCATTAATTGCAGGGGTTGTTACATCCCCAACAACGTAAACTGTAAATCCAAGGTGCATTAAACGCATGGCAAATGCTTTTCCCACTAATTCAGATCTTCCAGTTCCTACAATAAAAATAGATTCTGAATGAATAATTTTTTCAATCATTAAGTTGATCTGTTCTTCGTCGATTTTTTTAATTACTTCCAATGCGTGTTTGGTTATTCCTTCGGTTGTTTTATTTAAGATATCCATTTTCTTCACGATTATATATTTTTTAATGTAATTGAACTAATTTAGGATAAAAATAAGTTAAAAAAATGTTTAAAGATGATATAAATAAATTTTTCTAGATCAAAGTCCTGTAATGCGCAGTCCTGCTAATTTGATTTTATTTCGCATATTAAGATTTATTAGAAGTGGTGTAATTTTTTCTACTATACGTGCATTCTCCAGAGGGCCGCAGTCAATTGATCTGACTCCCGGAATCTTTTCTGCTAGTTTCATAACTTCTACTTTGGCATCTTCATGATCTCCAGAGACTAAACAGTCGCACTTTATATCTTCTTTTATATTGATCAAACTGGCAGAGCTGATATTATTAAATGCAGAAACTATTTTTACGTCTTTGTCTTTTAAAAGTCCGGCGGCTCTTTCTGCAGCAGATCCTTCCCACAAATCAACATATCTATTAGGTTTACCACTTAAACAGGTTTCCAGCGGCACAGTAGCATCAACCAGTATTTTTTCATCTACATACTCTTTGATACTTTTTAGGGATATAACCTGAGCTTGCAAAGGCACGGTTAAGATGAGTAGTTCGCCTTGTTCTGCAGCTTCTTCATTGGTCATCCCTTGAATATGCATTTCATCTCCTTTAATCATATTTTTTATTATATTTACCGTATTTTCAGCCTTTTTAATATCTCTTGATCCTACAATGACATCCAGTCCGGCCTGAACAAATCTTAATGCCAAACCAAAACCCTGGTCTCCAGTTCCGCCAATTATTGCAACTTTCATATAAAACTCTCCACTTTAATCAATATATTTCCATGAAAAATTGATATTTACTACTTTATTCAAAGTTTTTATAAATATATTCATATTATTTTTTCTTATAAGTATTCGGCAATCTTTATTAAAACCTATTTATATAAAAATTTAGTTATCTAAAAGGGATTTTAGATTTTATCCAGATATTCAAGACTCTTTAATACTTCTTCTTTATTTTTAACCTCAACTGTGAGAACTCTCTTATAGTTTAATCTCCTCAATCTATTAATAAGAGATTTAAAATCAATCTCATCGCTGCCTAGTGCATTGTGGCTGTCATAGGAACCATTGTTATCACTAAGATGAATGTGTTTGATTCTCTTCAAGCTTAACATATCTTCAATATTGAATTTATTGGTGTGAGCATGGCCCACATCCATAGTTATGGAACTGTCAATTTCATCAGCTAATTTTTGAAGTTCTCCAATATCCTGACAAAGAAATCCATTAATATTTGGCATGTTTTCCACACACATGTCTATGCCGTATTCATCGGCGTATTTTGAGCATTCTTTAAGTGAGGATATACAGTCCTTGTGTACTTTATCCTTGAATTTAGTAGCAATTACAGAAGTAGTTCCCGGATGAACTACTACTATATTTGAATCCATATTTGATGCAGTTTCAATTGAATTTTTTATCTGAGAAATCGAAGCTTTTCTAATTGCATAATTCGAAGAAGCTAAGTTAATATCCGATAAAGGGGCATGAATAAGGATTTTAACATTATATGAATTGGTAATGGCACTGTCAACTTTATGGTATGGATATTCATTTATTATTTCGCAGTATTCCACTTTTATATTTTCTAGAAATGATAAAATGTCACCAAGAGAATCAGGATATAATGCTAGGCTTGATACTCCAATTTTCATTCGAATTCACCAATTTAGCGAAAATTTTGAATTTATTTTATTAAATATTATAAAAATTATTCGTTTCTAATTCGAGCCAGAATAGGTATGTTACGTTTTAATGCTTTTATAATTATATCTGCAAGTTCTATATCTTTTTTAATTTTAATATTTCCTTTTTTACCCACAGTTGCCGTAAATAAATATTCATCATCTACGATTATATCAAAAGGAGTTCCAATAAAGTCTTTTCCAAAGTTTAGAACCACATAATTTCCGGCAATTTCTACATTCACAGGTAATGTTTCTTCAACAGTCTTTAAAGTTAACGACTCCACGCCGATGCTTATACCAATTTTGTTTTCAATTTCATCAATGGTTTTTCCTTTCTTTCCAATGAGTTTGGCCACATTTTTTTCGTCAATCCAAACGTTAGCTCGCTTATCAGATTTCATATCTACTTCTACAGTGGCTTTGGGAATCTTCTTTTTTATCTCCTTTATTATTTCTCTTTCAACAATTTTCAAAACTGGAGATTTTTTATATTCTGATTTTCCCACATCCATTACAATGGTCTGCTCACCATAGGTGTATATTTCATGGACCAGATCTCCTGATTCAAAGTCCCTGATCTCTATAACCGGCCGGGCTAAGTCCGCTTCAACCATTCCACTTGGTACTTTTACAGTTAATGCCACATCATAAATTGCTTTAACCATCCCATCATCAATAAATATGGTTGTATCTACAATTGAGGGAATCATACCCAGCTCTACTCGACTAATTATTCTCTGGATAGCATCAATGGGTCGGGTGGCATGCACCACTCCGATCATGCCTACTCCAGCCAGCCGCATATCAGCAAATATTTTAAAATCCTTGGTTTTTCTCAACTCATCATAAATAGTATAATCCGGCCTTACCAGTAAAAGTATATCGGCAGTTTTTTGCATATCCTTCTCTAGGGGTGCGTACTGGGTTATTTCATCACCTACTTGAAGGTCCCGAGGGGATTCCATGGTTTTAACTATGGAATTAAGTTCATTACTATAAAATTCGGTTATTGCCTGGGCAAAAGTCGTTTTACCTGCTCCAGGAGATCCTGCAATTAATACACCCTTGGCTACGTTGGTCAAACGGTCGATTAATTTTTCTGGAAGTTTGTAATCCTCAAGTGAAACCGTGGCCACTGGCCTTACCGCAGTTATTTCAAAACCATCGGAAAATGGAGGTCTGGCAATAGAAATACGATATTCTCTGAATTGAATTACAGTGGCGCCCTCTCTTTCAATTTCAATAAAACTATTAAAATCAGATTTGGCCCGTTCTACAATTTCACGAGCCATTCCATGTATTTCAGAGAATGATAGACGTTTTTTACCAATTTTTACCAGTTTAATATTTCCTGGCCGCCCTTTTTTGGCCATAGGAACCACATTTTCTTTCAAGTGAACTGACATGGTATGTTTATCAAAAAATTTGGTTATCTCTAGATCACCATATTCAATTATTTCCTGTTTTATATAGATTACTTCCAGGCCTTGGGCTTTTGCCACTTCAGATTGTACCTTGTCACTGGTAATTAGGGTGCCATCATGTTCCTGGGCGGTTCCCCTTATCAAAGCGTCTATTTCGCCCCCTCTAGCAAGTGATATCTCGTTTAAGGTTGGCCTTCTGCCTACATAGTTTAATTCAATTTTTTGTTTCTGGTTCAATTTTTGTAAATTCTTAAGTTCTTCAAGACCATTAAAACCTGTTTCTCGTCCTCTATTTGCCTGATATTCCAATTCAGATACAACTGCTTCTGGAATTACAACTTTACATCCATCATATTCTTTTTCCTGGACAATAGTGGTGATACGGCCATCCACAATAACACTTGTATCTGGAATTATTTTCATTTACTTCTCCCCATATATTTTGTCAGGTTCAAAAACCTTTTCTTTAATTATTTTCAGATTTTTATCCTCTATTTTCCTGAAAAAACAGGAATAATATCCTTCATGACATGCTCCGCCTTCTTGATGAACTTTTATTAGAACTGCGTCCTGATCACAATCCACGTAGATTTCTTTCACATTCTGTAGGTGACCGGAACTTTCTCCTTTTAACCATATCTTATTTCTAGAAGTACTCCAGTAATGAACTTTATTAGTTTTTAATGTTTTCATGAAGGATTCCTCATTCATATAAGCAACCATCAAAACTTCTGATGTTTCATAATCCTGAGAAATTGCAATTATAAGGTTTTCATCATTTATTTTGTGTCTAAAATTTAAATTAAATTTGTTAGTGCTCATTATATCAACTAAATATTTTTTGATTAAACCATATTTTTCAAGAATTAATCATATGCATTGGCTTTTTCAATCATTTAATTGTAACATAATTTATTATGTTTAAACATAAATTAATTTTTTTAGGTTTTCTTGTATGGAATCAATTTCAATCATTTCCTGGGTGCCGGTTCTCATATCTTTTAAAGTGACCCTACCCTCTTTTAGGTCTCGTTCTCCAATTAAAACCACATAGTTTACACCTAAATTATTAGCATAATTTAATATTTTCTTTAATTTTTTACGTGCTAGATCAACATCTGCAGCGATACCTGCACTTCGAAGATTTTGAACTACTTCAAATGCTTTACCACGGGTTTTCTCAGATATAGGCGCCACATATACCTTCAGATTATTTTTAATTTTTAGATTGATTTTTTGACTCTCAAGTGCGCCCATTACTCGATCAAATCCAAATGCAAATCCAGTGGATTCTACTTGTTCTCCACCGAAAACTTCGATTAGGTTATAGGTTCCTCCACCACATATTTGTTTTTGAGCTCCTAAACCATGAACATATATCTCAAAGACCATTCCAGAATAATAATCCAGTCCACGGGCTATTCCTAAATTCACCACGTAATTGTCCATTCCAAAATCATCCAGAGTTTTCAGTAATTCTTCAAGGTCATTTAATGCTTCAAAAGATGCATCAATGTCTTTTATAAGCATTTTAACATGGGATAGTAAGTTTTTTCCCCCTTCCATTCCAATCAGTGTTAAAAGAATTTCACGATACTTTTCAGGTAAATTAAGGTCGTCCAAATAAGATTGAAGTTCTTCCATATCTCCTTTGTCAATGATACCCATAACCTGGTCCTGCTTCTCGTCAGTTATATTGGCCTCTTCAAGAACTCCTCTTAAAATTCCTAAATTACCAATATGGATTTCGAAGTTGTCAAGGCCCAAATCTTCTAAGCTCTGGTTGGCCATGGTTATAACTTCTGCTTCTGCTTCAGGAGATTTTCCACCGATTAATTCACATCCAAACTGCCAGAACTGTCTCCATCTTCCTGCTTGGGGTCTTTCATATCTAAAACAGCTCCCGAAATAATACATTTTGATGGGTTTAGGACTTTTCTGAAATTGGTCCATATAAAGCCGAGCAACAGGTGCTGTGAGTTCGGGTCGAAGTGCCAGTTCCCGTTCACTTTTGTCTTTAAAGTGATAAATCTGTTCTTTAATCTCTTCACCAGATTTCATGGTAAAAAGAGTTAAATCTTCAAATAAAGGGGTTTTAATTTCACCGTAACCATAAGTTTCAAAAACTCTTCTTAGAGTATTTTCAGCGTATTTTCTCTGTTCCATTTCATCAAATAGAAAATCACGAGTTCCTCTGGGTCTCAATATTTCCATTATATATCCTCCACAATAAAAAGTGTCAAATTATTTCAATTTTATGATAAAAATAACATTCTTATCTAATTACTCCATTAATAAAATAATAATAGTTCATTTATGTATTTACTAAAAAATTACATTAATTATTTAAGAATGATATAAGTTGAGTAGATTACTCATAAAACTTTAAATATTCTTTTAGCATTTTAGGGAATGATTTGGCGCTTAAAAATCTTAAACCTAATCTTTCAGCCCATATTTTTATTCCTTCGTCTGCTGCAACCACACCAGCACCTAATTCCTTGGCCAGTAATAATACGTCAAGGTCGGGGGCACTATCTAGTGTTCCTTTCCTTAAGGCAGCCCGGTATTTCTTTCTAAAATCTTTTATGGCTTTACCAATAATTTTTACTTCGATATCAGTTTTTTTCTGACCGCGGGATGCCATGACCATAGATTCAACTGCTGCCTCCCATACTGCACTTTCAGAAATGCGCATACCCTTATTCATTCTCTCTCTCATGTCATGAACATATTCATAAAATATTTCAGAGGGTATTTTAGTATCATAACGGTTGGGTGATTTCTTAACAATCCAAGTTTCAGCTTTGATCATTATATCTTCCGGGCACTCATAGCGGGCCATATAATCTGAGAATTCTTTATAGGTAATTGGCGGCATATGACAGCTCATGTTAAGTTTTATCCTGGACCTGGCAATTAGATCTAATAAAACATCAACTGTTTTTAAGAGTTCTCCATCACCTAGAACATCACGCATTTGATTATCAGTAAATGCTGTTGTATCCAGAACAAATCGTTGTTTAGCTGGCAATATTTATACCCCCATTATCTAGTTTAATATAATTTCTTAATGTAATTTATTACTTAAAATATTGTGATAATAATTTATTTTTTTTATATATCTAGTTCTTAACTCGACTTAATAACAATTTTAATCTATAATTTAATTTACACATTAAACAAATTTATTTTATTTAATATAATCTATATTTTATTAATTTTATGTATTATACCTATATAAAATCAGTTGCATTTTTTAGATTTGCTCTATCTGGAATTTAAAATCAATTTATTAATTAACAAGTTTTAATAAACCATTCATTTGATTTGATGATATTATATTACATTACTAATAATAATTTACTGTTAAAACCGGATAAATTATTGGTTTAATTATAATTAACTACTTAACTTAATAATTGGATAAATTATATGTGATAATATGATTACTGGTAAAACTAATGTGGTAGGTTTAATTGGTGATCCGATAGAACACAGCTTATCTCCTTTGATGCATAATGCTGCGTTTTTGGAACTGGGATTAGATTATGTATATGTTCCATACAGAGTTTCAAAAGAAGATCTGGAAACTTCCATTAAAGGAGCACAGAGTCTTAACATTAAAGGTTTAAACGTTACCATACCCCATAAAACTGCGATTATCAAATTTTTGGATGAATTAGACAGGTCATCCCAACTCATTGGAGCAGTTAATACTGTAAAATTTGAAGACAATATAATCAAAGGATATAATACTGATGGGATAGGTTTGGTAAGAGCTTTGGAAGAGGTAACATCTATAAAAAATAAAAGGGTTGTAATAACTGGTGCAGGAGGAGCAGCACGTGCTGCTGCTTTTCAAATACTTTTAGAAGGTGCAGGTTCCATGGTCATTGCTAACCGAACAGTTA
The DNA here is from genome assembly GCA_003491285.1 of Methanobacterium sp. BRmetb2. NCBI lineage: Archaea > Methanobacteriati > Methanobacteriota > Methanobacteria > Methanobacteriales > Methanobacteriaceae > Methanobacterium > Methanobacterium sp. BRmetb2. The sequence goes on from CP022705.1 coordinate 2,055,910, forward strand.
ACAATGCTATAACTCTTAGAGATGATATTCTAAATAATTTCAAAGGTGATGTTGAAGCCGTAGATCTTGGCCAATTAAAAACAGAATTAAAAGATGTAGATATCCTTATTGACACCACTCCCCTCGGAATGTATCCAAATATTGATGAAAATCCAGTTATTACTGCAGAATACATGCATTCTAATTTAACAGTGTTTGACATGGTTTATAATCCACTTAAAACTAGTTTGCTTATAGAAGCAGATAAGGCCGGTGCAAAATCAGTATCTGGGATTAAAATGTTAATTTACCAGGGAATAGAATCATTTCAAATCTGGACTGGTATCAAACCTAGTGTGATGTCATTCCAGAATAGTTTAAAGGATAAATTATAAAAATTAAAAGGTAATTCAAATAAAAATATTAATATAATAAAATCCAGATTTTCTAAAAAAATCTGACGAATGTTAATAAATAAATTTATCTAACTGGAAATTACTATTTTTAAATAAATCAAATAAAAATTCTTACAATCCAATCATGGAATTGGTTTTGTAAAAATAGTATGAGTATTTAAGATAATTGTTTTGATTAAAAAATTTAGTTTAATCTCGTATATATTATTAAAATAACTAAAAGGTAGATGGTGATTAGATGAACGGGCCATGGGTAGAAAAATACAGACCAAGCAGTTTAGATGAAGTAGTAGGTCAAGATCATATTGTACAAAGATTAAAAAGATACGTTGATGAAGAAAGCATGCCAAACCTTATGTTTACTGGCCCAGCAGGAGTTGGTAAGACAACAACTGCCTTAGCACTGGCTAAATCTATTTTAGGGGAGTACTGGAGACAGAATTTTTTAGAGTTAAATGCTTCTGATGCCAGGGGTATTGACACAGTACGAACCAATATTAAAAATTTCTGCCGTTTAAAGCCGGTTGGTGCTCCTTTCAGAATTATATTTTTGGATGAAGTAGACAATATGACTAAAGACGCTCAACATGCGTTAAGACGTGAAATGGAGATGTATACCAAGACTTCTTCATTTATTCTTTCCTGTAACTATTCCTCTAAGATTATAGATCCTATCCAATCTCGATGTGCCATCTTCCGATTTGCACCGGTAAAAGGTAATCATATCATAAAACGGTTAGAAGTTATTGCCAAAAAAGAAAATCTTGATATTGATGTTAAAGCCATTGAAAGCATTGTATATTTTGCTGAGGGTGATCTTAGAAAAGCTATAAACATCCTCCAGGCATCAGCATCTGTAAGTGAGGAAATAACCGAGGAAAGCATTCATGAAGTGGTTTCCAAAGCACGGCCCAAAGATGTTAAGAAGATGATTAACAAGGCATTAAGCGGAGATTTCCTCGGAGCCAGGAATATACTCCGGGAAGTCATGGTGGTTCAGGGAATCAGTGGAGAGGATATGGTCACCCAGATTTATCAAGAAGTATCCCGTATGGCCATGCAGGATGCTATAGATGAACAAACCTATATGAATCTTATTACCAATATTAGTGAATATGATTTCAGAATAAGAGAGGGTGCAAATCCCAGAATACAATTGGAAGCACTTATTACAAAATTTTTATCAAAATCAAGGGCAGATTAAATGTGGACAGAGAAGTATCGTCCTAAAACATTTGACCAAGTAGTTGGCAATCTAAAGGCAAAAAAAGAGATAATGGAATGGATTGACAATTGGAAGGAAAACAATCCCCAAAAATGTCTCTTACTGGTGGGTCCTCCCGGCACGGGAAAAACCACCTTAGCCCATGTAATAGCCTCCAAATTCTCTGATCATGTAGAACTTAATGCCAGTGATAAACGATCATACGATATTATAATGAGAACAATAGGTGAGGCTTCCGCTACAACTTCTCTATTTAATAAAGGTTTAAAACTTATAATACTTGATGAAGTGGATGGTCTTCATGGTCGTGATGACCGGGGTGGTGTTAGGGCTATAAATAAAATAATTAAAGAAGGAAAACATCCCATCATAATGATGGCTAACGATCCATACAGTAACCGTATTAAAGGTTTTAAAACCAAATGCAATGTTGTAACTATCAGGAAGGTTCATACCAATTCTATTGCAGCTCTTCTTAAGAAAATATGTGTTCAGGAAGGTATTGAATTTGATGATGCAGTTCTAAAGGATCTGGCAAAAAGATCCAGTGGGGATCTTCGATCTGCCATAAATGATCTGGAAATAATGGCCCAGGGCGAGGAAAAAATAACTTCCAACGACCTTGATTTAGTATCCCAAAAAGATAACGTTTCTAATATTTTTGATTCAGTTAGAACCGTTCTTAAAAGCAAAACATTAAAGCGTATTAAAGAGGCTATGCGTCTGCAAGAAGATCCAAACTTTGTTCTTGAATTGATAACTGAGAATATTCCTCGTGAATACGAAAAAAATTATGAAATTGAAAAAGCTTATGATATGGTGTCCTTGGCTGACCTGAATTTTGGAAGAGCTTTCAACACACGTGACTACACATACTGGAGATACACCTTTGATTTTATGGGTTTGGGTGTGGCACTGGCTAAAGATGAAACTTATAAAAAATTTGCAAGATATGGAACCTCATCAGTATACACGTTACTTTCAAAAAGCAGAGCTAAGAGGGATTTAAGAAATAAAGTAGCTGAAAAAATTGGTGAAAAACTTCATGTTTCTAAAAAAGAAGCAATAACCCAGTTTCCTTACTTTGAAACCATGTTTCAGAATGATGAAACCGCCTATGAACTTGCTAACTATTTCGATCTGGATGATTCAGAAGTGAAACTTTTTAGGTCCAAGAAGATAAAAGTGAAAAAATCTAAAAAGAAGAAATCAACAACTAATAAATCAGGACAAAAAGGAGTTTCAGGTTCTGGTCTATATTCAACTACTAACTCTAAAAAATCATCAAAAAGCCAGAAAGAACCTAAAAAATCAAAAACCACGAAAAACAAGAATAATATAAAAAAGGGTAATAATACTGGTGGGAAGTTTTCACAGAGTAATTCAAAGAAAGATTCCAAGCCCGATAAAAAAGTGGAACAAACATCCCTTTTCAGCTTTAAATAGTTTTTAATATTTTATCTTTAACCATTCTATTTTTATATTAACATTCTACCTCATTTTTTTACTTTATTTTTACTTATAAAAACAGTTGATTTATAAATATTTTCTCTAACATCAGGAACATATTTTTCCAGAAAATCCAGCAGAGATTTAGCTAGATCATCATCCATACTCACAAGTTCATCTTTTTCAAGGTCTAACCAGGAATAAATCCATTTTTTTGGAACATTTAAAAGAGGATAAATTATTTTTATTTTATTACCTTCATTAGAATCGTAATAATCTTTTGAACTTAGTAGGTCAACTTCTTTTCCATTTAAAATCCGATTTAGGATGGTTTCCACTTCATCGTCTAAGGTTAAGTTGGAGGCAGTAGCATCTATCTTTTGATTATCAATTTTATCGAAGGAATCTTCAACAAATAGTTTTATGTCGTATTTCCTTTGATATGGTTCTAAAACTGTTAAAACTGCGTAATCTAAACATGTGCTTTTATTAAGTATGAAAATGTTCTCGTGAGGTTTTATATTTTTAACCAGAACTTTAGATGCTCTGCTACAAATCTTCTGGAAAATTTTAGATCTTACTACCTTAAAATCAGGATATTTATTAAGAAATACTTCTTCTTTTCTTTTGGAAAACTTTGAAAATCTGAGATTATTAATGTAGACTATTTTATCCATTAAACTGATAAAACGCGTGTCTACGTTAATATTATTCAGATATTTTAATACATCTCTGGTCATGTTATTCATATTATAAATTTAGTGGAATAATAACTTTGAATATTATAATTTGAATATTCTACAATAAAATAATAGTTTAGAATTAGTATAATTAATATGGGGATAGGTGACAATGTTTTAGATTTTAATATTCTAAAATTTTTGTATTATAATAATTGAAAGGGGATTTAGATGCTTAAAATTTTTGGTAAAAAGTCAAAGAGAGATAGATCAGACGATAATGTACTTGAAATAGATATTGAAAAGCCGGTTGATTGTTTGTGTGATTTTACCTATAATTTTTACTGGCAGCATAAAGGGGAAAAACTATCTCCAGAATGGAAAATTCCAGATACAGAATATAGCTTTGAAGATCTGGTGGAACACCTTAAAAATGGTGGGGATATCAAGATTAATGGCGATGTTGGCCACAGATTCTGTTCCAGTATGGGAGTGGATTTAAAATACTTTGGTGGCAGTGGAAAAGAAGTAGATGTGGGAGATGTTATTGTAGACGGGAATGTTGATACTCGAATGGGAATCAGCATGGTCAAGGGCAATATTTATGTTAAAGGAGATGTAAAAGAACCAATTGGGAATTTGGTACAGGTTAAATCTGATAAAAGCGGGTATAAGAAGTACCGTTCCATCACTGACATTATTACCAATGTTGAGGATGGTGATCAACTTCTGGAATGCCAGTTAATTAATAATATGCTTATAATTAATGATGGTTCAGTAAAAGACACTGTAGGGGCTAGATTAGATAAAAATGTTGACGTTGTTTTTAACGGTAATGTTGATTTAAGTACGGGAATACTAATGAAAAAAGGACGGGTTAGAATTAATGGAAATGGGGGAAGAAATACTGGTGCTCTGCTAAACGGTGGCTTGGTAATAATTAATGGTGACACTGATGATTTTACTGCTATTGACATGATATCTGGCACAATAATCGTCAACGGCAATGCTGGAAAATTTTTAGGGGCCAATAAAAAGAGTGGCGTAATACTCGCCAAAAAAGGAAGCCCTATACCCCCCACTTCCAAGGTTCAATTGAGTAGTTATGATCAAAATCTTATTCTAAAGCAGGGTTTTAATCCCCGGGAATTTTCTAAATTTGAATAAATTATACGTACATGGATATAAACTTTTTAATATCCATCTATCACTTCAGATTTTCATGATGTAATAGTTGATATATTCTAAAATTCATAATTAGTTGTAGTGTATAGCTTATGTGGAGGGGGATTATGGATAAAGAGCAGATTATAGGCTTTGTTGCTAAAAAATTAGAAGATGAGGATCCAGGTGTTAGAAGAGTTGCTGTTGAAGCTTTGGGTGATATGGGTGATAAAAAAGCGGTAGATTCTTTAATAAAAATGTTAAGTGATAGTAATCAACGCATCAGATCCAAAACTGAAAAAGCTTTAATAAAAATAGGAAAACCATCAGTTAAACCTCTTATTAATGCACTAAAATTTGAAGAAAATGTTGTACGTGCCAGTGCAGCAAGAGTTTTAGGAAAAATAGAGGATAAAGATGCAGTTTTGCCATTAATTAACATTTTAAATGATGGAGATAAACAGGTTCGTAAAGAAGCTGCCCTATCCTTAATGCACTTGGGATGGAAAGCTAAAAATGTTGAAGAAGAAGCTTATTATTTAATTGCAATGAATTCGTGGAATTTTGCGGAAATTGGCGGCCCTTCTGCCGCAGTAAATGCATTGACCCAATTTTTAGATGATAAAGATATTGAAATTAGAAAACATGTCATAAACAGCTTAAGCAAGGCATATACTGATTTAAAAAGGGGAACATAAAGTTTAAGAAGAGTTCTCTTAACTTATTTTTTTATTATATCTATCTGAATCTATTAAATTATTCTAAAATTAAATTGATTATATTAATTTTTTAATCTCTTAATCTTATGATAGAACTTATTAAAGTTTTAATGGCTGTTTTTGTCCTTTAAATTTCCATTCCAATATGAAAACAATAACAAACCCAAATGCGGCAGCCCCTAAAATAGGCCATATTGATCCCATATTCAATACAATTTTTTCGTAAGGAAGTCTCAAGGTACCCACCATTAAACCTACCAGAAATGCCATGGTTATGGATTTATGGTGTTTTAGAAGGTAGTCCAATAGTCTTGAGAATGATAAAATTCCAATTAAAGCACCGGCAATAAAGGTTATTATATCGACGATTTGCATGTTATTTAATACATTTATCATGTATTCATATTGATTTAGAAGGAGCAATATAAATGCTCCGGATATTCCCGGTAGTATCATTGCACATATGGCCACTGCACCAGATAAGAATATTATAGGTAGGGAATGATTGGCCTGTATTGGATTTAATCCGACAAAAATAATGGCAAATACAAATCCAATAATTGCAAATAAAATGTTTTTTATGCTTAGTTCGTCAACATGCCCATAAACAAATATGGCTGATGCTAAAATCAATCCAAAGAAAAAAGCAAAAGTAGGTGCTGGAAAACTTGTTAAAAGGTATGATATAACCTTGGACATGGTGAGAATGGCAAGACCTATACCTGCCAAGAGTGGGATGAATAACTCAAAATCTATTTCCTGCATTGCATTTTTTTTGAAACTTTTAAAATCTCCTTTAAAAAGATATAAAATGAATTTAAAATCTATTTTACTTATGGCATGAATCAGTCTTTCATATATTCCTGTAATTAATGCTATGGTTCCACCCGAAACTCCGGGTATTATATCAGCAGTTCCCATGAACAATCCTCGTAAAAATATAAGAAAAGTTTCCATTGACATCAAGTTCTTTTTCATTGATTCACCCTACAAATAAATCATAATATTGAATCAACTTATAATATTTCTTAAATATATAAATTGAATTAGTTTATTCATTTTTTCAATAACAACGATTAGAATTAATTACATATCTACATATCAATCTGTATATAAAATAGTTTGTTTTTTTAACTATTTGTGGAGATAAATTAAATAATATTCATACAATTTTTTTATTGATTAAATATTACAATGATAAATTATTTATAGTAAAAATTTTATATTTTAATAACCAATATTAACTATAAGATTATTATAAATTAATAATCAAAATTAATTCTTTAAAGTAATATTTAAATGAATAAAATAAAAATTAATCAGATTATTTGAAATATAGAACAATAAAGAGGTAGATGTTCAAATGAACGGTTCAAGTATTTGGAAGTTAAGACTTCGACTATGGTTTGCAACAGTACTATTATTCGGGCTACTTTATGCTATAGTGGCTGCTGTAAGCTATTATTTTGGATTTGGCAGTCCATTAATGTTTGGTTTCTTTGCACTAGTCATTGTACTGGGGCAGTACCTCTTGGGTCCTTTTATGGTCGAATCCATGATGAAAGTTAGATATGTATCCGAAGCAGAGGCCCCCAATCTTCACCGTATGGTGGGAGAATTAGCCTACAATGCAGGCATACCTAAGCCAAAGGTAGGTATATCTGAAATTGGAGTACCTAATGCTTTTGCATTCGGTAAATCTAAAGGAGATGGAAGGGTTTGTGTAACCCGTGGAATTATCAATTTATTGGATGAAGATGAACTAAAAGCTGTTTTAGGTCATGAAATATCCCATATAAGGCACATGGACATGATGGTAATGACTTTACTTAGTGTAGTGCCTTTGATATGTTATTACATATTTATAAGCACGTTATTCTCTGGAGGTCGAAATAGGGAAGGTGGAGCCGCACTAATTGGAGTAGCTGCACTTGCAGGCTATATATTAGGTAACTTGCTGGTTCTATTTGTATCAAGAGTAAGAGAATATTATGCCGATCAGGGCAGTGTTGAACTGGGGAATCCACCACATAAACTTGCCAGTGCCCTATACAAACTTGTTTATGGCTCAGCAGCAGCGAACAAAGATGAAATAAAAGAGGTAGAAGGAATAAAGGCCTTCTTTGTTAATGACATATCAGATGCAGGTAACGAAATATCTGATCTCAGGCAACTGGACATGGACATGGATGGAGTTATAAGTGAAAGTGAACTTTCAAGGCTTAAATACAGTGAGACTAAGGTCAGCTTATCTCATAAAGTCATGGAAATAATGTCCACCCATCCAAATATGGTAAAAAGAATAAAAAAACTCTCAGAGTTAAGTTAGATACAAATTCTTTTTATCTACACTTTTTTTAAATTGAAATTAAGTTTTATAATAAATTCCTACATTTAATTTATATTATTGTTATTCATCTTTTACAAATTAGTTTTTAAGGGAATTTTATTATTGAAAATTAAAAAGAAAAAAAATTTAATTAATCATTTTTAGGTTAAACCGGGTATTTGCTGTTTAATAAACTTTCACAACACCAATAACACTATCTTTAGGAAGCCAAGTGTTTAATGGAGTTTTAGTGATTACTTCGTAGTAGGTGGAATGGTATATGGTTGTAGTTTCTACATTCTTGTTGTCACTGGTTAAATAGACTCGGTCACCTTCAATTTTTGACAACCTTTTTACTATAAGATCATATTCTGGATGAACCGCCACAACTATGTCACCAACTTTATAGTTATCTGTTTTAAGAACAACAATTTGCTGTCCGTTTTTTAAAGTAGGCACCATAGAATCTCCATTTACAACAGCAGGCATAGGGAGTTGATTTAATCCAAACTGGGAGTTAATAGTTACTGTAGCCTCTTTATAACCGTATGATTTAACAATCTCCTGAACATCTTTCTGTATGCTTTCTACCGTGCTGTGATAATCTTTAACTGCATTGGTAACATATTGTTCAATTTCTGTCGTCATCTCGGGCGGTGCATTATTAAAAATTGAAGCAGTAGTTTTGACGGTTATTTCCGTTCCATTTGTATCTATGGTTACATCAACTTTATCTAACCCTTGGTATAAATAGGCAGAAGCTGCCGCTACAATAAAAACCACGATTATACCTGCAATTATCCATGATCTTGATTTCAATTAATCACCACCAATTAAATTTTTTTAGGTCCATTTTTATAAATTTTTTTCATTTATTTTATAAAATCTGGTTTAATATATTTTTTGTAGATTCAACATCCAATTGCCCTGGGGCAGATGCATTATCTAATGATGCGTAAGTTATGGGAGAACCAAAAACTGGGGCAATAATTCTAGTATATCTTCCCATATCACCCATGGCTATTCCAATAGTGTCTTCTACATTGGTTAGTACTTCTAATACTGTCAAGGTATCTTTAAGTGTGTGTGGCATTACTGCAAATTTAGCTATGTCACCAATTTTTTTAGATTCATCCACAATTTTGAGAAGATCTTTCAGGGGAGGGGTCTTTTTAAAATCGTGAAATGAGATAATTGTTGAATTAGCTTTATTTATCACGGGTTTTCTGTATTTACTTTGAGTTTGAAGCTCAATGTCAATAAATTCAGCGTATTTTGCGGCTTTTATTAATATATCAGTTCGTTCTACTTCGGAACCAATGAAGAAACCACCTTCATTTTGCATCCTGTTGGTTGCTATAATAGGATAATCAAGATCGTATATTAATCTTTGCATAGTGTGGGGATCAGGGTTTTTAAGAAAGTCAATCCTCAATTCCAGTATATCTGCACCTACATCAATAGCTTTTAATGCTGATTTTTCCAGCAGCTTAGAGTCTTTTTCCATTATAGGGATACATATCCTAGTTTTTTTTGACAAGACCTACACATATCCTATATTTTTTTTAAAGATTATCAATTGAAAATAATTTGAAAATATATACAATTAAAATATTTATATTGTATTTAAATTATAAATATCCTTCCTTAAATAAATGAAATACATTTAGTTTTTAGAATTTTGAGCTATTATTATTAGAAATAGTCTCATGAGTTTTAAAACAATAATTAATTATAAAAATCTTTAAAAACAAGTTTTTTTATATTGATATTAAATATTGATTCAAAATTTTAGTATGGTACAAAATAGGGGTTAATGAGAATAATGATAAATAATTTCAGATTTGATCTCAATAACAATACTACTGATTTTGAATATTAGATTATAAGTGGTGATCTTTTGAAAATAACTGCTATAGGTGCTGATATCTCCCGAAACGATGTTTCATGTAGTCAGGACCTTATAAAAAATCTTGAAAATGATATTCCCCAATTAATGGATTTTGGTGCTCATAGTGCTGCTCTTACCAATATAACTGGTGATGATGTGGTAATTAGTGCATTTGTACCAGATAACAAGTTGGAAACTATCAATAAAGAAATAATGAATATTTTAAGGAATAACGCCGAGGATTTAGGGGATATTAGCGGCGTATCAGAGGATCCTGAGAATGCAGGAGAAGGAATTTCCTATGTAGATGCAAAGATTAACCAAGATTTTTTTCCAGATGCAGTAATCCTGGCCTTTGACACTTATGGTGGTGAATCATTTGTAAACGATGTGGCAAGTTCTGCAATAAAAGCTGCTAGTTCCATGGACAATGTATTTGATGTTCAGGGAAGTGTGGTTAACAGTCTGAAAAATATTCCTGGAGTGGGTTATGTCTCAGATATGACTGATGATCCCGTGGTAGTGGCCACAATCGAAAATATTGAAAGTGTCGGAGTCGTAGCCGGGGCCATGGTTGGCGCTGCCCTTGGAAATAAGAATGTTTACTTAGTAAAAAGAGGCTCCCCTTCCTATATAATACCTGGAAGTGTTATAGTCTCAGTAACAGCATATATGAATGGCAATGTCATTGATCTTGCAGTTCCTATAGAGCAGAGAACCAGAATTTTAAATCTATAAAACATAACATCTATAATAAATTTCCACCATAATATAATGAAGATATATTTATAACTTGAAATAATTAAGAAGAAAATAATATTATTCATAATAATAAAAGGTAGGTTTTCGATGATACTTCTTGATGAAAATACCAGATGCATTGTGCAGGGAATAACTGGAATGCAAGGATCATTCCACACAGAACAGATGCTTAAATATGGAACAAAAATTGTGGCTGGAACATCGCCAGGAAAAGGTGGCCAGAAATTCCAAGACATTGATATTTATAACACCATTGAAGAGGCAAAAGAAGAGATAAGTATAAATGCTTCCATAATTTTCGTTCCTGCACCATTTGCTAAAGATGCTGCATTTGAAGCAATTTCACAGTTAGATTTAGTTGTAATTATAACTGAGCATATACCCATCCATGATTCAATGGAAATAGTAGAATATGCTCGCAGAGAAAATTCAGTGGTTATTGGACCTAACACGCCAGGTATAATAACCCCTGGAATAGGTAAATTGGGTATTATGCCCACCCATATATTTAATGATGGGAACATAGGTATCGTATCTCGAAGTGGAACTTTAACCTATGAAGTTGCCAGTCAAATTACCAATTCTGGAATGGGACAGAGTTCATGTTTAGGTATTGGTGGAGATCCAGTAGTTGGGCTTGATTTTTCGGATGTTTTGTCTCGCTTCGAAGAAGACAAAAGAACTGAAGCAATGGTAATGATAGGGGAGATCGGTGGAAATGCTGAGGAAAAAGCAGCTGAATTTATAGCAGATAATATATCCAAACCAGTTGTAGCTTATATTGCCGGCACCACCGCTCCACCAGGAAAACGTATGGGTCATGCAGGGGCTATAATAGAAGGAGAAGCAGGAACTGCTGCAACTAAAATGAGGGCACTTGAAGATGCAGGCGTTCAAGTTGCAACACGTCCTTCAGATATTGTTGGAATTATAAAAAACATTTTATAAACTGATGTTTACAAAATTATTTTTTCCGTGATAACATGTTAAATGAAAAAGAATTGATCAATAAAATATCTAATGGTGAAATAAAATTACATGAAATTGAAAAACATGTGAAGGACTTCAACAAAGCCGTGGAAATTAGAAGAAAGTACATTGAATCTATTTCCAATAACAAAATGGAACATGTAGCTAATTTCTCCATGAACATGGAAGATGCAGGTAAAAGAAACATAGAAAATCCTATTGGGGCTATACAAATACCAGTAGGTGTGGCTGGTCCTTTGAAGATAAATGGTGAACACACCCAGGGAAATTTTTATGTACCTCTGGCAACATCAGAAGGGGCTTTAGTAGCTTCAGTTAATAGAGGATGCTCTGTAATATCTCAATCAGGCGGTGCCACTGTTAGAATAATTGATGATAAAATGACCAGAGCACCAGTTTTAAAGACAGAATCTGTAACTGAAGCACTGGAATTGAAAAAATGGATAGAAAACCATTTCAGTGAACTTAAAAAGGCAGCTGAGGTAACAACCAGACATGGAAAACTGATTAAAATTGAACCTATTCTGGTTGTGGGTCGATATGTCTACCCCCGTTTTGTATATACCACTGGAGACAGTATGGGAATGAACATGGTTACCATAGCAACAGAAGCTGCTTTAAATCTTTTGCAGTATAAAACGGGAGCACATGTGGTGGCTTTGAGCAGTAATGTATGTGTTGATAAAAAACCAGCAGCAATAAACCTCATTGAAGGAAGGGGAAAAACAGTTGTTGCAGAAGTTATCGTTCCAGAAAGTATTGTTGAAAAGAAACTTAAAACATCTATTGAGGCTATAAAAGAAGTTAATCTATCAAAAAATTTCATGGGATCTGCCATTGCCGGTTCTATGGGATTTAATGCTCATTATGCTAACATGATCGGGGCGGTTTTCCTGGCCACAGGACAGGATGAGGCACATGTTGTTGAAGGGAGTCTGGGTATAACCATAGCCGAGGATAAAAATGGAGATTTATACTTTGCAGTTACCCTGCCAGATTTGCCACTGGCCACTTTTGGTGGAGGTACCCGGTTAGAAACTGCTAAAGAATGTTTAGAGATCATGGATGCTTATGGTTCTGGAAAGATTGGAAAATTCGCAGAAATTGTGGGAGGAATAGTTTTAGCTGGTGAACTTTCATTAATGGGAGCTATTGCAGCCGGACACCTTGCCCGGGCCCATAAAGAATTAGGTAGAGGATAATCCATTCCTTTAATTATTAAAATTTTATAAATAAAGTTTCTACAAGAATTAAAAATCAGATTGAGGATTAATTTTAGATGAATATCAAAGAATTTATCAATGAATATTTTAAAATGAGCAGATACGTTGCTTTAGGTAGTCTTGACGGAATTTTAGCTGTTATGGGTGTTACATTGGCTGCCAGTGGTGTTGCTGCTGTGGGAGATGCAAATATTCCTAATTACATCATCGGCCTTACTGGTTTGAGCGGAGGAATAGCTTTAGCTTTATCAAATGCATTCGGTTCTTTTATTGGTGAGCGAGCCGAAGAAGTTCGTACCTTACGTGAACTGGAGCGTAAAATGGTCCGGGAAGAAGGATCTTTAGATGATACTTTAATTCACCAGCAAGCTAAAAGAAGGATATATATGAGTATGGTTACCCATGGTTTTTCCAGTTTTATCGGGTCATTTGTACCTGTTGTGCCCTTTCTTTTTTTAGGAGATAGGTTAACTGCTATAATTGTCACAGTTTGTTTTTGTTTTGTTGCTTTAGTATTTCTGGGAATTTATCTTGGAAAAGTTTCCAAGGAAAGTATATTAAAAACTAGTGTGGAAATCGTGGCCATAGGAATATTTATATCACTGGTCAGTTTCCTCATTGGAGGCGGTCATGGTTAATAAGGTTTAAATAATTCTTTAGTAAATTGTTTCTAAAAATCAAGGTCTATACCATAGACCTTCTCCACGTTCTTCACATGAATTGTGTATGCATCCTCCAGACTTAAAATTTCTTTTCTTATTAATTCATTGGTTCTTCTGGGAACTGTTTTAGGACCTAAAACTGCACCTGGCCGATTTAAATCATCCAGATAATCAGTTTCCATTAAAAAGTTTTTACCTTTCTTTAAACCTTCTATTACTACAGTTCTGGTTGATATAAGTGAGGGAGTTAATCCAAAATTTTCTTTTTTATTCACTAAAGGCCCTGAAAAATGTTTGACTACTTTGTATGCTTTTAGTTTACTTTCGTGGGCCATGTTTGCAAATTCTTCGAATTCTTTGCTAGTAGCACTTTCAGTATGCAGCTGTACAGCACAATCTGCATCACTTGCAAGTTCCATAGAATATAAAATGAGTTTATTATGGATTTCTAGTTCTTCAGGGCTTACTTCATAATGAGGTCGTCCTATTTCCCCTATACCAATGGCATCACCCTTTTGGACTATTCGCTGTGCAGTCTTCAAGGCATCTTTCATCATTTCTTCTGCTCTGTTATGGGGCACTCCATTTTTGATCAGTCTGGAAAGTTCGGCGGGATGTACTCCAACAATGGCATATGCTTTAGTTTGGGTTTTGGAGTTTATTTCATTTACATAGGAAACCACTAATTCCATAGCCTCTTTAAAAGAGCAAGTATCACTAACAGTCCAGGTAGGTTTGTTAGGTATTATCATTATATTCCCACCAGCTCTTTCAAATTTTTTAGCAACTTCTAAAGGACCTTCCCCATTAATGGGATCTACGTGGATGTGATTATCCGTTACAGGTATTTCAGACATATAATTTCTCCATAATTACTAGAGATATTCATAATGTTTTAAGCATATTGAGTTATAATTAAAGGAATTTATAAATTTTCAGATATTGCATTGTTATTTTAAAAATAAGATTCTAATTTTATAGATATTTTTTATAATTTTTAAAAAAAGAATTTTTAGCTATTACTCCTTTAAATAGTTTATAACTAATTTTTGCTGTATAAAAAGTGTTTGAAGAATAATACCTTTAAATAAGTTACTTTAATTTTATAATAAATAATAAAATTAGTTAGGAAATTAATGCCATCCAGGGATTAATTGATATGTGGGAGTAGGTTATAGCAAAAACATAAACCCCTGGAAGTGACATTATGGCCCCTATGTTAGATTGATACATAGGTATCTATACTATTTACATATACCCTAATATAAATTTTACCATTTTTATAAAATAATTAATCATTTCATTATTTCATAATATAAGATGATGAAATTTTATGTCACTGGTCTAATGAATCACAAATATTATTAAAAATATAAATTATTACGTTGAGGGAAATAATATTAAAGTTATAAAAGTTTCGTTAATAATTTTTTGTATTGAAACATCTTTCTAATGGATTCTTGTTATGCAGAAGACCCAGTTGTAAATTTAGAGAATAACTCGAATGAACCAACATATACTGCTTCTGCAGAGATTCAAATCGAGCCATTTCATTTCTATTCAATGATATTTTCAGTTAATTTAATGTAGATAACTGTAAAATTAGTTTAATTTAATTTATAACTACAAGAATCCTATAGAAATTATTAAATGTAACTTTTTTTGTCTGGTTTTGAGTTGCAAGAAACACCGTTGATCTTCTTTTTTGGTGTTGCCGCACCCATCTTTTCTAATACTTCATTGTAGTCAACTTTAGTGTTTATACATCCATCTTTCAAGAGTGGCACTCCTTGACATGAGAACTTGGAGAGTTTCATCATTGCCAGATTCAAGTCTTGATAACATGCCACACCTAATACTGCTTTAAACCTGTTTTTTTCCGCAATTTTCTTAAGGAAAGTTGATCCGGGTATTATGAAAACTTTATATCCCATATTTTCTGCCTTCTTCTTCAAGGGCCCTATTACACATCGATTGCAGTCTGTACATTTTAATCCGGATGAATCAAGTTTTGCCTCGCAATCAGCATGTCGGAGACAATGAGGGAGTATCAATAATCTTTCTTCAGGTTCTGAATTGTCAAAAGCTTTTTTGTTAACCTTATTTCTTACCTCAACACCTATCTGATCAACTATTTTTTCTTCTAATCCCAAATTTTCTGAAAACTTCTTAAAAGGACCATAAAATATATCTATGGTAAAAAGTAGTAATTTAGGGAAAATGAGCCTATCTTGCCTTATCAAAATTTTTCCAAGAATTAAACTTAGTGAAAGGAGCAGTACAATAATTATACCTGCAATAAAAATTAACTGTCCAATTATTTGATAAAAATCGTACATTATCATGTTAATCTCGTTATTTATGTCTAAATATTACAAGTGCATTTTTTAATATTAAAAATCAAAAAATCATTATATTTAATATGTTCTAAAGACTATTTAAGTCTTCTATAATTTCTGTCCTTTTGATAATTAATGAATAAATTATCAAAATTCATTATTAGAATGGTAGTTATCTGGTTCTACTCTTTCCTATATTAATATGTTTCTGAAATTGGAGATTCTTTATCTTTTAATTTATTCAGTGATCTTTCTATAGTGTCTCTAACATGATCATCTTCATCAAAGAGAAATGGAAGTATTTGGTCGGTAACTTCTTTACCTCCCAGTTCCACCAGGGCTTCTATAGTACTGCATCGAACAACCCAGGAATCATCCTTAAGATAATCACTTATGTGAGGGATAAGATCTTTTTCGCCGATATATGCTAAAGATTGGATCGAAACAGCTCTAACTGCCCAAAATTTATCATCTAACATATCTAAAAGAGATTTAATGGTTTTTTTTCCAGGTATATATCTCAGTGCCTCTGCAGCTTCTTTACGGATGTAATCGTTATCACTTTTAAGTGCTAAACTCAAACCATTAATATCTCTGTCCCATTTCATGTTTTCAACATCAATAAGAGAGATATTGAATTTTTTATCCATTAAAAGAACTCCGCTGACTTCGGCAAATTTTATCAATTAATAATTCTATAATACTTAAGCTAGTTTATCTATTTTATTTCTAGATGCATTGCCTATTATTTCTACACCATTTTTAACAGAATTAATTTCTGTACCTGACAAATCATCTCCAGAACATAGTATATCTTGTTCCGGATGTGTTCCTGGAACAATATTACAGTTAAGACGTATATGATCTCCAGAGGCTACCACCATTTTAAGTCTATTGGATGTGGGATGATTTTCTGGAAGAACCACAATAGGGGATTTAATTTCTTTGATTAAATAAATTAATGCTTTTATACCTTTTTCTATCTTTTCCCCAGTATCAAATGCAGAAACAACTATTAAATCGTCAGGATCAAGAAACTGAACTATTTCTTCTTTTTCAGGCATTCCAATAAATAAATGGAGGTTATGGGATGATCTAGCAATCCCAACAGTACTACTTTTTCCCATTAAAAATAAAATTTCATCGTCTCTTATTCTAACGCTTCTAGATTCTCTGACTGGCATGACGGACATATAACTCTTTTTCCAATACCTTTAAACTCATTTTCACAGTCTAAGCATCTATATCTTTTGGTTTTAAGTTTTTTCATTTTTATGTCAGCCATGGGGCCGCCAACAGTACACATTATACATCACCATTTTTAAGGTATATTGGGAAAGTTATTTATTCTTTTTGTCTCCATCACAGTTAATAAAAATTGTATTAATATTATTCCTAAATGAATCAATTTGATTATCAACAACAAATTTATACTTCATAAAATGGAATATAATTCTAAAGGTATTATCTCAGTTTATATAACAGTTTAAAATGTTATTATCTTAAAAAATAGCAATAAAACACTAAAAATAAGAAAAATACATTATTTTTTTAAAAAACGGTGAGAATAGTGAAAAATCTCGTTTTCCCATTTAGCGCAATTGTAGGACAGGAAAATATAAAAAAAGCTTTAATCTTGAATGCTGTAAATCCATCAATTGGTGGAGTTTTAATAAAAGGTGACAAGGGAACTGGTAAAACCACAGCAGTAAGGGCTTTAGCTGATCTTCTTCCATCTTTGGATGTGGTTAAAGGATGTCCCTTTTACTGTGATCCTGCAGAAGAAACTTCCATGTGTGAAGCATGCAAAACTGGCGATATAGAAATTGAAAAACAAAAAATGCGTGTAGTAGAACTTCCTCTTGGTTCAACTGAGGATCGGGTGGTAGGATCTATCAATATTGAAAAGGCTCTTAAAGAAGGAGTTAAATCTTTAGAACCAGGTATCTTAGCTGAAGCTAACCGCAACATTCTTTACGTGGACGAGATCAATCTTTTGGATGATCATTTAGTTGACGTTTTACTGGATGCTGCGGCCTATGGTGTGAATATTGTAGAAAGGGAAGGAATTTCTGTCAGTCATCCCTCCAAATTTATACTGGTAGGTACAATGAATCCAGCGGAAGGAGAACTTCGACCCCAACTTGCAGATAGAATTGGGCTGCATATTGACGTACACACAATTATGGATATTGAAGAAAGAATAAAAATCATGGAACGTAGGGAAAGATTCGAAAACGATCCTAAAAGTTTCATAAAGGAATATGAAGATCAACAAAAAGAAATTCTAGATAAAATTTTACAAGCACGTGAAATTTTAAATAGAGTAAAAATTTCTAACGATTTAATGGAATTAATTGCCAGAGTATGTGTTGAAGCAGGTGTAGATGGGCACCGGGCAGATATTGGAATTTTAAAAACAGCTAAAACCATTGCTGCATTTAACCATCGTAAAAATGTTGATTTAAACGATTTAGAAGAGGCCACTTTACTGGTACTGGGACATCGGATGCAAACGAAATCATTTAATAAGAATGATGTAGAAAAAAAACTGGAAAAAGCATCAGATGATATGAAAAATGAAGAAACAGAAGAAAAACCAGTTCAACCAGAAAAATCAGAGGATACTGAGAAAGAAAAACAGGACAAAAAGTCAGTTCAACCAGAAAAATCAGAGGATATGTCTGGAAAAAAGGGTATGCAACTTAAAACTTTAAAGCAGGAGGAAAATATTCCTGAAACAGACCAAGAGGATGTCGATATAAAAAAATTGCTGAAAATGAAAGGTAAAAAAAAGAGGAAATTATACGGGAAACGAATGGATTCAAAAACTGAAAAAGGCAAATATGTTAAAAGTAAAATTCCTAAAGTTTCTTCTAAAGATATAGCAATAGATGCAACACTACGAGCAGCAGCAGTAAGATCCAATGGTGAGATTAAAGTTAAAAGTGAAGATCTACGGGAAAAAATTAGAAAACACGGGGCCCGAGCATCTATAGTACTGGTAGTGGACATCAGTGGATCCATGTTCTCAGAAAGAAAAGCAAACCGGGTGAAGGGCATATTAGAAGCTATAGTTGAAGATAGTAATAGACATAATGATAAAGTTAGTGTTGTTGGTTTTAAAGGCCAGGGAGCAGAGGTTATTATACCCACCACAAAACGAGCTACTGCCTTTCGCGAAAAAATTGGTAATATAAGCGTGGGCGGGACTACCCCCATGGCGTCTGGATTAAAAAAAGGTTTGGAAATACTAAAAAGTGAGCAGAAACAGGACGAATTTGTACCATTAATGGTAATATTAACTGATGGAATGCCTAATGTGGCATTAAATGAGGATCCCTCCCGGGATTCTCTAAAATTAGCTGAAGAACTAAAAGAAAATTATTTCCACACTATTGTAATTAATTTTGAAAAAACAGTAACATTAGGAAGAAATTTCAACATGGAACTGGCCTTAGCAGCAGGAGGACGTTACTACGAACTGGAGGATTTAAAGAATCCAGGGGGATTAGTATCAAAGATTTTGAACTATGAGCGAACTTTTATTTAAGTTATTAAATGACACTTTTTAATATTTTATCTTAAATTAATTACTTGATTAGGAAATTATTAGTAAAATAAATAGATTTAAATAATTTAATGTTATATTAAAATTATTAGTTTATTGGAAACTATTTTTAAGTAATTTTAAGAGTTAACCTTCTAAAATTAGAGAATATGAATTTTATGAAAATCGTTGCTTATCATGCAGAAGAGTGTGATCCTAAAAAGTGCACCACCCTTAAACTGGCACGTAAGGATAAACTTAAAATAGTCAACCAGCTAAATAAAATACCTAAAGGTGCGATAGTTTTAAATCCTTTCAGTGAGAAATCTGTATCACGTGAAGATCAAAAGACCATTATGGATACGGGCCTTGTTGCTATCGATTGTTCCTGGAAGAAAGTTGAAAGATCTTCTTTTATGTTTAAAACAGCTAAATATCATAGATCACTTCCCTACTTAGTAGCAGCCAACCCTACTAATTATGGTCGGCCCTGCATACTGTCTACTGCAGAGGCAATTGCAGCAACCTTTTATATAGTTGGATTTAAAAATATTGCTGTTGAAATTATGTCCCAATTTAAATGGGGACCTCATTTTCTAAAGCTCAATCATGAGTTGTTAGAAGCTTATTCCCATGCAGAAAGTAGCATGGAAGTTGTTAAAGTTCAAAATGAATTTATAGGAGGATAAAAATGGCTAGATTTGAAGAAGCAGAGAAAAGATTATTTCATATCAAAATATGCTTAAAATGTAATGCTAGAAACCCACCAACTGCAAAGGTATGCAGAAAATGTGGATACAAAGGTCTTAGATTCAAGGCTAAAGAACCTAGAGGATGAATAATTTTATGGGGAGAGTTAAACTCTTCCTCAAATCTTAATATAGTACTAATATTTAGTTTCAATGTTTTAAGTGATTTAAAATGAATGTAGAAAATTTCATCAAATTATCCTTAAATGATCATAAATTACATTTAACACTTATAGATCCTGATGAACAAGACCCAGAAACAGCTCTTAAGATTGCTCAGGAAGCAATTAAAGGGGGAACAGACGGGATAATGTTGGGTGGTTCCATTGCAGAAGCAGCAGATCTGGATGCAACAGCTAAAATATTACAGGAAACTATTGGCGTTCCCATAATACTATTTCCCGGTAATACCAGCGGAGTAAGTAAATATGCTGATGCTATGTTTTTTATGAGTCTACTCAACTCCACCAATCCCTACTGGATTATAGGAGCACAGGCTTTAGCAGCTCCAAATATTAAAAAAATAGGTATTGAAACTCTTTCTATGGGGTACCTGGTAATTGAACCTGGTGGAACTGTTGGATGGGTAGGTGACGCCAAATTGATACCTCGAAAAAAGGCGGATATTGCTGTAGCCTATGCAATGGCAGCAGAATTAATGGGAATGAAATTATTATATCTTGAAGCAGGTTCTGGTGCAGTAGAACACGTACCTGTGGATATGATAGCTAAAGTAAAAAAATTAACTGACATGATTCTAATAGTAGGTGGAGGAATTAGAACTAAAGAAGATGCTCAACGTGTCAGTGCTGCTGGAGCAGACATAATAGTCACTGGGACAGTAGTGGAAAATACTTCTGATGTTGAACATAAAATTAAAGATATAATATCTGGCATTAAAGATTGAAAACATTTTATAGTTGAATAATTCTGATTATACTTCATTTTTATAAAATATTGTCCTATTTAAAGAGTTTTAATTCTTTTATTTCATTCATAAACCTTTTTTTTAACTTTTTTTCTTATAATTATTCAATTTTTTATTGATATAAATTAATTACTTAGAATAATTAGTTAGAATGAATAGTTTTATAAAATCAATTGGAAATATTATTATAGGTGATAATATGTGTGAATGTGAAGTAAATGGTTATGAGGTTATATCTGACAAGATAAAAAATGATTTAGGTTTAGAGAAATCCCCTGTAGCAATTAAACTAGTTTTAAGGGAAGAAGATCTTCCTGATAATCTTGATAAGATAGATTCAAAGATGAGACACTGTGAAATGGTTCAAAAAGCCAGTCATGGAGATTCATTTTACGCTACTTCAGAAGATCAAATGTGTAAAGGGGGAGCAGCAGCTATTGGGGCAGATGAAGCTCCGGAGAAACTGAAAACAGGTGAATTTTATTATGAATTAGGTAGATTCTCATCAATAGGTGCTGCAAAAAGAACCTTAGATTCAATTCCTAAAATTGATCTTAGAACTTACGCAACAGCTTATTCACCACTGGAAAAGGTTAACTTTGATCCTGATGTAATACTGATTATCTGTAACCCTGCCCAGGCTATGAAACTTGCCCAAGCCCTTGTTTACACTTTAGGTGGTCGTGTTGAAGCTGACTTTTCAGGTATTCAATCTTTCTGTGCTGATGCTGTAGCCGGTCCTTTCATGAGAAAACAAGCAAATATTACTCTGGGATGCAGTGGATCCAGACAATATGCTGGAATAAAAGATGATGAAGTAATGGTGGGTTTAAACGGCGAGAATATTGGCTGTGTTGTTAATGCTCTCGATGCACTTTAAAAGTGCATTTTAAAATATTTTTAGGGGGATGTTTTATGGGTGAAACAAAAATATATGAAATCCTGGAAGAAGCAAAAGGTTTATGTAATAAGATAAAAAACTATGAAGAAGAAGCAGACCAAGAATTAGTTGTAAACTGGATATATGATACTCTTGAAGTTGTAGCTAAAATGGGTAAAGCCTTAGAAGAGTTAGAGGAAAGATTCGAACTTTTAGAGGATAGCTTAGAAAAATAATTTAAAGCATTCCATGGATATTATATTATAAATTATTTTTTTCCATTTTTTTATTTATTTTTAGATAATCATCATAACGGTTAATATTCACTAATTCTAACGAATTTAGAGGTTCCAACCCATAAAAGATTATCCCACTTTCTATCATTTTCCTTAAAACAGGATTTAAATTGCTATTATTTTGTTTAATATACCTTTTAAGAGTCGTTGAATGACATACAAATGGCATGCCAAGGCCTTCAGCTGAATTTAAAAACCCTGATTTGCCCCGGGCAAGTATGGAGATAATTTTTTTGGGATCATCAAATTCACTGGCGGCTTTTATAAGATTTTTCATAGTATCAGTAGTTACAGTGGGTTGATCACCAGCTAAACATAGGCATAATTCCTTTTTAGCCCTTAGAATGCCATTATAAAGTGATTGGGATAATTCAACATTCAAATTCTTATTTATTACTATTATTATCCTTTTATCATCAATTTGTTCAATTACTGGTAAAATTTCTTCCCTGTAATGTCCCAGAACTATTATGCACCGGTTCACTCCAGAATTTAGAACATTCTCTATTGTTTTAACTATTACCGGCTTCCCATTTAGATCCATGAGCAGCTTATTTTTAATGGGTATTTTTTTAGCTTTTAGATCTTCTATCATTCGTCGATTTCTGCCGGCGGCAGTAATTATTGCAGATACCATATAATCACAAAATAAATGGGATGATATAATAATGGTTATATATTGATATGGAATTGGTTAGGGTTAAATTATTATAAAAAATATTTTTTATTTCAAATTTATGTTGGCACTAATTGGATCATTTCAGCATAAATTACAGTGTTAGCTCCGCTACCTCGGGTCCACATACGTATCTGTACTGGATAATCACCAGTATTAGTAACCTTTATACCGCTGGAAGGACTGTATCCATAAATTACTGCATTATGTTCACCAGTCATTCCCTTAGGCATGGGAAATCCTGCTATTAATACCACATCTCTAAGTGCACGAGCTGGTGGACAAGTTCCATGAGTAGCATATCCTCCAGGAGCCTCTGGATCTTTCACACTAGCCAATCCTACCCTTTCTTTTCCACTAGATGAAGTAGCGGGTGGTATTATTGTGCCGTTCCATCCATATGAAAAGGTTTTAGCATTGTATGCTCGGGTATAATCTCCATATTCAGGATAAGACCCTAAATAACTTGCAGAACTAGCAATTACTTCTTCCGTATAGGAATTTTTGTAAACCATAATTGGATTACCTTCTGGATATCGGACCATATACTGGAAAACTTCTGTTCCAAAGTAGGTTTTAATTTTATTCGGTGGAACTGTATTTCTTCCATCATTAAAGTTGCTCAATTGAAAAATTATATTTATTTTATCTCCTTCATTTGCATATTTGTACCATTGTTTCAAATATTTAATATCAACAAAATCATGGGGCACGGTATCATTACTTATATAATCATAAGCAACACTTGAAATTTTATTATTATTTTCATAAATGTCTATACCTGAACTGGTTTTTACTGCATATGCAGTAGGCGTTTTATATCCCCAGATGAAATTAGTTGGAGGATCTACTATAAGTTTATTACCTCGAACAACAAGCATACCCGGTCCTTCAAATCCCTGGGCAGAGCCGTTTCGGGATATGCTACCACTGGTTAAGTGAATAATAGGTGTTTGCACAGTTCCTGTCATCAAAGTATAAATTATATTGAGAATATTAACATCATTTACATAATCAATAACATATTCTGGATGATTTAGAAGGGGTACCTTTCTAATATTATTATAATTAACCACCGGGGTGCCGGGCATTATGGTATCACCCAGTTTTAAATCTGTAATTTCGCTGGCATCTTGGGGAGGATAATATGATTCTAATGTTCGTCCTAAGGGATACATTACAAAAACTAGAATTATTAAAACAACTGCTACTTTAACGGTTTTATTAAATTTTGCCACTAAAACACCCCTATCAACTTCTAATCCAATTCTTAGAACTTAAATTGATTTTATTATAATTTAAAGATATAATGATTATCATATTTAATTCTATGAATATCTATGCAATTAATAGTATATATAAAATATAGTCAATTTTAATTTTTACTTACAATTAGCATTGATGTTCATTAATTTATTTAATTAACAGCACTATTCTTTAATTTGTTTTGAAACTGATATTAGGATTTAATTCAATTTATTAGATGTTTTACGTTCTAATTTTTTTTCAATCTGCATTATTTTGGATTGGCCATTTCCTCCCACAAAGATATTTGGGTATTTATAACTGAATTTAATTATAAAATCAACAATTTCTTCAATTTCATCAAATATTTTTATCTTACCCTTATATCCTTTACTCTCCACAAATTGAAAACAATCATCAACTGTATTATCTAAACCATTAAATAACCCTATAAATACAGGATTGTGTTTTACTGCCTCATTTAAAATATCCAATCGATATATTTCATTTTTTCTAGGCGTACCCAATATTACAGCATCAAATGTCATTTCATTAAATACAGCAGCAACTGCATCTACATTATCAGTTTTACCAATCACTATACTTGCATTTTGGATATTTATCTGTTTCAGCCGGCCATCAACGGTATTAAATTTTTCTAATGCGCTCTTTATTCTATTTTCCGGTATTTTTAAATGTTCAGCCACCTTTTCAGCGGCGGCGGCGTTGCTTTGGTTAAATCTTCCGAATAATCTAAGTTTTTTATCTGAAAAATCAAAGAATATGGCTGTATTTGCACAATATCCTATGTTTGCAAGATATGGATCATTTTTATTCAGTATGGCACTTTTTCCTTCAATAAATCTACAGAGACTTTCCTGATAATTCTTCAGTGTTTTATGGAAATTAAGATGATCTCTTCCAATGTTGGTTGCTACTATTAAGTCAAAATCAAAAAAATCAGCTGCAAAATCCATGGTCATATCACAGACTTCCACCAATAAAACATCATATTTTTCTTTAGAAGCTTCCAGTATTAGGTCAGTGTAACCTTCAAAGCCGCCACCGGCATTTCCACCCATTAACACTTTTTGGCCTGTTTCTTCCAGAATAGCCTTTATCATAAAGGAAGTGGTGGTTTTGCCATTGGTACCAGTAACACCAATGGTGAAGATGGATTTATGCTCATCAATTATTTCTGATAGAGATTTTTTATTCTGTCTTATTTTATGAGCAAAGTCATTATTCCATAGACCTGGACTGATAAGAACCGCGTCTGATTCATTGATTTTCTCAAGATCGTGAAAGCCTAAATCTAGATCTAACAGTTCATCAACTTCAATGTGAATATCATTGTTTAAATCAGATGCATAAACTTCGTATCCATTTTTTAGTAGTGAGTGAACAGCTTTTTTACCTTCTACTCCTAATCCAATTACTGCTATTTTCATTTTAATCTTTAAAAATTTTTAATAAATGAATTTTTAGTTTTTCGAAACTAAAACAAAGTTTATCTGATAAAAAGTATCGGTGAAATTAATTTTTATAATTAACAAAAATTAGAGTTTATTCCTCTTCAGTATCTTCTTTTTCATCCTCAATACCATATTCTTCCTTAAGTTTTTCAACTACATCCATTTTAGGCTTTAAATCATCTTCATATTTTTC
Source organism: Methanobacterium sp. BRmetb2 (assembly GCA_003491285.1). Classification (NCBI taxonomy): domain Archaea; kingdom Methanobacteriati; phylum Methanobacteriota; class Methanobacteria; order Methanobacteriales; family Methanobacteriaceae; genus Methanobacterium; species Methanobacterium sp. BRmetb2. Next base: position 2,081,730 of record CP022705.1, read on the forward strand.
TAACTTCTTTTCTTCTTTATTCATTATCCGAATTCCAACTAACCATAAAAGAAAAACTGCTATAACTACAGCAGCTACTATTAAAATTATTGGCACATAATTAAATATATTTATTCCGGCTCCAGGTCCCATAACAAACACTTATGTTAATTTAATATTAATTATATATTATAATAGACAATATAGTATTTATAGATTTATTTATGATAGAGGTGGGTTTATGAGGATTTTTGATGAGGTTAAAGGACAAGGATCAACAGAATATTTATTATTGTTAGGGGCGATACTGTTTATAGCAATTGCCGCCATATTAGCATACTCATCTTATTTCAACATTCCCAACAACAATACTCCAGTTAAAGTCACACTTACCATAACTAATATTGGACCTAATCCATCAACTTTTATTTATGAAGCAAACAACACTACCAATGGTAACGAATGGATCAAAAGCGGATCATATGGAAATCAATTTTTTACATTAGCAGTAAACCGTAACCGTACCTTTAATCTAGGAGAAATGCTGCCGGGCACTACTTTTACCATTGAAGGTGGTGTGGGAAATCCAACCAGTGGATCAAGTCAGCATAAAGGTATTGGACAGTCTGGACGATGGACTTTAACCATTGGTGATCAGACCTATTCATGGGTAATTACTGGACCCTTTGACTATATGAAAACTCCCACTGGAAGTGTTTTAAGATCATTTAGAATAACTGGAGGAACTGGAGGGGGCAGCCCATACAATACCACTTCCGATATAAATGAAGTTAGAACCAATGTATCCTGAGTAATTGATTAAAAAATTATGTTACTAACTATCAATTTCCTAACTGGAGTATATCGTTTTGTAGACCCATAATCGCCTCGAACAGTACTACTTAAAGTATACTCATGGTTCTTATCATAGGTAGCTTCATACAAATCATCAAATAAAGATTTTTAAGATAGGGTGGATTTAATGAGTGAAAAAAAATTGGATAAAGCTACATTTGCAGCGGGATGTTTTTGGGGAGTAGAAGACGCATTTCGCAGGGTTAAAGGAGTTGTATCTACCAGAGTTGGGTATACTGGCGGCCATTTTGAAAATCCAACCTATGAAGATGTGTGCACTGGTCTTACTGGTCATGCAGAGGCAATTGAAATACTTTTTGACCCTTCCATGGTTAGTTATGATGAATTACTGGATGTATTCTGGAGCATACACGATCCTACCACTCTTAACCGACAGGGTCCTGATACTGGTTCACAGTACCGTAGCGCGATTTTCTATCATAGTCAAGAACAGGAAAAAGCGGCCGTATTATCTAAAGAGAAATTACAAAGTTCTGGTCGTTACATAAACGATATTGTAACAGAGATAACAAATGCATCTTATTTTTATCCGGCGGAAGACTACCATCAGCAATATTTTGAAAAAACTGGTCGTCGAAGTTGCAGATTTTAGTCATTTAATGTTCTCCACCCAAATTAGGTCATAGAAGGATATTATAACTATCGACTTTTATTTTTAGAATTACTATGAGTAAATTTAGTTTTCTAATGCATTTTCTTTAATTACTTCAATGATGCAGGGTGTATTCCATCCAACTATGTCCTGTGCGAGATTTTCAATAAAAGTGGGAACATTTTCCATTCCATAGGGTCTAACTACAATTAATGGTTTCTTAAATTTTTGGGCAATTTTTATCTGTTTTTCTACTGATGAAGGGTTTTTTGAATATTGTCCCGATAATATGATAACCACATCCACATCTTTAATCTGCAGTTCTAGGTTTTCATTTCCATCCCCGGGTTTGGCAAGATTTATCCATTCAAATTCATTTGCAGCATTTAATTTATCTAAAAATATATTATACTCCTTAAAATCTTCAATATGGCTGATATATATTTTATATACTCTTGATTCTTCTTCCCACAATTCTATTCCCTTCCATTATTTATTGATTTTATACATTCATTATTTATTGATTTTTTTAATACTTAAAACTGAAAATAACAATCCGATAAATGATAAAAATGCGAATATTATAAATGAAAGTGTTGAACTGGCTAAAAAAGATGAATAATTAGCCGGTATAATATCCACGTTTCCTAAAAACAGGGCCAAAGCCAGCATGGATATTCCCATCCCAGTCATTTGCCCCAGCACTCTCATACTACTTAAAGTTGCTGATGCAACCCCGTAATACTTTTCTTCCACAGAATTCATCAATGCATTGGTATTAGGGGAAGAAAAAAGGGCAAAGCCCAGTCCAACAATTGCTAAACCTACACCAATAAACCATAATTGTGTGTCTGTATTAATGAATGCAAATCCTCCTAAGCCCACTGCTGTAAGTCCCATTCCAGCTGCAGCCACGTATTCGGCTCTAAATTTATCAGATAGTCTTCCTGCAAATGGAGAAAATACAGCCATCATTATAGGTTGTACAGCTAATATTAATCCAGAATCTTGAGGATTTAATCCTTTTACATATTGAAGATATAAACTTAATAAGAATACAATAGGCACCCCAGAGTTATAGTTTATAAGAGCAGCTAGGTTGTTGAAGGTGAAAGATAAATTTTTAAAAAGGTTAACATTCAATACAGGACTTTCCATATTCTTTTCCACAAAATAGAACATTATGATACCTACCAAACCACCAAAAATCATCGCGAAACCAGTTATTTCAGGCAGTAAGGACAATCCATACATTAAAATAATCAGTGAAATAGCAAGAATTATGGATCCTACAAGATCAAATTTTTCACCTACAGCTTCTGCCCATTCACCTTTAAGTTTTATCACAGCGTAAGTAGCTAATATACCAATGGGCACATCAAAGAAGAATATGCTCCTCCACCCAAAGTACTGGGTCAAAAAACCTCCTAAAACAGGCCCCAGAAATAAACCCATAAAAACACCGGTTATAGATATCCCCAATGCTTTTCCACGTTCGCTGGCAGGAAATATTGATGATATTATAGCAGCCACATTTCCAAAAATCATGGCACTACCCATTCCCTGCAATATCCTTAAAATTATCAACATGGTAGCTGAAGTGGAAAAGGCAGCTATTAATGAAGCAATTGTGAAAATTATTATACCATAGGTGAATATTTTTTTCCGACCATATATATCGGCAATTCGGCCAAAAGGAATCAAGAATATGGCCAGTGACAGGAGGTATGAAGTGGGAATCCAACTTAACATTATTGCAGTTATTATAAAATCGTTAGCAATAGACGGTAAAGCCACATTTATAGAAGAACCCATAAATGGTGTTAAAAACGAGGCTAAAACAGCCACAATTAATGCATAATTCTTTGTTGAACTTTCATTCATTTAATCAACTTTAAAATAATTTTTTTTTTATTATGAACAAAATAAATAAACAGAAATCAAGTATTAAAATAATTATTCTTTTAATAGATTGGTATACCTCCGTAGAGTGGTACAGTCTTTTAAAATCTTAATCTGGTTATAGTATAAATTTAAGGAACATTACATATATAATTAATATCATTAAAATTTTGTGAGGGTAAAATGAATAAAATAGCTGTTGCTGTTGTTTTAATTTTAGTTATTTTAATGGGAGTATATCTAGTTTTTAATCTGTCTATTAATGAACCAATAAAGCTGGATACAGTTGAGGTTAGAGAATATCAGGGAGAAAAACTTTCTTCAGTTAATGATTTTCGTGAAAATTCCATTAAAGGTCCTCAAAATGTTGATGTTAATTCATACCAGTTAGAAGTTACAGGGCTGGTTAATGATCCTAAAAATTATACTTATGATCAGGTAATTAACGATTTTCAGAGTTATGAAAAGGTTGTTACTTTAAATTGTGTGGAAGGTTGGGATGTTACTATTCTATGGAATGGCGTTCTGGTAAAAGACATTATTAATCAATCCAAACCATCCTCTAATGCTAAAGTAGTTATTTTTTATGCAGTAGATGGTTATTCTACTTCGTTTCTTATAGAATACATTGAAAATAATAACATATTACTAGCTTATAAAATGAACAATGCTACACTCCCTCCAGAGAGAGGTTTTCCATTCCAATTAGTTGCTGAGAGTAAATGGGGTTATAAATGGATAAAATGGGTTAAAAAAATTGAATTATCCAACGATACTAATTATAAAGGTTACTGGGAAAGCAGAGGATATTCAAATTCTGGAAATTTAAGTGAGGAATTTTTATGAAAAATGCAAATTTAGTGTTAATTAAAAAAATTGTATGTATAGTTCTTTACATTGTTATAGTGTTGATAATTATAAGTGGTCTGGGTATGACATACTTCAGGACCGTTGAATATTTAACTCTTGGATTTTTACAAAAAAACATAGCATTCAAGATTCATGAAATTCTTTTTCCGGTATTCCTATTACTGTTGATTATTCATACCATAATACCTACACTATTAAAAAGAAAAAAGGATAACTAATTAAATAATTCAGATAATTAAATTATTCCTTTTTTTCTATTATCACTGCAGTTCCATAGGCCAGTATTTCCTGCATTACATTTGAAATCTCATCAGAATCAAATCTTGCACTTATTATGGCGTTACCACCCATATCTTTGGCATGATCTACCATTCTCTGCAGGGCTTCTTGTCGTGTGTGATCCATCATTTTCACGTATTCTTTAATTTCCCCACCAAATGCTGATCTTATACCAGCACCTATCTGTCCCCCTAGTCCTCTACTTCTAACAGTTAAACCGTAAACAAATCCTCTGGTTGCTACCACATTATATCCAGGTACATAATTGGAGCTGACAATAATTATATTATCATAAGTTGCAGGCGCAGTCGTTTGGAAACTAGGAATTACTTCAGGTTCTGGCTCAGGTTCTGGCTCAGGTTCGGGTTCAACATATTCTTCTAACTGGGATCCACATTCAGTACAAAATTTAGAGTTATCTGGATATTGAATATCACAATTGGGACAAACCATTATTTTTTCTGTTTCTTCAACAGGTTTACTGTCAGCTGTGGATGGCACATCTCCAGAAACATCATCTTTTCTTCTTTTTTCTTCCAATTTTCTTCTTATTTCGTCACTGGTCACCATAAAAATCTCCTCGTTATAATTTTTTTATGAATTTAAATGTAATTATATTATTTATTTTAGCTATTTAATTTATTCTTAACATTAAATCTTAGACTTTGAATAAATTAGATTTATTATTGTATGGTATTAATTAAACAATTTTTCAAGTTTTTTCAGTGATAATGTATTTATAATATCCATCTTTGTAGCCCAACCTCTACGGGCAGTTGCTATTCCGAGATTAATATATTTTAGCTGATCTTGACTATGAGCATCAGTATTGATAACCAGTTTACATCCATGTTCCAGGGATTTTTTAATATTCACATCACTTAGATCAAGCCGGTTGGGTTGAGAGTTAACTTCCAGGAAAGTATTTGTTTCCCGGGATACCTTAAAAATTTTATCCAAGTCTAAATCATAAGCCTGTCGTTCTTGAATTTTTCGACTGGTAGGATGCCCTATAATATTCACGTTTTCATTTGCCATGGCAGTTATCAGTCTCTTGGTAATTTTATCCTCATTCTGTCTAAATCCTGAATGAATGCTTGCTACTACTATATCTAAGTCTTTTAATAAATCATTTTCAACATCTAATTTACCATCAGAACCAATATTAACTTCCACCCCATTTAATATTGTAATATCATCCATTCCATTGTTAATTTTATTAATTTCCTTCATCTGTTCTTTGATTCTCTTTTCATCCATACTTCCAGCTATTTTAAGGCTTCCAGCATGATCAGTTAAGGCAATATATTCATATCCTATTTGGGAGGCAGATTGAACCATTTCCTCTAAACTGTGTGAACCATCACTCCATTTGGTATGTATCTGGAGATCTCCTTTAATATCATGGTAGCCCACGAGTTCAGGTAATTTTTTTTCCGTGGCTGCCTCTATTTCTCCCCTATTTTCCCTTAATTCAGGTTCAATGTAGTTCATTCCCAGTTTATGGAAAAGTTCTTCTTCACTTTCTCCGGCTATCCTATTTTTACCTTTAAATAATCCGTATTCATTTAATTTTAAGTTATTTTTTATGGCAATTCTTCGTAGTTCCACATTAGTTTCCTTGGATCCAGTGAAGTACATCAACGCCGCACCAAAGACATTAGCCTTAAAGACCCGCAGGTCACATTCAATACCTTCATTTAATCGAACAGTTGATTTAGATGGACCTTTGTTTATTACATCCACAACCATATCCATTGTGATAAAAAAATCCATAACTTTCTGGGGATGAGAGGTAATCACAAGGATATCAATGTCACCTATAGTTTCTTTTCTTCTTCTTATTGATCCTGCTATTTTCACATCATCGGTGATGTCCAGTTCATCTAACTGGGTTTTCAGTTCTTGTGCTATAGGTAAAACGTATCCTAGAAGTTTTCGGGTGCCGTGTTTTTTTGCAAATTCAATATTTTCAAGTATATTTTTTTCACTTTTTTCTCCCATTCCCTTTAATCTGCGAATCTTATGTCTTTTTGCCTGATTTTCAAGGTCTTCGAGATTTTTTATTCCTAATTCTTCGTATAAATGTTTTATTTTTTTAGGACCCAGGCCTTCAACTGACATCAATGCATCAAAATCAACCGGTATTTCTTTTCTTAGTTCTTCCAGGTATTGTAGGGAGCCAGTGTCCAGTATTTCTTCTATTTTTAGGGCTATATTTTTGCCAATACCTGGTAATTTCTCAAGATTTCCCTCTTCTCTTACTTCCGAGATGTTTTCAGTTAAAAATTCAATAGTGTGAGCAGCTCTTCTATACGCCTTAGGTCGAAATGGATTATCCTCCATTTCTAAAAAATCAGCTACATTATATAGTATTTCTGCTATTTCTTTATTTTCCATTAAAACCCCTTTTATGCTTAAATTAACTAATTGTAAATGTTTTCTAGATGCTTAAATATTATTTCGATTTTTAATGTTCATTTTGGAATACCTTGAAATTTCAATCCAATCTTTTAAATTCTCTCTTTGTATTTCATTTTTGAAAATTTCAGTATAAAACTGGTTCCTCTGGTTCTATTAAGCTTTACTGTTCCATCAAGCTGTTTAATCAGTGAATTTATTAATAAAAATCCTAAGGTATTATTTTTATTAACATCAATCTCTTCTGGAATGCCTATACCAGTATCTGATACCTCTAAAACATATTTTTCATTCTTTTTATGGAGTTTTATTGAAATCTCACCCGATAATCCCAGTGGAAATGCATGTTTCATGGAATTTGTAACCAGTTCATTAATAATCAACCCACTAGGGACTGCAGTATTAATATCCATAAAAATATTTTTTGCCTGAATTTTGACTTTTATCTGATTTGGATTAACATTATATGAACTTAGTAGTCCTGAAACTAGGCTATGTATATATTCTGAAAAATTTATATGGGACAAATCTTTGGACTGATATAACTGTTCATGGATCATGGCCATTGATCTTACCCGATTTTGACTTTCTTGGAAAACATCAAATGCATCTGAATCCTCAATAAAAGTGGATTGAAGATTTAAAAGGCTGGAAATAATTTGTAAATTGTTTTTCACCCGATGATGTATTTCTTTTAAAAGCAGATCTTTTTCTTCAAGGGATTTTTTAATAGTATTTTCGTATAATTTTCGATCACTTATTTCTCTAGCTATGATAGTTATTACAGAAATTTCTTCATCTTCCTTCATAGGGATTGTTCGTATTTCTAACCAATGTTTTTTATTATCTAATCCTTCAACAGCTATTTCAAAAGGTTTAATATCTTTTCCATTGATTAATTGAGATTTTATTTTCTTCATTAGTTTATAATGTTTCTGGGAAAGGTTACCTAACTCTGAAATATGTTTTACCTCAGAAATATTCTCAATGTGCTTTGATAATGTTTTTAATAATATATTATTTAGTGCGATTATTTTGCCTTCAGGAGTAATTACAATAATATAATCTGGAGAAGAGGCAAACAGAGTTCTATATTTTTCTTCACTTTTTCGAAGCTCAATTTCGGCATTCTTAAGGGCAGTAATATCTATTAAACTGAATACTATTCCCTGAAATTTATTTTCACCATTAAATAGTGGATTTCCCAGTGACTCAACCCATAAATAATGGCCTTCAGCGTGTTTATATCGATGTGTAACATCACCCCGCATATAACTACGGGTAGCCTTCATAAAAGTGTTTTTTACCTCATCATAATCATCGGGATGGACTTTTTCTAAAAATTCAAATACAGAACTGCCAAGAACCTCTTCAACCGGATATCCTAATATTTCCTTAACTGAAGGACTAATATACTGAAAAATTCCTTTTGAATCAACCTGTCCCACAACATTAAGCATATTGTCAGTTACTAAAGTTAAAAGTTCTTCCCTCTTTCGCAACTGTTTTTCAATCTTTTTTTGATAAGTAACGTCACGAGTGGTTATTATTATTCCTTTAGGAACATTATTCACGTCTTTAAAGAGGGATGCACTTATTTCACCGTGGAAATATTTTCCATTCTTTTTCTTCATATGGTAAATACGGTTCCTTATGGTGCCTTTCTCCAGTAACTCTTTAATATCCTCATTAACTTGTTTTTGGTCTTCTGGTTTAATCAGGTCTAAAGCTTTTTTTCCAATAATTTCATCAGTACTTTCATATCCATACAAATCCAGTTTTCTCTGTGATACATAAGCTAGGTTCCCATCAAGATCCGTTACAGTTATGGCTTCTGGGGAGGTTTGAATCAGGGTTTCATACAATTTATTGGATTCTTTTAATGCTTTACTTGCAGCTTTACTTTTTGTTATATCCATAAGTGATGCAACACTCTTTTTGGTATCTTTTATTAAATCCACGGTTAGTAATATGTCTTTAACCTTTTTTTCACGGTCAACAAATTTAAATTCATATTCTGTGGGAGCTTTTCCGTGTTCTGTTCTTCTTAAGTTGTGATATTCTAACATCATCTCTTTACAATCTTCATGCACAAATTCAGTCCACTTCATCTTTCCTTCTATCTCTTTTGATGAATATCCTGAAATCTTTTCAAATTCGCTGTTGGCAAGAGAAATAACATGGTCTTTCCCCACTAAAATAGTGGCTGTACCGGTATTTTCAAATATGGATTTATAAAAAGATTCTGATTCTTTAATTTTTTTCTCAGACATTTTTCTAGCTGTAATATCCCTTATATTCACTATGTTTGCAGGTTCTCCTTTGAATTGTATTTTAGTGCCAAGACCCTCTACCCATCTTTTTTTTCCAGAAAGATCCTTTAATTCATATTCTGCCAGGAAACCACCCTTTCCCTGTTTTACTAATTCAATATGTTTTTTTACTCGTTTTCTCGTTTTTTCATCAATATAGTTAAAGATATTAAGTCCAATAGCAATGGAGGAAGAATCTAATCCTGCAAGTTTTCCAGCGGCAGGATTGGCAAATAATACTTTTCCGTCCCAATCTAAAATTAAGGTTGCATCAAGATTGTTATCCCATAAAGAACGAAATAAATCTTCACTTTCCTTTAAATCTGAAATCATTTTTTTACGTTCTTCCTCTTCCCCTATTGCTGATGCCAAAATTTTTATTAGATTTTTTTCATCTTCATCAGGGATATAATCGTGCTGATAAACTGTACACAAAGTACCCATGGTTCTTCCAGCAAATTTGACAGGATATCCCAGATACGTTTTTAGATTATAGGCTTTTACATTAGGGTCAGTTTCATTATAAGGAGTTTCCGGTAAATTATTAACCAAAAAAATTTCATCTCGGTCTTGATTTATTACATCAAAACAGATATGTCCCTGTGCAGGGTTTACCATTTTAGGATCCCTTGGAAGATTCCAATGCGACTTGCTGTACAGATAGTCACCTTCCAGACTATTATAAAGAGCAGAATGAGCATGCAATAATTTTCCACAAAGAATTGTTAAATTTTCAATATTTACATCTGGATCAAGGCTCAGTCTTGAAAATGTTCTATTCAACTCCTCTAGACCAACTAAATATTTTTCATAATTTTCTAAATTTTTAACAATAGTTTCAATAGAAAATTTCAGAACACCGTCATCTGGTGTGTTAAAAATATAGTAATGGTCTTTTAGAGATTCCATTTTTTCCAAAGAGGCCGGGTTTACCTTAGGCGATATAAATAGTATTGGTATTTTAGATTTTTGTTTTAATAAGTTTGACTCATCAATTTTTTCAATGTTTTTCTCAGATAGGTTTTCAATTAAAATAAGTTGTGGATTGAGTTTTTCCACTTTTTTAAGATGAGCATCATCAATACTTAAATTATCTATTAGTGGATAACCCCACTTTTCCAAGTTATACTGGAGATCTGACTTCTTTTTATCTGTAATCAAAAGTATTTTGATTTTTGACATATAAAGCCTGCCACATCCTTTAAATGTTTCATAAAATTTAGAAAGTTTACTTATAGACATTATGTATAACATTATATAAAAAAATTATTAATTAGGACGTATTTATTTCAAATAATCATTTTTAGATTCACAGATACCATTCTATGGTAAAAATTTTCTAGATTTAGTTTAGAAGAAAATAAGTTAGGAAGATTCTTTAAAATCTGATTATTACAAATCTTTTAAGCTTGGAATTACAATATATCTCTATGAACAGCCACCACAAATGGAAGCATTTCAACAGAAAAACACCTGTAAGTGTCCCTTTAGATAAATTATTCTATGAAAAGGTTTCTCATGATTTAAATATTTTAGATGCAGGATGTGGTTGGGGCCGAATTGCTCTGCAATTACAAAGGGAAGGGTACAATGTAACGGGTTTTGATATTAATCCTAAAAATATAGCATCTGCTAATGAATTTGCCCAAAAGTTTAATTCTATTTACGAAAATAAGATAAATTTTACCGTGGCCAATGCTCTTAATTTACCTTATGAAGATGAATCTTTTGATGTTTATTTAATGCAGGCGTTTATGACTACAATTGTTGATGTAGATGATCGTTTATCAATTTTAATGGAAGCTCAACGCATTTTAAAGACGGGTGGCATTCTTTATATAGCTGATTTTGGTCAGACCTGGGATCCTGTTTATAAAAAAAGATATCTTTCAGATTATAAAGTAACCGGTGAGATGTGTACTTTTATTGTAAGAGAAAATGGTAATCCAGATGGTGTGGAAATTTACAGAGCCCACCATTACAGTGAAAAAGAACTTAAAAATTTATTAAGGCCCCTTTTTAGGATTGATTTGATTGAAAAAAGGGTTTTTACCAGTTATCATGGAAATAAGGTAAATGGTTTTATAGTTATTGCCAGTAAATAGTAAACAATTTATAAAAAATGTAATAGAATTTTTGTAAATGGAATTAAATCAATATTAAACGATTTATATCAGTATAATTATTAAACGATTTATTTAGAGGTAGTTTAAATGTTAGAACTCAAAAATCTGATTATTCATACTCATCCTGAGGTTAAAGAAGATGAAAATGCCTCTTTATTACTTCTTGAGAACTTGGACGTCAAAAGAAGTGATGAAGTACTTTTAATAGGAATTGGAACAGGTTTGATCCCGGTTTACACTGCTAAAAGAGCGAGAAAAGTTGTTGCCACTGATGTTAACCAGCATGCCATTAAGTGTGCTGTTAAAAATACTGTTGTTAACAAGGCTTACAATGTGGAACTTAGGGAAGGATTACTTTTTGAACCAGTGGAGGCTGAAAAATTTGATCTTATCCTATTCAATGCCCATTATATTTTAGATTTAGAATATACTGATGATAGTTTCATAGGGAAATTTGCTGAAGAGGTTGGAGATTATTTGACTAAAAAGGGCCGCCTTTATGTTTTGGGATCAGATGGTGATAAGGAAACAATAATTTCTAAATTTGATGTTGCAGGTTTTGATGCTGAGATCAATGCCACTAAAAAATGTTCTTCTGAGGAGATGGTGGTTATAATTGGGAAACTGAAAAATTGATTTTAAGGAGGTAACTAAACTTAAAAAGCCATAAACAAGTGAAAAAACACAATATACTCAACATTCTCTTCGTCAATACGCAAAAGGAGAAAATCATGTTAACAATGCAGAAAACAGACATTCCCTCCTAAGGCCATTTTTAAACATCTTCAGAGGAATATCAAAGAAAAATTTGAATACATACATAAAATTCTTCCAATTTACCTAATAACGGAGTAAAATGGCTATAAAAATCACTCCATATACTACTAAAAAATAAACACACAAAAGGACATGAGCGATAATTTAAATAAGGTAAATTCTTTTCATACTAATAAAATATAAATATATCTTACTTTATATTCTTAAAGTGGAATAGTGGATAGATTTGTCGTGATTTATATGAATTATAGACCTTATTTTAAGTATAATACAAATATTGTCAATAATCTTGCAGAAATTTCATCTGCTCGAGAAGTTATAATGCGCTCTCGTTTAGTTCCTGCTGATGATCTTATATTGAAAAATAGTGCTATTGAAAAGGCAGCTCATTCATCAACAGCCATTGAAGGTAATCCTCTCACTCCCCAACAAGTAAATCAACTTTTCAAAGGCGAAAATGTCGTGGCTGCTGAAAAAGCTAAAAAAGAAGTTTTAAATTATTTGAATGTCTTAAAAAATATTGATAACTATCACAAAAATGGGAAAATAAGCCTAAAAAACATCTTGGAAATTCATAAAGATATATCAAATGAAGTATTAGATCGGCCCGAATGTGAAGGAAAATTTAGAGAGAATAGAGTAGTTGTTTCCAACAAAATAAGAGGCACTGAATATCATCCTCCACGTTATTCTGAAATTCCTGAACTGGTTCAAAGTTTCTTAAAATGGTTCAATAGTGATTTAGATTTTCATCCTGTGATAATTGCAGGTATAGCTCATTATGAATTCGTTAGGATTCATCCATTTGTTGATGGTAATGGTAGAACTGCCAGGGCATTAGCTACTCTTATTCTTTACATAAAAAAATTTGATATCAAACGTTATTTTGCTTTAGACGAATATTATGATGTTGATAGGAATGCATATGAACTTGCTCTACAATCAGCTGATGTAACCGAAGATCTTACAGAATGGTTAGAATATTTTGTTAAGGGAGTTCTTGTTTCAATCTTAAAGGTTAAGGAGATCGTTGTAAGATTATCTTCTGAAATGCAAAGAACGGAAGATGCAGGACAGGTAGCTCTTACAGAAAAACAAAGAGAAATTGTTATGTATTTGCAAGAAAATGGAACAATCGCAAATAAAGATATCCAAAAAATGTTCGACATAACATCACAAGCAGCACTTAAAATTATAAACAATATGTTAAAGGATGATGTAATTGAAAAAGAGGGCTCTGGACCTGGAACGCATTATATACTTAAAAACTAACACCTAGAACCAAAACTGTTACTTATCTACAACCAGATCGTCAACTTATCAACAACCAAATAATTACATTGTGAATAGCTTCTTTTTGGATTATACGTATTATATATTCTGTAATATAAATTATATATTCATATTATGTATTTTTCAAAATTTTACAGATTTTAATCAAATTTAATTCTATTCAAAAGGTTTTAAAGAATTTTCGAATTGCTTATCAACAACCAGATCATCAACACATCAACAACCAAGTAATTTAAAAATAAATCATGCCTCATCTAATCTCGTTATAGTTCTGTATATTCACAAAGATGTCATTAAATATATTACATAATGTGTTGTATATTATGATAAATGAAGATGAAGAACTTTTAGAAAAATGGTTTTTGATCCGTAACATAAGTTCAGGAACTCAAAAATCGTATCTAATCCCATTAAACGAATTTTTAAATGTTACTAAGAAAACATCAGCAGAATTAATAACTGAATCTAAAAAAGAGAGTCTTTCAACGTTGAATTAATGGATCGAAAAGTAACCCTAAATCTACTCTGCTTTAAGAAAAAATTAAAGGAAGACGGAAAAGCCCCCAATACTATTAATTTATATTTTTTGCGATTAAATCCTTTTACAAGGAATTCCAATTATTTTACCAGAAATTATGCTGGATACAGGTGATATTGGGGTTGAAAAAAATATTGGCAGACGATTAGAACGATCTGATATCCTGAAAATGATTGGTCTTGCCTTCCCCCGAGAACGAGCTCTTATTTATCTAATGGTCTTGAGTGGTATGGGCCAACAAGAAGCCAAAGATCTAACTATTAATAAGTTACTTGATTATACAAGTTCTGCTATTGATGTGAATTTGAGAGATGTTTATGATTTGTTCTCCCATGAAGAACAGGTTTTAAAAGAGGTTTTAACTCTGAATATCACTAGAAAAAAAGTTAGATATAGACATCTGACATTTTTACCTCCTGAAGCAACTAGAGAAATAATCAATTACTTAAAAAAAGCGATGCTATGGGTGTAATAAAAAGATTAGGGTTCAAACCAAATATGATAGGATATTTGTAAATAACTAGGGTGAAAAGTTGAGTAGGGATAGTATTGTTACTAATTTTCGTAGACTAGGTCAAGAAGCTGGTTTCGAGAAGGAAAACGTTTGTTATATTTTTTGGAGAAGTCATGCTCTACGGAAGTATTTTATCAGCACCATTATAAACAAAAAAAGCTGAGAAAGCCATTGCTGATTACATGACTGGCCATAAAATTTCTTCCCAGGAGCGAACTTACTGGCTAGCCAACCCTGAAGATCTTAAAGAACACTACCTTAAAGCCCTACCATATCTGAGTATTGATGGAAAAAAGTAAGGGGATGTTGAAAGCCTGGAATTCAAGGCAATCATGGAGGATTCTAATAAGAAAGATGAAAAAATAGATGAATTTGAAAAAAGAGTGGAATTAATGGAAAAAAGAGATAGAAAAAAGGAACGGTTATTTGATAATGAAGAATTCACTAAAAAACATCTTTGATCATTATAAATGATTAATGGTAAACAAAAAAATAAGGGTATACTCCACTCTTCGTTAGTAATCTTTTTCCATTTAATTTTATTCCTATTGAAATTATGAATTACATTTTCTATCCTTCTCTATAAATTGCAATGGGTGTGAATGTTACATATGGAAATTTAGGTGAAAAAAATTGATCCACACCTCTTAAAGCATTAAAAACTTCATCCATAGGTATTTCCATCTGTAAATTACTCTTAATTTCTTCATCAATATTTAAAAAAACATTATTAGGCTTAGAATCAGTTTTTTCATAATTTTTTGGTAGTATATATGATATTCGCCCAAATATATACCAGTTAGAAGCAGGTGCAGTTCCATATTTTAAAACTATACTTTTGATAGGATCTCGTAAATAATCTTCTTTTATATCTCCGACAAATCTAAAATAAGGTTCTTCTGGAAAAGGAGTAACTTTTACAACTAATTTATTTCTAAAAAACTGTTTGATCACTGTTAAAATACTATTAAGCATTTTTGGATCTAATTTCATAGTTTCTTTGATCTTTTTTTCTTTTTCTCTTTCCCATTTCTTCCTTTCTTTTTTTGTCAAATTATCTGGTGGTTGTACATTACCCGCACTAAGGTAACTCATTGCATTTCCAATTTCATTAAATTTTTCAGCAATTTCTTGAAAATTAGCATAATCATCTAATATTATCTGAGCACTAATCAAAACAAATGAAGTTTCATGGATAGATTTAATCAATTTTCCATCTTTCCAATTTTGCAATATATTTTTTTGGTTTTCATCTATAAAAACAACTTTATTAGCTTTTTCTAATTTATTTTTAACACGATCGTAAATATAATCATGTAATATCTTTGTTTCAGTCTCTACATCTTTTTTTAGGTATCCAGTAGTACCTTTTCCACCTATACCAAAAATAGCTGCTTTTAATTCACCAGAAATTTCTTTTTGATCACCTTTTTCTTCAATTAAATCTTTAATTAAGCCCTTTTCTAATTGTGAGATAATAGAACCTAATGTGTCAGTATCTAAATAAATAAAATCTCGGATTATAACTTCATCCATAAAATCCTCCATATTTTTTTTCATTAATTAAAAGAACGATAAATTAATTGATAAAAAATAATTCATTAATCAACTTTCATCCTTTTTACATTCTTCATGCAATTTTTTTACAATATCCGAGGGCCAACTGAATCTTTTATTTTTTAATCTAATTGATTTACCTTCAGAAATTGGTTTAACTAATTTTTTTAGCTTTTTAATATCTCTTTCACGCCATTTTCCATTTTCATTAGCCCATTCAACGATCAAATCAGGATCAATTTTTTGGTCATTATCATACAACTTTTTAAAAATATATTTAGCCCTATCAACCTCTCCATTATTAAACATCTTTACATAATTAGATCCAATTGAAAGATGATTTGTAAGTTCTTCTAAAGCTTTTCTAACAACACACTTTAACATGGAAAACTCCCCTATTGCAAACAGTTTAATGTTAACTACCCTTTTGGAGGATATGGATCTTTGCCTGGTGAAATAGTCTTTTTATCTCTAATTTTGCCATTTAGACCTTTTATGGATAATTCTCCTCCTCCTTGATTACCTAACATCTCAGAAGCTGCATCAATGGCCTCTTGTTGTGTATCATGAACGCTTGACGCTTTTTCTGATTCATTCTTTTTATTTACCCATTTGTCATCTTTCTTATAAACCATCCTGTCATTACTGCTCATCTAATTCTCCCCATTGAAAATATTTACAATATTCATTTTGAGTGCATTATTAATAATTTTTACTATTTCCAAAAATAATATTAAATAAAATACTTAAATGAATGACATAGTGATATTAGTGTATTAATAAAGTTGGGGATTAAATGCAACAGGCATTCGTAATTATGCAAATTGGGAATTCAGAATTAGACAATTTTTACGATGAGATTCTAGTTCCTACATTGAAAACATGTGATTTGGATGTAAAACGTGTTGACAAGCATAATGAGGGTAATCTGCTAAAAAGTGAAATTGTTAATTTTATTAAGTCTTCGGATATTATTCTAGCAGATCTGACAAATGAAAGACCTAATTGTTATTTAGAAGTAGGATACACAATGGGCTTAAATAAATTTCAAAATTTAATATTAATTTCTAGAGAAGATCATCTTCCTAAAAGTCCTAATTTTAAAAAGGAGGGCCCCAAAATTCATTTTGATTTAATCGGTTATGACATTATTTTTTGGGATCCGAATGATCTCAATGAATTTAAAATTAAATTAGAAACAAAAATTAAAAACCGTTTAAATTTAATAAATCAAAAAAATGGTGATGAATATTTTTCTAAAACAAATATTATTGACATATCTAAAGAATATATTAAAAAAAATGATGATGTAAATTTATATGAGCTACTAAAAAATCAGATAAAAATTGTAGAAAATCACTGGTTTGATTTGTATAACCAAGTAGACACTGAATTTATTCAAACTAAAAATATAAACGCCATTATTGATGGTTTAAAAGAATTAGAAACATATACAGATAAAATAATCTCAATTGGATTAACTTTAATCGAATATTCATCTGATTACACTGATGAATTTATTAAAATTCTTCAAAATATCTATAATTTGCCAGACATATTATTTGAAGGTAAAGGAGATTATAGTTGGAGACCCCTTGTAAGATATTTACCTCATGCAGCCTTATTCAACATATATTGTTGCTTAGGAGCTTGTGCAATCAAAAACGAAAGATTTGAAATTTTAGGCAAACTCATAAAAATTGAAATGATTAATGAAGATAGTTCAAATCTCATATCACAACCCATATGGTTAGAGGAAAGTGTATTTTACCCATCAATGTTTGCAGATTCAGATTATTTAGTAGGAGCATTCAAATTTTTATATGAATCTTATGAATACAAAGAATTTTTAAGTGAATTCTTCAGATCTAAAGAAGAATTTTTAAAATACATATGCCAATTTAGCTTAATTTTAACTTTATACTGTTTCAAACTGCAATTAGAAAATTCAGAATCAGAATATTGGATGAACCCTGTTTTTTCAGACTTTTCAGGACATAATCTAAATAAAGTGATGCCATTACTATTAAAGATTAAAAATAATAATTCTTTTGCATCAGAGTTCTCTGAAAAAGTTTTCGGCGAAACAAAGGATACTTTTATTGAAAAATATCCAGTTAGATGTCTATTAATTAATAATATTATTGAAACTTCAAGAAAATCATCACTTAGACTTTACAAATTAAATTGTAAATTCTTTTCAAGTCAATAATCAAAATAAAATAACCTCTAAACCTTTACCTTTCAACTTTTTTTAACTCCTTTTTCATCTTCGAAACGATATCACACAGGTAGTATTAGCATTTGCAGTTTCCAGAACTCACTAAGTGATACGTTACAAAGGAACTTTTACTGAAAGATGTTCTATACATAATAATTAACAAAAATTATAAACCGTATTTTCAGGATTTCCAGCATATCTCTTTATAATTCCTGCCTCTTTCAATAGATCAGCTCTTTCTTCAACAAATTTAGCGTCTGTCATAACATAATCCTCTTCTAAGAATATTTTAATTTCAGTCAGGGTAACTTGGGACTTGTCTTTAAAGTGTTTTTTGAAGGTTCTGGCGAATTCCTGAAGAGACTGGGATTTATTGTACTTATTATAAATGTTATCCTTAAACTTGTAAATCTGGTTATATTGGTTCTTTTTACCAATATTTCTCATGGGTACTTTAATCAGTTATGCATTATTGACTAAAAGTTCCAGGTTTGATTTGATGGTCCTGTAGTCTGATTGCCCGAAAAGTTTAGTGGTGGCCATGGTATAATCTCCATGGGTTATCTGTTTTAGGTGATTCCTTTTCAGATATTCCATGGCAAAATATGCTAGTTCTTTTTTGGTTTTACAGCTTTCTGGATGTGTTTTTATTTTTAGATCTTCCTTATGTGACATGTTGTTATATTGGTCATGTGTGTGCAACCCCCAGGTATCGGTCCAAGAGCTGTTCCAACA
This sequence comes from Methanobacterium sp. BRmetb2, assembly GCA_003491285.1. NCBI lineage: Archaea > Methanobacteriati > Methanobacteriota > Methanobacteria > Methanobacteriales > Methanobacteriaceae > Methanobacterium > Methanobacterium sp. BRmetb2. Next base: position 2,100,722 of record CP022705.1, read on the forward strand.
GGGGATCATCATGAAAATCAACATCAAATTTTATCATTAAATGTAATTTCAGGAGCCTGTTCTCTCTTCACCGAGAGAAGTGAACAGCCTACCGTTTTTTCTTCAACTTTTTGTTTATAGAGTTTTACACACCTTCATCCGGGATCCTGGGATAAAATTTAATGGACAAATGTTATCCTTCCATGAAAAAAATTGGTGGCAAATTATGTTTAATCAACATGACTTGTGGTAGTTGGTGACAATTTCATGTCGATTAAATTTAAATTCAATTTTTTTCCATTAGAAATACAACAGAAATAATATATTTCATCCCAAAAATTTTAGATAGTTACTTCGTCACTCAAAATTTATATGCTCTATGGTCGTCATAGATCTAACTTCGGTATAGTGTTGTTTAACGAAGTTAATTTGTATAATTTCCTTGAAAAGAAATTTTCCAAAATTGGTGTAAATGGATCACTGAGTATATATGGGTCGGTACATTTTGGGCATTTTCGATGATTTTTGAAAATCAAGCTAAATTTTTCTAGTAACTATGTGTTCTTTTCATGGATTTTTAGAAAGAATTATGCATTTTTTCCAATATTTTTTGTGATCATTATGGTATGTAAAGGATAATTATAAATATCGAGATGTACATATTTGCATAACGCCATTGAAGATCCAATCTTTGAAAAAATTTTCAATGAACTACAAGTCTACATACTTAGGCATAGGCTGATCAGTCTATGTCTAATTTTCTAAAAATAAAAAAAAGTTAGTAGAAAATTGAATTCTACTATACTTACTCAAAAAATATTCGTATTGTTATATTTGTTAGCTATAGATTGAATTCTATACAAATTTTCACTTTTTATTTTGAAATGTTCTTTACTGCCAATATTTTGCCAGTTTAATTTTTTTCTGAATTTAATTATTTCACTATTATTATCAACTAATGAAAATGTACCATTTTTATCGGCAATAGTCTTCTTGATTCGGTCGATATTTTCAATCTTTGTTAAAAATAAACCTCGATGATCATGTGATTTACCATGTACAAGGCAAAAATCCACATCACAATTAGTACAATACCACATTCCTTCAGGATTATGATTTCCACTTCCCTGCTCATAATTTATTGTTCCATATTTATGGCAGTTGGGACAGTAATTTTTGAAATATCTTGTATGATAATCGTAATCTGTTGAAAGACTGCAAGAACATTTTGCAGTTGATTTGACATATTCTTTTGTAATTTCCACATCATACGCTCCTACATATTTAGCATTTGAAACTGGAAAGAAACAAAATAAACTTAACATTAATAAAGTGAATATAAAGCGTTTTGATTGCTTAATATAATTCCTCCTATCAGGTTTTTAGAACTTTAGTGGATTAACAACTTTTTTTTGCCACAGGATTCAGGGTACCTTAAACCCTAATAGGAGCATTATATCTACCTCCAATAAATTTCTAAAACATGAATAAGAATATGTTATTCAAAATATATATAATAAACGATTTAAGAAAATAAAATCATTTATTAGAAACTTTAAATATTTATCTGGTCATTCCAAGTATTCTAAAGTTTCCTTTTTAAGTTCCAGTGCGTCCAGATTTTCTGGTTCAATGGTTAAAACTTTTTCAAAACATTCCAGTGCATCTTCATATTTGTTAATAATTCTGAAACTAATACCTTTTTGAATCAAAGCCCACGTAAAATCAGGATTAACATTTAATGCTTTGTTGAAGAATTTTATGGCAGTTTCATGCTGTTCCAGGTTCTGATTGGTGAAACCTATCTCAAAAAGGGCACCAGCGTGTTCATCATCTTCTAATAAGATTTTGGAAAAAGAGTCTATAGCCTTTTCAGATTCCCCTAATTCTCTAAGAGCAACGCCTTTAAAGTTCATGGCCCATATATTGTCCTTTTCAAGTTTAAGAGCTTCGTTGAAACATTTTACAGCCTGTTCATGTTCATCCATGAAACCGTAGCATTGACCCTTCCTGATCCATAGATCAGCACTTTCACCATCCATTTCCAGTGCTTTGTTAAACCTTTCTAAAGCCTCATTATAACGGGATAGTTCAAATAATATATCGCCACTGAAAATGTAGGCTTCAATATCATCTGGCTCCATCATGTTTACCATGTCATAACACTTTAAGGCTTCCTCATATTTTCCAAGTAACTGTAAAGATTTAGCCTTCAAAAACCAGGCTCCAATATTGTCTGGTTCTTTATTTATCACCTGATTGAATGATTCAACTGCATCAACATGTTTATCTTGATTGGCCATGGCCACTCCCCTTAAAAACCAGGTACTAACATTTTCAGGTTGAATATTGAGCACGGTTTCAAATAAAGTGGCAGCTTCCTCAAATTTATCCATGTCCAATAATATTTCGGCTTTCAAAAACAGGGCTGGAACATAATTGGAGTTAATCTCCAGTGCCTGGTCCAAACTGTTAAGAGCCTCATCAAAAGCTTCTCTCTGAAAATGAACTGTAGCCTGATTAAGCCGGGCATTTATATCCTGTGGATTTAACTGCAGGACGTAATCAAATTTATCCAGTGCATCGTCATATTTTTCCAATGATGCCAGGGTAGCTCCCTGGTTGGTGATGGCGTCACTAAATTCTGGATCTATCTCCAGACAGCGATCATAGCATTTCAGTTCATCTTCAAATAAGCCCAATTCATGTAATGATAGTGCTTTAACATTCCATACTTCAGGGTATTCTTCAAATATTTCCAGTGCCTCGTCATATGCTTCCAGTGACTGGGAATATTCACCAAGATCATAAAGTGCCAAACCCTTATGATACCATGCTTCTGGATTCAGGGGGTTGATGTCAAGGGAGCGCTCTAAAAGTTCCAGTGCTTCCTCTGCATCTCCTATACTGTAAAGGGCTTTGGCTTTAAGAAACCAGGTATGATCATTACTTGGGTCTAAGCGTAGTGATCTGTCAAAAGCATCCAGCGCTTTTTTATAACGTTTAAGAATAGAAAGGCAAATTCCTTTAGAATTCCATGTTTCTGGACTGTCCGGATATGCTTCCAATGATTTTTCAAAGTAGGTAAGGGCCTCTTCTTCTTTGTCCAATGCTAACAAGATGTTGCCCTTTTTAAATAGAATATCTGAGTTTTCTGGATCCTCTTCTAAAATTTTATCAACACAATTTAAAGCTTCACTAAACCTTGTCAGAGGTATTAAACATTCTATCATTTCATTTAATAGGTGTGTATCTCCATCAGATATTAATTCAAAGATTTGGAGAGCCTCTTCATACCGGCCCATTGCTGATAAGAGAAATGCCTTATTATTTAATAGTATTTCATCATCAGGTTTTTTTTCTAGAACCATCTCTAATGAGGATAATGCTTCATCATAGTTTCCAGATAGAAATAGAGCCATACTTTTATTTTCAACTGCCCAACTATATTCTGAGTCTATATTTAAAGCCTGATCGAAACTGTCGATAGCCTCATTATACTGATTTATTCCAATAAGACCCATTCCTTTACGGGTCCAAAGTTCGGGATCATCGGGATTTTCTTTTAATTTTTCTTCACATTCCTTGATGATTTTTTCCCATTCACCATAGGATATTTCACGGGAGTCTTCCAATTTTACACCTCAATCTTTACATTACAGTTATTAGGGGAATTATTTCATGAATTATTATTTAATTTTATCAATAAGAGTGATAATTAAAAAATAAGATAAATAAAGATTAATTTCTCAATTTAATCATATATAATATTTTTCCTTAAAAATTTAAAGAATATAAAACTTGAAAATTATAAAAATTATAAAAGAAAAAAAAATGTGGATAAGATCCACAGGTTTACTCCACTTTTACATTGAAACTTTCTTCTTTTTCTAATTTAGGTACTTCAACTTTCAAAACACCATTTTCAAATGATGCTTTTGCTTCTTGTGGGATAACCTTCTTGGGAAATCTTACAGTTCTTCTAATAAATCCGCTCTTTTTATCGGAAAGGGTCATGTACGTTCCTTCAACCACATGTTCCACATCAAATTTAGCTTTAACTTTCAGTCTTTTTTCGGTAAGATTCAACTCTATATCCTCTTTTTTAATACCTGGTAGTACCACATGAACTATCACGCTTTCATCTGTTTCGATAATATTTTTACCCGGTACAAAGGTGTAGTCTACAATCTTCTTTTCAATATCCTGGCGCATGACATCTAAGGTCTTGGCCGTGTCTTCCATCATACTACTTACGATGTCTTTCATTTCTGATACATGGTCTCTTTTTTTCATTTTTTCAGCCTCATATTTTGAGTCGTTTAATTATATTGGAACTATTATAATATAAAATTTACCTGATTTAGTGTAAACTCGTAAAAATTGATAAAATCATTAATAAATCAATTAAAAAAATGAGTCTTTAGAATTATTTAAATAGATAAAATATTAGCCATCAAAGTTAAAAAATAAATGTCAATTAATAAAATTAGTAGTATTAATGAAGAAACAATATATTTTGTTAAATTAACAAGGCCGAACTGAACTTTTTTTATATAAATCCCAATAACAGTTATGACTGGAATTAATGAAAGAAGAGTTACTAAATTGAAATTCACTGATGGATATATATTACTTTGACCCATAATAAGGAATGATACTGATCCTAAAATGGCAAATAGTAAAATTAATAATAAACTGGTTTTAATATTATATTTAACAACAAATGTATTTTTACCTGCCTTTTTATCACCCTTTCTGTCTGGTAATTCCACACTTAATATGAATACAAATTGATAGAGCATAGAAGGAATACTAAAGATGATAAATTTCAGGTCAATTAAACCAGCAATGGTAAGGTATCCTAAACCGGGAATGATAAAACCACTTATCATCATTGCAATTTCTCCAAGACCACGATACGATAATTTAAGGGGTGGGGCAGAATAAAACCATCCTAAAAGATTTCCAAAAATAACTAATAAAAGGAATAAGGGTGATAAATATAGGATAGAAAAAAGAATTGCCAGGAAAATGGATATTAGAATAAGGCCCACTGCTATATTTCTGGAAGTACTACGTAGTTCAGGATTTTCTACTAAAATTCCGCTGCCACCACTAAACAGGTTAGGCTTAATGAAATGATCAGCTTCCCAGTCAAAGTAATCATTGCTGTAGGATATTGAGAGATGAGCCGGTAATAAAACCAGGTACCCCCATAAAAATTTATCCAGTGAAAATTGTCCCGTTAATACGCCCGCTAAAAGAGCACCGGACGTGAAAGTTAAAAATCCTGCAGTTAAAAAATGAATACGTCCCAACCTTATTATTTTGACTAAATAGCTAAAATCCATATTTACTCCTTTTTTTGACTCCTGTTACTATTATTTGGAAATTATATCCTAAAATATTATCTTTAAATTATTACAGTCTTGAATGAATTTAGCTGAAAAATTAGGGTTAATTAAAAAAATTTTGTTAAAGATTTATATACAATTCTTAGCGAACTTATGCAGGAGAACTAGTTGGGACGCTTTAATTTATAGTATGGGGGATGAATAGATGAGGCTCATTATTTGAGAAAGAATAAAAACGCAGGATATTTGTAGGGTCCTTTATCATAACTTAAACCATCCTTTTTTAGAGGAATTATCGTTATTGGAGTTTGCATGGAGGTGCTTGATAACTTCTTCCTGCTCCTCTAAAAATCTTTTAAGATCATCCACTTTTTCGTGGAGAGTTAGATTTTCTTGGTTAAGAATTTCAATCTGCTGCTGGAGATTTTGATTGTTTTTTCTTAATTCAAGGAAGGTTTTTTCAATTTTTTGGTAGTCTTTATGGCTGATTACCTTAACTGATTCGTCTGCTTCGAAGGGATGCTTATCATTGAGGGGAACTATAAATCTTTCAAACTTCCAGCGGTGTTCCCTCATCTTTTTGTCAATAATTATCTTCTCTTCAATACACTTTTTAATATGGGAATCAGTTATTTTCAATTAACAATACTCTCCCTACGCATCTATCAAACATTTATAAATATTTAATATGACCTATAAAACGTAAAAAAACATTTTTTATAGGCCTATCAAACATTGGGGTTTTTCTTTCTCATGTTGGGATACTGAATGTTTTTTGGTATTACTGTTACCAGAGAATGATTTCAGAGTTGTCTGCACATCAAAATCCATTAAATTTTCACTGTAGCGATCCATTTTGGATATATGGTCCTTTATTTTGAGCAAGGCAGATACAGGGGTAGTGTTATTCCTTACTCCAAGACCTTCAGTGATAATTTCTTTAATTGCTTTGATGTGAAGTCGGTTGTTTTTGTAATAGTTTTCAAACTCGTAAAAGGGAAATATTATGAGTTGTTCGTCTTCTTTGAATATTCCGAGGTTGTAAAATACTGATTCGTCTTTGCCAATTTGTACTATACTGAGCCTCATATTACATCACCATACATGGGGGAGTAATAGTATAAACAAAGGCATTCATGTGGGTTGAGTAAGAGCATTTGAAAAGTAATTTTGATAATAAATTTAATATGTGTATTATTAAAACAAAAAATTAAAGGGGGAAGGTTAAAATAGTAACTGAACTTTTAAAATAGAGATTTTATACAACTAAAATAGCTAATAATAGGTTAGTATAATCAGAACGGCTAGTATTACACTTAGTATTAATACTGATATTGCAGTCATTTTTTTGGCAGTTACTTCCTGTTCCTTTTCTAGGGGGTGTACTTTTTGCTGGATTAAAGTTAATATTCCTGCAAAAATTATGGCCACTAAATTAACTGAAAAAATGAGAAAAGCTCCTCCTGCAAGGAAAAAATTTCCTGATCCCAATAACAGTCCAAAAGTTACCAGCGGGGGAAGCAATGCTACTGCAATCATCACTCCTACTAAAGCACTTGATAAATCTGTTATTAATGCTAGAGAACCTGCAAAACCAGAAGCAAGGGCTAATACAATTCCTCCCTGGGCAATGTTGGTTCTAAGTAGAATAGATGGTATGGTAGAGTCTACGTTGAGAAAAATGCCTAAAATTACTGAAATAATTATTGAAATCATTATTCCAACAAAACTAGACTTCAAAGCAGTGCGGGCGAGGTTTAAATCTCCCATAACCATTGAAAATGAAATACACATATTGGGACCAATTAGGGGTGCGATAATCATACCTCCAATTATAACTGCCACATCGTCATTTAAGACCCCAATAGCCGCAACAAAACTGGATAAAATTACCATTGATATATAAACAAATGATAATCTGCTCATATCTGTAACTTTAATATACAATTCTTCTCTACTAATTCTAGCCTTATCGTGTTCAGCTTCAGCTGTTTTTACTTCTTCATCTAATCTAAAATCTTCTGGGAGAGGTATGTAAGTTTCAACAGGAATAACCATTATTCTGAAACCTTCGAGTTCTGAAAAACGTTTCTGAAAAACGTCCAGTATCCGTTCTGTTCGTTCTGTTTTAATAACAATATTAAAACGAGTGTATCTTTTGGAAAAATCTGAATGAGAAAAATCAAGAACTTCACATTTTTTTATGATTTCAATGGTTTCCTCTTTTTTATCATTTGGAACAACTATCTCAATTTGACGAAAAACCATTTTGATCTAACATAATATATATATTTAAAGGTATAAAAATTTTATAAAAGTGATATCAAATATTTATAAATTCATATTTAACAAACAATAAGTTTAGGGCGAAAATCTATGAATAAATACATATTAACACTGATAATTATAATTTTAGCAATATTCACCACTTACTCAACATATAATTACTACGAAACAGTTGAAAACACAGTTTTTATTGGTTATCTTCCCAGCAATCACCATGCTGCCCTTTTTGTTGCCCACGAAAAAAACTTATTTGAAAAAGAAGGATTGAATGTTCAACTGGTTCCATTTAGAAATGGAGAAGATTTATTAAGAGCAGCAGAATACAATCAAATAGACATGGGATACTGCGGTATAACTCCCGTTATGATGGCTTTAGATGAAAATGAACCTATTAAAGTAGTGGCCGCAGTCAATCAGGAAGGAAGTGGGATAGTAGTTTCGAATGATATAAGAAATGTGAATGATTTTAAAGGAGAAACAGTAGCTATACCTCGTGAAGGATCTATTCAAGATGTTCTTCTAAAATATTACCTCTTAAAAAATAATATTAATCCGGATGAAGTTAACATCACCGAGCTGGAAGTTCCTGTAATGGAGGTTAATCTGGAAAATCAGTTTATTAATGCTTATGTTGCATGGGAACCTTATGTATCGCTAGCTAATGTGTCCAATGAAAATGTAAGCAGGACATTCATATATTCTGGTGATATAATTAAAGATCATCCCTGTTGTGTAGTTATTGCAACTGATAAATTCATTGAATCTAAACCAGATTCCTTAAGAAAGGTGTTAAAGGTCCATGTAAACGCTACGGAGTATGTAAATGATCATACAGAAGAGGTTGCTCAGATACTGTCGGCAAAATTAGGTACTGATGTTGAAGTGGAAAAAGAAGGATTAAAACATGTTGAATTCATTGCAGTTCCCTCCCAAGAGTTTATGGAAGAAACTTTGATTATTCACGGTATTCAAAAAGAATTGGGATATGTTAAAAATGATATTACACTAGAAGAAATATTCGATCTCAGGTATTTGCCTTGAATAATATGTTTATAATTTTAGCTTAATTAACGTCAGAAGCTTTCTATTTTTTTTATATTTATCACTTTATTCTTCTTCTTTTTTAATTTAATACCAATTTAATCAGTTAAAATTTATCTGGATCAAATCTAATTTCTATAACTGCTAAAACGAATATTAATATGCTTAGAATTGTGGCTAAAAAAAATGAGGAATAAAAACCACTTAGAAGAACATTTTGTGGAGCGCTAACCTGGAATGCCCCCATATTAGAAATTCCATTAGCAGCAATAGTTCCCTGGAAGATAGCTTGGAATATAACCACACCCATCACCAAACCTAAGTACCTAAACAGATTCATTAAGCTGGAAACAATGCCCATGGATTCATCAATACTTTGATTCATAATGGTTTTAGTATTTACTGGTGTGAATATACCCTGTGATAGTGCTCTTAATGCTAAAGCAGTTACAATAACTAAAATACCTATAGTGGGATTTAAAAGCATAAGAAGAATACTGGAAGCTATTAAAAGTATAGTTGAGGATATTTTAACCATGTTTGAACCAAAAAGATCAGATAAATGACCGGCCAATGGTGAAGCAACTACGACTAGTGCAGTTGGTGCGAATATAATAAAACCAGCAAAGCCACTGCTATATCCTTTAACTAACTGCAAAAAAAAGGGAATAATAAAAATTGTCCCTGAAAGAACCAAGTTAATGAGAAATGCGCCAGTAAGTGACAGGGTCAAATAGTAATTTTTTAAAATAGAAATATCCACAAGGGGGTTGGTTGTTCTAAGTTCCCATAGACAAAATAATATAGAACAAACTATAGCTATTAAAAATAAAAGAAAAATAGCCAGGGAACACCAACCTACAGTATTGGAGAAATTAATGGCTAATAAAAATAGCATTATAGATGAAATTATTAGAACAGCACCAACATAATCAAAGTCAAATTTACTCTTTTTAACTTCTTCTTCTGGCAGATAAACTATGCTTAAAAATAATAAGATAAGCCCCATGAAGAATACAATAAAAAATATATAGTGCCAGCTGAAATATTCCGTTAAAAATCCACCAAACCAATTTCCAAAAGCAAGACCTCCCGCAGTTGCCAGTGAGATATATCCAAATGCCTTTCCTCTTTTACCTGCTTTAAAAACTGTTGATATTATTGCCGGTGCCACAGAAAGTATCATAGCCGATCCAATCCCCTGAATAATTCTATAACCAATAAGAGATACAATATTCAGGGATAAACCAGAATAATATGATGAAAAACTGAAAATTATCAATCCCACTACAAAAATGTTTTTATAGCCAAGGTGGTCTCCAATTTTGCCAAATATCAAAAGAAAGCTTAATAAAAACAATAGATGAGCAAGGACCACCCATGAAATTGTACTTACAGAAACATCTAAAAACTGTGACATGGTTGGTAGGGCAATATTAACCATCCCTGCACTGAGAGACCACATAAAAAGAGATGTAGAGATAATAAATAGGATCATATTAGAATTTTTCTTAAAGGGTGAATTATTTAAAATCATTGGAAACACTGCTAAGTTTTAATGTCAATATAGTATGTATCATAAATACATTTAAATCCATAACAAAAAAGGAAAACTTCTAGTAATTAATCTAGTATTATGGCAGAAAAATATCATTAGAACAAATCTCTGAATTTGTCTATTTCTTTAATTATTTAATTATAAAAAACATTTAATAATAAACAAGGACATTATATGTTATGTCATTTACCTTGTGAGTTATTAGGTGGAAAAAAATGTTAGATTCGCTTTACGAAAAAGCATTAATCAAAAAGCAAGAGATAAAAAAAGCTTTTAACCAGGATTTGGAACAACTAAAAATCAATCCAGATAAATATTGGAAAAATTATTCCATAAACGAGACAAAGGTTGATTTTACAATATCTGGCGGTGATGGAAGCTTTAATCAGAAAAGATTTATGAGTTCTATACTCTATGCAGTTGATGCAGAATGTTTGATATATGATGGCAACAACCTTAAAAAAGTTGAAAGTTACGAAGTAGACATACTACCACCATATAAATATGTACAGGATATCTTACGAAATTATATGTCCATTTTTGAGATAAAAAGTAGTTACAAGGCTTTAAAAGAATATAATGTTGATTTAAGTCTTTTTGATGGGTCAATACTGGGAAATATTATAAGACCTTTCCCAGTGGAAAATGAATTACCTTCCGACAAAAAGATAGAAATAAAAGAGACGTACCTACCTCAACTGGAAGAGTTATTAGAAAATGAAGAAGAAATAGGGATAGTGTCTACAAAACTTTCTAATGAAATTGACAGGAAATTTGAAGAGTATAATATTGAAAGTATGATTTATCTAGAAAACCTTGAAAATTTACTAGTACTAGGTGGGTTTCTAAAAGAAACAAAGAACATAGTTTCTATATCTAAAACTTCCACTAGACGAGATTATTTTGAATTAAAAATTCCAGATATTGCCATATTTGAAAAATATTGTAAAAAAGAGGGTTATTCAGATCCACGGCATCTGGATGTTAATAAAACAATTAAAAGAGATTTTCCCATATTAAACAAATTTTTCAGGGGGTTGGAATTCACAGTTTTCTACTGCAGGCTAGAAAACTATAAAAATGTCTTGAAAGTTGAGTTGCCTTTCCATGCATCTAAAAAACAGGTAGAAAATATATTGGAAAAGATAAAAAGTGTAAGTGCTGGAGGATATCCTTATCTTTTAAAAAAAGCCCATAATGATGTGGTAATCAAGTTACAAGACATGGAGAAAATCAATAAAATATTAAATTTGATTGAGAGAACAGGTCGTGACATGCTTTAACAATGGGAATATTATAATAATAATAGGAAAATGGAGAGAAATATTATGACAAGCAAGGTTATAGGAAGATGTATTGGTGAGACCTCACCTATTATGGTAACTTTTGTCTCTAAAAAAATGCCCCTGGTAGGAGAGTACGTTTCCATGGAATATGATGAAAAAGTAGTTCTGGGAATGATTGAATCATTAATAAGGGGTAGTGTTTCCATAACCAACGACATATACGATCCTAAAACTATTGAAAAGATCAGGGAAATAGAAGGGGATGATCATTACATCAAAGGTAGTATACGGATTTTAGGAGATATTGAAGATCTAAAAATTCCTAGAATACCCCCACCTCCAGGGACTGAAGTTAAAATTGCAGATGCTTCTGTTTTAAAAAAGATTTTCCATGTGGAATACGCTCCCTTGAAGCTTGGAAATCTCATAACCCAAGAGGAAGTTGAAGTAGAAGTGGATATAAATAACATGGTAACCCGGCACCTGGCCATACTGGCCATGACGGGTGCAGGAAAATCAAACACGGTGGCTGTGGTAGTTGATGGGATTCTGAAGATGAATGGCAGTGTTTTGATCTTTGACATGCACTCTGAATATGTGCAGACAAAATTTAAAAAAGGGAGTGTCAATCCTCTAAAAGCAGTGTTAAATCCGTTATACTTGGAATTTTATGAATTTAAAAGACTGGCCAGAATACCGGACAATGCCTATGTTCAGGAAAGATATCTTCGTAAAGCATATAATCTGGCATTAAAATCTATGAGGGAAAGTTTAATAACTCATAACGATTTTTTAATGGCAATAGAGGATCAGCTAAATTTATGGATAGATGATGAGGATTTTAATTCTAAGGACAAAAAATCAGTAACTGATGTGGCCAATAAACTGGATGATATGAGAGACCGATACGGCAACATACTGGACATGAATGCCCCGGATATAATTGATAAGCTGAAACTGAAATCAGCCAATGTTATCGATCTAGGATCAGTAGATGAATATGCATCTGATGTTATAGTGAGTCATGTCATGCGGAAAGTGTTAAAGAAAAGGAAAGATTATCTAAGAAATGAAGAGGGATTAGAATTTCCAATATTTTCTATCATTGAAGAAGCCCACATACTGGCACCTAATAATCGCCACACTGAATCTAAAAGATGGATCAGTAGGATTGCCAGGGAAGGACGAAAGTTTGGTGTGGGATTGTGTTTGGTAAGCCAGAGCCCTAAATCATTAGATTCAGATTCCTTATCCCAAGCCAATAATATGATTATACTTCGGTTGGTGGAGCCCACTGACCAGAGACACGTGCAGATGGCCAGCGAGAGTTTAAGTGATGATTTAATATCACAGCTACCCTCACTTAACATTGGAGAAGCCATAGTACTGGGTTTAATGACTAAAATTCCCACACTGGTAAAGATTGATCAATTTAAGGGTAAAATTGCCGGTGGGGATCTGGATATAATAAATGAGTGGGGTAAAGGTCTAAAAAAGCAGGAACAAAATTTAGAGGATTTGGATAAGGAGTACTTAGATTTGGGAGGAGATTATTAATGCGTTTTGTCCATTTATCTGACACCCACTTGGGTTACAGGCAATACGGACTTTTCGAGCGAGAAAAAGATTTTTATGATGTATTCATGGATTTAACCGGAAAAATCATAGAGGAAAGACCGGATTTTGTCATCCATTCTGGTGATTTTTTTGAATCTTCAAGACCACCTACCACTGCCCTCTTAACTGTACAAAACTGTCTAGCTCAGTTGAAAGAAAGAAACATACCCATATATGCCATTCCTGGAAATCATGATACTATAATGAGAAAAAATGCCCTACCACCACTGGTTTTATACAAAAATTTTGGATTGAAACTCATTAGTTTAAGAAATCCGTACTACATTGAAAATGGGATATTTATTGGTGGAGTACCTTTTAATTCTAGATACTTCGCTGATAGATTAAAGAATCAGATTCAAGAATTAAGCCGTAAATCCATGGAATATGATTACAGAATTCTGGTCTTGCATCAAGGAATTGATAAGTACATTCCCTATGAATATGAGCTTAAAATAGGGGATATACCTGAAAATTTCAATTACTATGCTTTTGGCCACATTCACAACCGGATAATCGATGATTATGGTCAGGGAAAACTGGTATATCCAGGTTCACCAGAGATCTGGAGAATAGATGAACTTCCCACCTACAAAACCAAAGGTAAAGGATTTTATTTAGTAGATACTGACGGTGACTTGCCAGATATACAACCAGTGGACCTTCAACTACCCAGAGAAACCATCCAGAAAGAGATAGAATATTCTGATTTGAACAAACAGTTAAAAGAACTTAAAGATTATGTGTCAAATTTAAATAAAAAGCCAGTAGTTAACTTAAAAGTAATTGGCCAGGATTTTAACCGTTCACATGTATATGAACTAATTAACAAATGTTTTAAGGATTTATGTCTCACCATAAGGCCACAGTATGATATTCAAACTGCTGCCGATGAAAAGATATCATCAGATAACAATCTAGACATTGAAGATATTGTAAAAAATAAATTAAATAATCCAGCACAGTCTTCTTTGACATTAAAGTTGCTGGATAAGCTTTCTCATGGAGATATGGATGCGGCCCAGGAGACTGTTGACGAATTTTATGAGAACTACCAATGATCTCTAACGAGATAGTTATGAGGATTATCAATGAGTTCTAAGGACGTAATTTATGGAGATTATCTATGATAATAGAAGAGATAAAACTGGAAAACTTCAAATCCCATGAATATACTGTGATAAATTTTAATCCAGGTATTTCTATTATAATGGGTGAAAATGGAGCTGGTAAATCCAGCATACTAGAGGCAGTTAGTTTTGCTCTTTTCAAGGAACATAAAACCAAGATTGATCAGCTGGTCCAGAATGATAAGAACCGAATGCGAGTATCTTTAAAATTTTCCTCCAATGGAAGACATTACAGGATAAACCGTAAAAGACAGAGGGGAACAAAATCAACATCTAGACTGGAAGTAATGGAAAACAATCGTTACAATCTGCTGGTAAGTGGAGAAAAACAGGTCAACAGTTATATTAAGGAAATACTGGAAATGGACAGCGATCTTTTTTTAAATGCAGTATATGTCAAACAGGGCGAAATCGCTGATCTCATAAATAAATCCGCTGCTGATAAGAAAAAGATGATTGGTAGACTTCTGGGAATTGAAAATCTGCAAAAGTCCTGGGAGAACATGCGCCATCTTCTTAGTATTTATGAAAATAAAAGAGAAAATTTAAAAGGGAAACTCGAAACTTTAAAGGATACTCAATTAGAATTAGAAGAAAAAAAGAAAGATGAAAAATTGTTAGTAAAGAATATTAAAATCCTTGATGAAAAAATAAAATCTTTGAATAATGATTTAGAGGATTTAAATGGACAAAAATCAATTTTAAATGATAAAAAAGATCAGTTCAATTTTATAAATAACAAGATAGAGTCTAAGGGTGAATTATTAGATCAATCTATTGAAAATGAGAAAGGATTGAAAAAGGAGTTAGAATCAATAAAATCTAAAGAAGAAAAGATAGTGGAAATAAAACCCCAAATATCAAAATTGGAACCTTTAAATAAAGTAGATAAAAATTTCAATCAATTGAATCAGCTTCAATCAGAAAAAAATAGTTTAAAAGAGTCTTTAAACAAAATAAAAAAATTTAAAACAATTTTGTCTGAAAATGAAGAGAAATATACCGAATTTATTACTATTTCCTCAAAAATCAAGGAATTAAATAGCAAGCGAAAGGATTATGAGGGTAGTAAAGCCTTAAAAGACCAATACAACACCCGTAAACAAACTTTACACAACAATATAGTTAAATCACAGGACAAGATAATAACATCACTCAATGATTATGGTAAAAAATTGGGGGAAAAATTCAGTAAAGTAGAGGACCTGCAAAAACATGTAAAAGTCACCAAACCGCCACTGGAAGAGGAAATCCAGAGTATTGAATCAAAAATAGACGACATTAAAGGAGATATTATAGAACTCAAGTCCCAGATTAAAAATTTCAAAAAACCAATAAATGAATTGGAAAAGGTAGAAAATGAATGTCCTATCTGCCAATCAAAAATTACTCCCGAAATAAGAGAAAATCTGATTAATAATTACCAGTCAGAGATAAGCATAAACAAAGAGAATATCCACATTTACTCTGAAAATAAAAGGGAACTAAAGAATAAAAGGGATGTTTTAAACTCTAAGATGAAGATAATCAACGAAATTAAAATTGATCTTTTAAAAGAACAGCTTACTAATTTGAATGAATATAAAACAGAATATGGAAAAATAGAAGCGGATATTAGAGAAATTGAATCTGGTGTGGAAAAATTAGTCCAAATAGATGAAAAGCTGCAGGAATGCATACAAAGGCAGGAAGCTGCTGAAAAAAGTTATAAAAAATATTTAGGTGCAAAAAATGTCCTGCAGTCATTTGAAAGTCCAGATAAACTAAAAAAATGTCTAAACCAAGTTGAATCAAGAATAAATTCATTTAAAGCAGAAAATGAAAAGCTCCTATTTGAACTGGAAACAGTGCCAAAAAATATTGAAGACGAAATAAAACGATTAGAAAAACTCAAAGAACAATATGATCAGTTGAGGGGACAGATAAGTTCAAAAGAGGAAATTGTTTCAAAAATTGAAGATGTAATGGGCAAAATAACTTCACTGCAAAAAGAGTTAATAAAACTAAGATCTGATTTAAATGAATTAGATTATGATCAAAATAAACACCAGACCCTAATTGAAACAATTAACAATGAAAATACCAAATTAACTAATTTAACAGCTGATCAAAGTAAAAATATTGGAAAAAGAGAAGAATTAGCTGAGAATATTGAAAATTTAAAGAAGAGATTGGAACTATTCAAAAAAGACCAGAGAGAATTGATTAAGATTAATGATTTCATAGTTTTGCTTAATGATATAAGAAAATTATTTGGAAAAGACGGCCTCCAGAAAGATCTTAGAAATATCTCTCGACCTATGATTGAACAGAATACACGGGCATTTTTTGGAAAATTCAACTTTGAATATTCAGATATAAAAATTGATGAAAATTACGATATAACTGTTTACGGCCCTTCTGGTGAAAGTCAATTGGAAATGGTTAGTGGTGGGGAGAGAATTGCCGTGGCCCTAGCCCTAAGACTGGGCATAACTCAAGTACTCTCCAAAGGGGCTCTGGAGTTAATAATGTTAGATGAACCTACAATTCACCTGGACTCTTACCGGAGAAAGGAACTGGTAGATCTCCTAAAGCAGATGTCTATAATACCTCAAATGATCATTGTAACTCATGATACAGATTTAGAAGAAGCTGCTGATAATATTTTAAAGATTGAAAAGAGTAGTGGAGTTTCTATGTTATCTAACTCCACCTAAAACAAATTTATTCAAATATTTTCTTTCAAAAATAAATGGGCTTGTTTTTTTATATAAATTATTCTTCTGATTCTTCTGGTGCTGGAATATCCAGTGGATTTACAAAGAATAAAGCAAAACCATCAACAATTAGCCAAATACCTATAATTATGGCCAGATAGAGTGGATCTAATGCATAGATTCCTAATATGAGGTAGATAATACCCAATATTATCCCCAGTACAGCAGTACCTTTATTGATTTTTGCTTCCCGGGTAACTAGTCCGATCACTCCAGCAAGGATCAGGAAGAATCCTGATATATACAACCATAGACTTGCTAAAAAGCTAAATGCAAGTATGTTACCAAACATGCCTATTCCTATGATAATTGCAAAAATGGCCAGTAAAAGATTTACAATACTGGCAGCTTTGCTTTTATGCCATGTGTCAAAACTGTGTGCCAAGAACCATATTCCCAGAAACAGTATAGCAAAACCAGCTAACACACTAACAGTGAAAACACTTATCAAAGGAAACGCAATAACTAAAATACCTAATATAATAAATAATATACCTAATAAAACGTTCCTGTTTTCAGCCATATAATCTCCTCCTAATGGATTAAACAAGCCCAACAATAATATAATTTAGGGGTAATATATAATTTTCTTCCGATTTATCTTCCAACATATGGATTGTTAAGCATAAAAACGCATTATAAGATATAAAACCCTGGAATAAGACAGATATATAACCAAATTTTTTTTGAATTTAATACAGAAAGCTAAAGTTTGGCATTATTTAAATCATTAAAGATCTTTTTAGCTTTATCATAAATTTGTTGAATTTTTCGTCCAGTAATTTTTTGATAAATAAATTCTATTGAAAAAGATGATAAAAGTAGAATTATTAATATCCATATGTCTAAAGGTGATTTAAACAGTGTCTGCAGTATAAGGGCTATTAAAGCAGCAATACATACTACTAAACCGGTAAAGGATACATATTTAGAACTATCAGTTGATTTATGTAAATTTATGTTGGAGGCGTTCACTGCGGCAAAAATAATTAAAAAACCAGCACTTCCCATAGTAGCTATTTGAGAAACATCGAAAAGATTGGCTACAATTAAAGTAATTAGAGAAGTAATTAAAAGACCTTCCAGTGGTTTATTCCAAATTTTCTTTTCTAACTGTTCTGGTAACTCGCCTTCTTTGGCAATTATGTAGCTAACCCGTGAAGTACCATATAACGTGGCATTTATAGCAGAACCAGTAGAAAAAAGTGCAGCAACTGCAATTAAGATAAAACCAGTCATGCCTAAAAAGGGTTTAGCTGCAGCTGCAAGAGCATAATCTTTAGCTGCTGTTATTTGGTCTAGGGGAAGATTACCCACAGTAACCAGTGCCACCAGTATGTATAGAATAATCACCAGGATAACTGAAAAATAATAAGCCCGTGGAAGGGTTTTTTCTGGATTTTTAACATCCTCAGCAGTGTTAGCTATTAATTCAAAGCCTTCGTAGGCTACGAAAATAATAATACCACCTGCAATTAAGGATAGGGTGTTGCTCCAAGTTGAAGGTTGCAAATTTTGAGTATTAACACTTAAAATTCCTACCGAAACAAAAAGCAATAATATACTGATTTTAAATGCTACAATTGCTTCTTCAAATCTTCCAACTGTACGAGCACCTAAAATATTCAGACCAGTTAAGACTATAATAATAATTGAAGTAAAAATATGCCGCCACAATGGTTGTATTTCACTGGGAAAGAAGCTTGCTCCGTAACTTCCAAAGGCATATGCGTACAGTGAAAGCATTATAATATAACTTAAAAATAATAAGATATTAAGAGTGCCGGTAGTTAACCCCGGACCAAATGATTGGTTTAAAAATTCTACTGTACCACCTTGGCTTGGATATTTAACTGATAATTTAACATAGGAATAAGAGGTTATAAGTGCTACCAAACCAGCTATTAAGAATGCTACTGGAGTTCCTCCATGAGATAATTCCACAGCTAATCCTAAAACCGCAAAAATACCCCCACCAACCATACCTCCAATTCCTATAGCTACAACCGACCAAAATCCTAAAGATTTTTCATTGGACATATAAACCCTATAAATAATTATGTTTCCTTCATAAAAGTTTTATTAAGAATTGTGGTAACAATAAATTGGGATGTCTGTGAATATTTGTTACCTTAAATAGCCTTTTATTCTTTTTGAATGATTTTTTACTTTCCAGGATTTTTATTTCTATTATTGGGCCCGGTAATTTAAGAGTATTTTACGTGACTCCAATATCAAGTAGATACTAAATGATACGATTATTATTCCCAGCCAGTCCAAAAATCCCAGAGGAGTAGTACCAAAAGCCACATTCAATGGAGTGTATAATACTGCAAATTGGAGGATAACCGATATTAAAACTGCACCTAATAAGTATTTACTATTAAAAATATTTATTTTAAAGTTCTGGGCTCTATAAGTTAGTACATTGAATAACTGAAACATTACTAGAGTAGTAAAAGCGACGGTCTGTGCTTTTATTCCATCATGGCCGTAGAAATTAAACATTAAAAGGGTACCTGCTCCTATTATTATACCCACTAACATAATATTTTCAATTACATCCCTGGAAATTATACTTTCTCCACGCGGACGGGGAGGATTAGTCATGAGGTCCTTACTAAAGGGATCCAAACCTAGTGCCAAGCCTGGCAGGCCATCAGTTAAGAGGTTAACCCATAATATTTGGATTGCAGTTAAAGGAAGAGGCCAACCAATGAGAATAGCCATAAATATTACCAGAATCTCCCCTAAGTTAGATGAAAGAGTATATTGAACAAATTTCTTGATATTACTGTAGATTCCTCTTCCCTCCTCCACTGCATTAACAATAGAGGTGAAATTATCATCAGTTAAAATCATATCTGATGCTTCTTTTGCCACGTCAGTACCAGTTATGCCCATGGCAATACCAATATCTGCCTGCTTAAGAGCAGGAGCATCGTTTACTCCATCTCCAGTCATAGCTACAATATGACCTTTATCTTTTAAGGCGTTTAATATTTTTACCTTATCCTCTGGACTGACCCTAGCATATACTGTAACCTTATCTACCATATCCTTTAATTCTTCATCTGCAATATTTCTCAGTTCTTCTCCACTAATCGCTTTATCTCCCGGTTTGAAAAGTCCAATTTTCTGTGCGATGGCTTTAGCAGTTAATACATGGTCACCAGATATTAAAACGGTTCTAATACCTGCAGTTCTGGTAAGTTTGATTGCATCTTCTACCCCTCCTCGGGGAGGATCAATCAAGGCCTGAAGTCCAATAAATACTAGTTCACTTTCCACAGAATCAAAACTTAAATCATAATCACTTTTTAATGGTTTAAAAGCGAAACCTAAAACTCTTAAGCCTTCATTAGCCATTCTAATGTTATAATCCATTATTTTCTTTTTTTCTTCTGGATTTAATTCTTTAATTTCACCTTTTAAATAGAAATATTTGCATTTGTCCAGTAAGAAATCTGGTGCCCCTTTCACATAAGCCACTTTTTCCTGGTCAACCTGATGGATGGTGGTCATCAATTTACGATCAGAATCAAAGGGTAGTTCGTCAACACGGGGATATTCTGAGTTCAATTCTTCCTTTTTTAATCCGGCTTTTTGTGCACTAACCAACAGGGCACCTTCAGTAGGATCTCCGATAATTTCCCATTTTCCATTGTAGATTAGTTTAGCATCGTTGCATAATGCTCCGGCCTTTAGAATTAACTCAATATCTTTTATATTTTCTAATTTTATATTTTGCTGCGTGAAACTACCTTCTGGTTCATAACCTTCGCCTGTGATTTCAATTAAAGTGTCATTTGTATATATTTCACGAACTGTCATTTCGTTCTGGGTAATGGTTCCGGTTTTATCAGAACTGATTATGTTAGTGCTGCCCAGTGTTTCTACAGCTGGTAACTGTCTTATTACAGCATGTCTTTTCACCATCCTTTTAACACCTAAAGCCAGTGAAATGGTTACAATTGCAGGTAATCCTTCGGGAATAGCTGCCACTGCCAGTGCCACTGCAGTTAAAAACATTTCATTAATATAATCTGGTTGCAAAATTCCTGTGAAAATATAAGCTTTCAATATTCCTGCAATGAAAATAATAATTGATACAACAATGGTTATAATTCCTAGTTTCTTCCCAAAATTTTTAAGCTTCTTCTGAAGAGGGGTTAACTGTTCTTCTTCCACCTGCACCAGATCTGCAATTTTTCCAATTTCAGTTTCCATACCCGTACTGGTTACCACTGCCCGGCCACTGCCGTTGGTTACCACCGTTCCCATGAAGACCATGTTTTCCTGGTCAGCCAGTACAGTGCCCTTCTCAAAAGTGTGGGTAACCTTAACTGAGGGAACTGATTCACCAGTTAAAGAGGATTCATCTACTTGTAAGGAGGAGGCATGGAAAATTCTGGCATCTGCAGGAGATTTACTGCCTGCCTCTAAGATTACTACGTCTCCTGGTACTAATTCCTTAGAATCTAATTCAATTTCTACATCATCTCTTATGACCCTGGATTTTAATACGGTCAGCTTTTTTAATTCTTCAATAGCCTTTTCAGCCCGATATTCCTGTACAAAACCAAAAATTCCATTTAATATAATAATCACAATGATAACAACAGCATCCAGTATTTCACCTATTAACAATGAGATTATAGTAGCAGCAATAAGGATTAGGATAATAAATGAGGTGAATTGTCTAAATAGTATCTCTAAAGGAGTGACTCTTTTTTTCTCTTTTAACTGATTTAAACCATATATGTCCTGTCTTTTTAAGGCTTCATCTTTACTTAAACCTTTTTTGGAACTTTTTAACACTTTAAATGTTTCATCCGTGCTTAAATTATAGTGATTTCTCATTAAATCAGCTCTTCTATTCCATTTATTAGGTTGGTATAAATGTTAATATTAAAGATCTATTTATGGAATTTTAGAATTTGTTAGATCTAGAATTTAACTTGAGTAATTTTTTGAGATTATCAATTTTTTCATCTTTTATTATCCGGGGTGGAATGCTGCGCTGGATAGAACCTTTTATACCCAATAATCTTTCCATATATTTAGATACAACATTGTAGGGTCTTCCTCTTTTGTCCAGTTTTTTATTGCTAATTAACAGTGCCCGATCCATTAATCTGCTTCTTGCTGGATCTCCGACTGCAATTACCAGATCCTCTTCCAGGTTGCTTCTTTTAATATGTGCATTATTTGAATAAATTTTGGAGTACAATTCCTGGTCCTTTTTTTCAAGGGTTTTAAAGTCAATTATATTTTCAACAGTGAAGTAACCTATAATATACAGTGCTTCCGGATAGTTATCATGATTATAGGGTTTCAGTCCCGCATAAAAAACTAATAAATCATCTTTTCTAAGTTTAGTTAAATATTTAGCTTTGGTTTTTATGTCACCGTAGGTGTAGGTTTCAAATTCCGGGTCAAAATGGATTTTTTTATTTTGAATTTTATCAGAAAGGTAATATGATAAATAATGCCCACTTTGTCCTTTAGTATTAGTATAAGTATGTGTTTCGCAAGAATTTTTGTCCGTCTCAGATATAGGTATATATTCAAAACTACCATCACTAAATATTGGTCCCAGTATCCCATCAGAACCTTTATCTATTCCAACTCTTAGAAGCAAAGCTTTCATAATTAATGTCGTTCCTTTTAGTATATGGTTAAATAATTAATATTCTAATCCATTTTAGTTAAGATGAGTCATATGTTAAAAATATCAAAAAACAATAATGCTACACTAAAATAAATTGCTAAGGTTATAATATCGCTCAAAATTGTAGCTAAAGGCCCAGTGGCCACTGCTGGATCAAGTTTTATCTTCTTAAATAGCAGTGGTGAGAGTGTAGCCACAGCTACAGCAGCAATTATACTGAAAAACATGGAAAGACCGATAATACCACTGAGCACAGGATTACCCCATCCTATAATAGAAATAATATACACAAATATTCCAGATGCTACTGCAATTACTGCTGCGACTTTAAGTTCCCTTAAAAAATAGGATTTAATAGGAAGTTTAGGATCCAGAGCAATACCCCTAATAATCAGTGCCTCGGACTGGGTTCCGGCGGCATCACTCATATAAACCATCACCGGTATAAAAGCAGCTAAAACTAATAATTTACTCAGAAGACTTTCGAAGGTGCTTATAACTGATGCAGCTACGGTTCCGCCGATGATTCCAATGATAAGCCAGGGAAGTCTGGATTTGATCATAATCCATGCACTGGACTTGATACTGGTATATTCATCCCCTACCCTGTGAAAAATACCTCCAAAGTTGAAAATATCGCTCTCCAGTTCATGATTAAAGATTCTCATAATATTGTCATAGCTTATAATTCCCATTAAATGGTTCTCATCATCTACCACCGGCATGTTTTTAATACCATGGGAAAGGGCCATATAAACAACTCTTTCTCTATCAGTTGTTGGATTGACTGTGATAAGGTTATGTTCCATCAAATTATCTACCTTTAAATTGATATTAGAACAACTCAAAATACTTTTAATAGAAATAATACCCTTTAAAATATTGTTTTTCTCCACAACATAAATATAATTAATATTATGAAAAGTGTTGGCTTTATGAGAGAGCATAGTCTGTACCTCCACTACTGGAGTTCCCACTTTTACAATAGGAATGTCGCTGTCAATCATATTTTCTATAGAATCTGCAGATTCAATTGCATTTATAGAAAAGTTTTTTTCCACTTTAATCCTCCTTCTTAAAAAATGTTATAAAAATCTTATAGCTGCTCTAATAATCATTTTTTAGGATTACGATTTTTTTTTTACTTATGATCTAATCATACCATTTACATGATAAAATGATCTAATCCCCTCTTTAATATCATTTTTATTTTTTCTTTTAAATAATCTAAGAAAAAATTATTAGACTGATTAATTAAATAATATAATGTGAGGTTAATTCAATGTACAAAAAAATATTATTACCTACTGATGGATCTGACTATGCAAAAAGAGCTGGAGAACATGCCATATGGCTAGCTGATCAAAGCCAGGCAGATATTGTGGTATTAAATGTTATTGAAACCGCTTATTTCCAGGCACTGCCAGAAGATGAACTTATAAGTGTATTGGACAAGGGTTTACGTGAAGAAAGTAAAAAAGCAGTGGAAGATTTTGAAAAAAAGTTAATGGATAGTAAATGTAAAGGTACCTGCAGGGAAAATGTGAAAACAAAATCTATGATTAAAGAGGGCCACCCTGTTGACTTGATTATTGAAACTATTGATAAAGAAGGTGTGGATCTGGTGGTTATGGGAACTGCAGGTAAACACGGACTGGATCGTTTGTTACTGGGAAGTGTAACTGAAAAAGTAGTGAGAACAGCCAAATGTCCTGTACTGGTGGTTAAATAATCAAATGGTTTGATTAATGATTCAGTATTAGATATTATCAGATTATTAATGGGCTGTTGCAGATAACTACTATAATTAATAAAAAAAAGGGAGAATATTAAAGAAATTATTCTGCCCGCAGATAGGAATATAAACCATATACAAAAAGAATTATCACTGCAATCCAGTAGGTATATACCAGAAACATGGGTAGAGTTGCATAGATCACAACCAACAAAATCGCCAGTACCATTATTAATATTCCCGCAATTTTTTGATTCATAATATCACCACTAATATTATAAGAAGTTCTCTATAATAAAAATTTCTCAAATTTGAGATAGAACTGGATATTGATTCATTCAAAAAATTCTAAGGGGTTTAGTTTATGTATAAAAAAATATTGTTACCAACCGATGGTTCAGAAAATGCGCAAAGGGCTGGTAAACATGCTATTTCCATAGCAGATACATACAGAGCAGATATTATTGTTTTAAATGTTATTGACACTTATTATGTTCAATCATTGGCTTTACCTAATTTCAGAGAGGATTTAAGAGCTGAATTAAGGCTTGAAGGAAAAAAGGCAGTGAAAAAATTTGTAGATCAATTAGAAAAAAGCCAATGCAATGGGTACTGTAAAAATATTAATCTAACAACCAAAATCAAAGATGGAAAACCCCACCAGGTGATACTGGAAACTATTCTAGAGGAAGGTATTGATCTGGTAGTTATGGGGGCCTCAGGACGTCACGGACTGGATCGGGTAATGATTGGAAGTGTAACTGATAGAGTAATTAGAGAAGCTAAATGTCCAGTGATGGTTGTATCCTGAAATGTTCAGTAACTTCTATATGATTCATGGTTATAACTTGATATTTTAATGTGCGTAATACTGCTGGATTGCAATAAAAACAACCCATAATGCTATTGCACCCAATAATCCTATGTTAAATGAATATAAACCCCAAATTCCTCCAAGTAACACAACAACAGCCATACCACCAGCCAAAGTCATTAAAGCATTTTTTTTATTTTCTTTCATTAATATAATCTCCTTACTATGAATAAAATCTTATTTGATTATACATCCTAAACAGTTCAACTAATTCTTGTTAGATAACAATTTACTTATCATTTAAATAGTGATTTCAATATTTTCAGTATATAAAAGTAGCAGATGAGAATTATTTTAGTTAACATTCTTATAACCACAGATTAGTTATCAATAAATGTTTGAAAATCCATTAATTTTTATTATTAGTTTATTAAAGGGTTTAATCTTATTAATTAATTTTATACATAGTTACCTCCACATTCACAGCTTTCTGTATCTGCAGACTCTCCTTTTTTTAGTTCACGATATTTTCCATATTTCTCACATTTAACGTACGTCATCTTGATGTTCATAATATCTTGTTAGAGATGTTTCTAAAATCATTAATTATATTCTATTTATTAATATATTAGAAAAACAAATAATAAATCATTACCTAGAATAGTCCTAAGAAATTAGGTAGATTTAGGAGACATATTCAGGAATAATATGATAGTTGGATAAAATTATTTAATAAATTATAAAGGTGGTTTTGTTGTCAGATGTATTAGCACCCCTAACTTTTAGCAGAGAAATAGGCGGTAAAATGAAGGATTTAATTGTCCCTCAAGAATATGTGAGAGACTTCCATTTCTCAACAGATGAACATTTAATGATAATGCTTAGAATTATGGGACCGGATTTAGACCAGGCTCGGGATTTCTTCAAAAGCAGTGCAGATAAAATATTCCATATAAAAACCATTGAACCTGTTCATGAAAAAGAAATATCAGATAAATTTCGATTGAACAGTATTTACATGGACGAAGGTCCGCCCATATCAGTGGATATTGATCCAGAACCAGAGATGATCCGATTGATTCTGGATTTTGAGTGGGTAAAGTAAATTTTTAGTTCAATTTGAGGTTTTTCTTTTTCTTTTCTTCTTTTAATATTTCATTTATTATCCCATTCCCATCTCCTTTATTTCTTCAGCCACCTTCCAGTGTTTACCTTTCTTTTCATTTCTTCTAATTAAGAAAACCCCTATCAGAGCTCCAACAACGCCACCAGCAGTATCAGTAAATAGATCATTCATAGTATCGTCTATCGCGTTCTGGGTGGGAGAACCCTGCATCTGGGTATTTCCAGTTATCTGACCTAAAACGCCTTGAGATAGATATTTATCGTAAGTGTACTCACCCATCTCCAGCATAGCACCAAATCCTATGGTCATTATCACAATAATAACTGCCATAGCAGCTAAACTGGCCTTTAATTTTCCGTAGTAGTACATGGTGTAGACAAACATCATGCCAATTAATGCAATGTAAAGGGGGAGCATGAAGTGCATGAAATTATCATAGTGGGGCAATTTCACATAAAGGCCCAGTGCATCACCACCTACCAGTTCAAACAGTACCATAGCCAGGAGCAGTAGTTCAATTTCCACGGGTATAGCCCGTATTTTATTGCGGGTAAAAAAAGCAGGGGCGTGGATTATTGCCAGTGCAACCAGTATTAACAACCCAAAAATTCGCTCAGCACCATTGGCACCGCCAAATACTAAAACGTAAATACCAACAAAAAGAAGAAATATCCGCATTATTCTAAGTAAATTCCTCTGCAAATTACTCATATTTTCGTGATCAGGATTTAAAAAGCTCATATCCTTTAACCTCCAATGATTATAATTTATAGGAATGGTTTGTTTTTTAATGATTTAAACATTTTACCATTTGGATTATCTAACTAAGTATGGTTAATCAATGGAGTCATATTCCTTAAAATTAATTTTCTCATTATTAAAATGAAATATGGATAATCTCTGGGGTATTCTTAAAAAATAGTAAAGGGGGGGTTAGGTAGGCCCAAAATTATAAAAAATTAGCTAATTTAAATAATTTTTTATAACCTACCTACTAATAAAATGGGTAACTTTACTTATAAGGTTTTCGTCTATTGGACATGTTATTACTATATTTTCCATGGATCTAGTAAATAGCTAGCTATTAATAAAAAACTTATGATATTCAAAGTAAAATAAAGAAAAGAGAAATATTTAAGAGATTAAAAGGAGTACAGATAATGATTAATGTTCCTAAATATTCAAATTCCTTGATCTAAAAACTTCTATGAACGCTGTAAAATCCCTCTTTATTTTTTAAGTGAGGATATTCAACAATTTCAAAAAAAATAAGGTATGAAATTTGTTTTTATAATACAGACATGAACCTCTATCCAACAAATAACTTGAATTAGGTTTTAATTAGATTTAAAAATAAGAACAAAATTATTTTTAACTTTTTAGAAAAAGCTGTAAATTTATTAGTCAAAATTAAATTCAAAAACACAGTTTTCATATCCATTGAGCATGCTGGAGTTGTGATTGACACTGCAGTGTATTTTGGACCATTTAATACTTTCTTTAAGGATTAGTTGGCATATTAAACATAGAAAGTTATCTTGAGATTTTTCCAATTTCCAGGGACATTTTGAGGTTATCATGTAATGTAAGTGACCTTTATTGATTATTTCATGGTAAAAGCCTATTCTATTTAGAAAACTAGCTAAACTAACCAGATAACCACAGGATTCAAATCTTATATCATCTCCATCTTTTCCATATTTTTCTGTTAGTTTTTTTACTTCTTTTCTAAATTCTGTCTTGTATTTGCCTTTTAATTGATCTGTAAATTTTAATAGATACTCGTTTCTCTTATAAATGGGAATATTTATAGTTAATGGAAGAATAAATGAGGATATGAAAGTATAAATATCCTCAGTGGTCTGGTTTTTAGTTTGAAACATTACCTTTTCCAAGTGTTTATGTCTTTCCAGAGCCAGATCAATGTTGATCTTTAGTTCGTCCATGTTCAATGGTTTCATCAGATAAGAGTAGGGCCGGGTTTCTATTGCTTTGTTGGTGATGTCTTTATTCAAAAAAGAGGTGATGTATATCACTGGAATATCGCTTATCTTTTTAATTTCATGGACTGTTTCTATTCCGTCGAGCTTTCCCTGAAGTTTGATATCTACCAGTACTATATCTGGCTTGATTTTTGCACATATTTCTAGTGCTTTTTCTCCAGAAGCAACTGCTACTGGATCAGGGTACCCCCATAGATTAAGCTTTTGCTGGAGTTCCATGGCGATTATGCTTTCATCTTCTACTATGAGAACTTTATTTTTGTTCATTTGTCCTTACTCCTAAATTTTTATGATTGACCAACATCTCCATTTTTACGGTTTTATTATTGGCCAACTTCCACGTATTTGGCCTTGATCAGAGGCAGGGTAATCTGCCATCCTGCCTGAGATTCATAAGTGTAACTTCCGTAAACTTCTCCATAGACGGTGATCCAACTGTCTTCTAATGCAGTTGTGGTACCGTCATAGGTAACATATACAGTATCTCCATAATTGTCATTGACATCCATCCTAATGTCAGTCCCGTATCCTTCCATTATCTGTATCACTCTACCAGATAGTTTCACTCTTTCCCCAGCATGTCCATCAGGATTCTTATTTAGTTCTTTAAAACTAATGGTTTTACACGAAGCTTTATATTCACTTTCGGTTTCTACAGGTTCGACTGGTTCTGGAGTAGTATCAGAATTACTTGAATAATCAGAAGAATTTCCTCCATTATCTGGACTTAAGAGTCCTCCAATTCCTACAATTAGGATTATACCTAAACAACAAACACTTACTGCTCCTATTACAATTTTTTCTTTCGAACTCTGTTTACTCCACCAAGTTTCTTTTTCTTGTTTTTGAGTATCATCAGCCATACACAACCTCCTAAATACATTTTTTACTGCTTAAACATTCTATCTAATTATTATGTGGAATTTTATTGTTTTAACCAGTATTCCCATTCCTATTCCTGCTAAAAGTCCTGTGGAAAACCTCAACCAGTTACTACTTTTTCGATGGCATAAAAATTGTGTTGTTCCATCAAAGAATGTTGGTGTGACGAAAACAATTCCTAACAGGATTAATTCGATGTTATAATAAACCGGTACCGTGTATACTAGTAGAAAATATAAAAATGCTCCAGTATAGATTCCTGTACATCTAGAACATATTGGAAAGTAATATCCTTTGATTTGGAATGTTCTTTCTGGAATTCTGTGACATATAAATGACATTATTGACAAATTTTCTTTGATATTGTTCACCTTGAATGTATTTTGTAGCAGCAATTCATATATTATATTAGTACTAATATATATAAGTATATGTTTATTATTCAATTATCCTATTTTTATTGAATTATTTAGTAAAATTATATAATTAAAAATAAAACTCATAGTCAAATTTTTAATTGATTAGTCAATAAAGTAGATTAAAAGAAATAATGAAACTATAACTCTAGATAGAAAAATTACAGACTTACTAACAATTTATATATAATAATATGAACATATAAAAAAAATAACTTTAAATAGTATGAAGATTATCATAATTATTTAGCACTCAGTATTATTATAACTAATACACTTACATGATTAAGCAAGATATTGGATGTGAAAGGATGGAACTAACATTAATATCAACTATTTACTCTCTAGAACCAGTTATGGCATCAATAACAAAATTCTCACCAGATAAATTGGTTCTTTTAAGAGAAGAAGATGCACCGGAAAAGAAAAAAGAATCTGAACGAATGCTCATGGAAACTGTGGGTAAGGTTATAGGGATAGATGCTAAAATAACCAGCATATATGATGTGGTAAAAATAGCACAGGACACTGCAGATGTCATTGACACTGAAACTGCAAATGGGAAAAGAGTCATAGTAAATGTGAGCGGTGGAAGAAAAACTCAGGCACTTGGTGCACTGTTTGGCAGTTATGCCCGACACAAACACGTGGAGAGAATAGTATATCTCACTGAAGAAGATGGTGCAGTGGTAGATCTACCTATTTTAAATTTTGGAATATCCCCTACCAAGCAGGATATATTAGAGAAAATGAAAGAAGGGGAAACTTCAGTTAAAAATCTGGCAGTAAAGGTAGGTATAAGCAGAGGAATGACCTACAATCACATTCGAGAATTGAGAGAGATTGGATTCATTGCCCAGAACAAACTGGAAATAACCAGTGCCGGTGAACTGGCTATAATTT
Source organism: Methanobacterium sp. BRmetb2 (assembly GCA_003491285.1). Classification (NCBI taxonomy): domain Archaea; kingdom Methanobacteriati; phylum Methanobacteriota; class Methanobacteria; order Methanobacteriales; family Methanobacteriaceae; genus Methanobacterium; species Methanobacterium sp. BRmetb2. Next base: position 2,131,288 of record CP022705.1, read on the forward strand.
AATTTTTATTATTTATAAAACATTTCAATTAGCAGTTAATTTAAAGCATTATGCTCAGTCTAATTCTTTATAAACGAAATTTAAGGTTATATCTCTTTTTGAATATGAAATAATGATTTTATCTCAAATTTTTTATTCAGTATTATTTTTATTATCTAAAAATTGTCGGAAGATATAAATAATAGTTATAACTATTTTTATGAGGATTTACTTAAAACTAAAGATTTTTCAGTTGGTAATTAAATACATAATTTAAAAGGTCTGGATGTGAGGGGATGCACGCTGCATTTAGATTGAATAGAAGAGAGCTTTATTCAATTTTTCATTACACAGGATGGGTGTTAATTTTATTAGGTATCGCTTTAATTTTACCTATAATTGTGGCTTTAATTTACAATGAGGGAAATTATATCCTTCCTTTTTTAATATCAAGTGCTATAAGTCTAGTAATAGGTGCAATTCTTTTTAAATTATTTGAGAATAAAAAAGAAATATCCCTAAAATCAGCTATGATATTCTCCACTGGGATATGGTTATTGGTGAGCGCTTTAGGGGCACTTCCCTATTTTTTATCTGGTGAACTATCTTTATTGGACTCATATTTCGAGGCAATGTCTGGTTTTACCACTACTGGATTTAGTATGATCCCAAACATAGACACTATTGGTTATTCATTAAACTTCTGGCGGTCATTCACGCAGTGGCTGGGAGGTATTGGCATCATAGTACTGCTTTTAACAGTCCTTTCCTCCCCATCCGTAAATATTATGCGGATGTACATTGCCGAGGCCAGAGAAGAACGTATACTCCCCAGTATAAGACATACCACCAGAATAATATTTTATATTTATACCAGTTTCACCATATTCGGTTTTATACTCTTTTTAACTGCAGGAATGCCAGTATATGATTCTGTATTCCATGCTTTCACAACATTATCTACTGGTGGATTTGGAATGCACAACACCAGTTTAGGTTATTACAACAGTTTCTGGATAGAGATAGTTGCTATAATAATTATGATGATTGGAGCCACCAATTACGCACTTCACTACACTGTACTTAAGGGTAATTGGAAGGAATACTTTAAAGATATAGAAACAAAACTACTTTACATTTTATTATTAATATCAACAGCACTTATAACTTTTATGCTTTTAAAAAATCACAGTTACGGCGATAATATATTTTTAACTCTAAGATATTCCTTTTTTCAGGCTGTATCTGCTATAACCACCACTGGTCTTCAAACTGCAGCTGTTAAAGATGTTTTAACCAAATGGGTTGGTCTTGGAACCTTTTTATTAACGCTTTTGATGCTTATTGGAGCTGGATCCTGTTCCACTGGTGGTGGTATAAAATGGCTTAGAACTGCAGTTTCCATTAAAAATGTATGGTGGCAGATCAAGGATTATTTACTACCATCTAAAGCTGTAACAGTGCGTAAAATTCATCACGTCAGAGATATAAAAGTTTCAGATACTTTACTTCGCTCAATAGGCATATTCATATTTGTATATCTTGCAATTTATATATCCAGTGTTATTGTGGTTATGATGTTCTACCAAGACATAGCTATGGTTATATTTGAGGTTGCTTCAGCTTTGGGAAATGTTGGGCTCTCTTCTGGTCTTTTGACTCCTTCTTCACCAGCTGCAGTAAAAATTGTTTTTATCATTGACTTCTGGATTGGAAGATTAGAAGTATGGTCTGTGTTGTTGTTCGTTTCCATAATTTTACGTAATTTGTTTAGAAGATAATCCAACACATAAACCATTAAGAATTAATAAATGGATTAAAATAGCTAATGGTTATTATGAAAGCTTAATTTTATCTAAAAATTATTTTGAATAGATTATAATTCTTGATGGTAAAATTGATTAAATTTGTAAATAAAACCTTTTGATATTACAATAATATAATAATACAAGTTTAACCAGAAAAATTTTAATAAGAGGTATTGTTATACATTAACTGATGTTTTAATATTGAAAGGGATATTATGGGACATATTTATTGGGGGATAAATGTCGAGTAATAATTATTCATTTTCTAAATTAATTGATGGTGAAAGGGTTAAAAATTTAATGGAAAGTTTTTACAAAATCACAGGTATTCCATCTACCCTTATTGATTTGCAGGGAGATATTTTAACCCTTAAAGACGGTGCATGGATTGCTGCTGGATGGCAGGACATCTGCACCAATTTTCATCGTGCCAATGAAAATTCTCTTAAAAATTGCATTGAAAGCGACGTCACCTGTTCAAACAACCTCAGTAAAGGGGAGGAATATTCCATATACATGTGTAAAAATGGATTAATTGATGTTGCTGTGCCTGTTTATATTGATGGAAATCATGTGGCCAATCTTTTCACAGGCCAATTCCTTTTTGAAAAGCCAGACATAGAATTTTTCCGTAAACAGGCAACAAAATATGGATTTAATGAAGAAAAATATTTAAAAGCACTATCTAAGGTCCCTGTATTCAGCGAGGAATACTTAAAAGAAGGAATTACTTTTTTAAAAGATCTGGCAAGTTTTATTGGGGAAACTGGTCTGAAGCAGAAAAAACTTCAAGAGCGTAACCACGAACTGAAGGATAGTGAAAATAAGTTCAGAAGTTTTACAGATGGTATAGTTAATGGATTGGTAATAACTCGTTTTGGAAAGATAGAATACGTAAATCCTGGAATGTGTACTCTCTTGAAAGTTACAGAATCCGACTTAATGGGAAAAAATCTCATAGATTTCATGACTATCTCATCCCGGGAGATTGCCAAACATGAACTCTACAAACTGGAAGAAAGATCTGCTGATGTTAAAAATACTCTTGAATTGGAATTAGTAAATTCAGATGGGGATGTGATTGTCTGCGAACTTCGAACAAATGTCATAGAACTAAAAGGAAAAGTCTATGGTCTTTCCATATTTCAGGATATTTCAGAAAGAAAAGAAGCAGAAAGATTAGTTGAAGAAAGTGAAATAAAATATCACACCCTTTTTGATAATGCAGCTGAGGGAATATTTCTCCTGAGAAAAGATAAAATAATCGAGTGTAATCAACAGTCTCTGGAAATCTTTGGAGCAACCGGTGAAGATTTAATTGGCAGCAGGCCCTATAATTGGTCTCCAGAAAGGCAGGAAGATGGATTAAAATCCAAAAAAAAGGCCATGGAATATATTAATGCTGCACTGGAGGGTGAATCTCAAAGTTTTGAATGGCTGCATATGAAAATGGACGGATCTAAAATTTTCACAATAATTTCCCTAAATCGCTTAAAAGTGGGAGAGGAATATATCTTGCAGGCTATTATAAGAGATATCACACCTCGAAAGATAAACGAATTAAAACTTAAAAAATTAACCTCTGACCTCAAAATTCGTTTCAAAATCCTTAAAACCATGAACGAACTTTCTGAGTTTGTATCTTCTACAGAACTTCCCCTAGATCAAGTCTTTAATAAAATAGTAAATGAACTGGTTAACTGTTTACAATACCCCCAACACGCCAGTGCCAGGATTAAAATATTTGGCGAGGTGTTCCTATCCAAAAACTTCCAAAAATCAAATTGGGAATTGAAATCACCTATCAGGGTAAACGCAGAGAATATGGGGTCATTGAAAATTTTTTATCCAGATAAACTTCCATTCAAAGGTGAAGATCCTTTTTTAAAAGAAGAAAGATATTTAATTAACAATTTAGCCCTTAAACTTGGGGATTTCTTAGAGAATAGACAGATAAAAGATGAACTGATCCATGAAAGGGACAAGTTGAAAAGTATTCTGGATAGTATGGAAGATGGGGTATATATCTGCAACCCGGATTACCATCTAGAATATGCAAATCCAATTATTTTAAAGCAATTCGGGCCGATAAATGGTAAGAAATGTTATGAGTACCTTCATAATAGAACATCTGTATGTCCTTGGTGTGTTAATGATGAGGTGTTCCAGGGTAAAACTGTTAAATGGGAGTGTTATTCCCAAAAAACGGGCCAAACCTTTGATGTTTTAGATACACCCCTCAAAAATCCTGATGGCAGCATATCTAAACTGGAGTTTTCACATGATATAACCCTTCTTAAAGAGTACCAGAAAAAATTATCCCATCAAAAAGATATTTTACAAACTATACTGGACAATGCTCCTATTATGATTGCCTATCTCGATGGAGATGGAAATCTTACCTATTTCAATAAAAGATTTGAGGAAATATTAGGATGGTCCATGCAAGAGATTCCACAGTTTAATATACTTAAAAAGATGTACCCTGATCATGAATACAGAGAGTATGTAATTGATTTCATAAAAAAATCAGAAGGTAAATGGGGATATTTTAAAACAAAAAATCGAGATGGCGAGATCATAGATACCTCCTGGTCTAATGTGGAGTTGATCGATGGAACAAATATTGGCATAGGTCAGGACATTACAGAAAGAAAGAAAATAGAATCTGCTTTGAGGGAAAGTGAAGTGAAGTATAGGCTTATTGTTGAGAATGCACAGGAAGGAATATGGACTATTGATTCTAAAGGTTACACGAATTTTGTCAATTCCACTATGGCAGATATGTTAGGATACTCTGTGGATGAAATGATAGGAAAACATTTATTCTCATTTATGGATGATAAAAATGTTGAATTGGTAAAAAAAGAGATGGATCGTATAAAATCCCGTGTAATCAAGGGACAAGATTTTGAGTTTAGATGTAAAAATGGTGGAGTAATTTATACCAGTTTAGCCACCACACCACTTTATAATAATAATGAGTATACAGGTACTCTGGCATTAGTATCAGATATCACCCACCGAAAAATCGCAGATGACGAAATTAAAAAATCCTTAAAAGAGAAAGATGTTCTCTTAAGTGAGATTCACCACCGGGTTAAAAATAATATGCAGATCATATCTAGCCTCCTTAATTTACAGGCCATCAAGATCCACGATAAAGAAGTTATAAGATTTTTCAGGGATACTCAGACCAGGGTTAGAGCCATGGCCATGATCCACGAAAAATTATACGAATCTTCTGATTTCGCACATATATCATTTTCAAGTTACGTGAATCGCCTCATATCCCAATTATTTGACTCTTATGCTCAGGATCCATCTAAAATCAAACTCAATCTGGATATAAAAGATGTTAATTTTAATATTGAAACTGCCATTCCATTGGGCCTTATAATAAATGAACTGGTCTCCAACATACTAAAACACGCCTTCCCTAAAGAAAGCAAAGGCCATGTCACAATAAAATTAGAAAATTTTAACGGCCAGAACTTACTCACTGTGGAAGATGATGGTGTAGGCATTCCCCCAGAAATAGATTTCAAAAACTCTACCACTCTTGGATTGGAACTGGTTAATACACTGGTAGAACAAATTGATGGACAAATTGAGTTAGACAAGAGTAGTGGCTCCAAATTCACCATTGAATTTAATGAAATTGAATATGAAGAAAGAATAAGCTAATTTTATTGTAATGTTTTCAAATAAGTTTTTTGGGTAATATATTTAACTATTTTTACCTAAAAGAATGAATTTATGGTTTTAAATAATAAAAAAAAGATTTAAAAAAATCATACTATGTTTTTTTAAATATCTCTTGAGTTTAATCCAAACACGATTATAAAATGTAATTAAATTTATTATGCTTGCCTGTATTCAACTTTAAAATCTTTCCAGGCTTGTTTGCCTGTTTTTGATGGTTGTTTACCCATGTAGGTTATTCGAACTTCACTCCCAAAAGGAACTTTATCCATTAAATTGTCCAGTACAGTAGACCCCCAGAATTTAATTTCACCATTTTTGTTTTTCAGGGTGTAGAGGTTGCTTTTGTACTGACCTATATTTTCTTCTTTTTCAATGTATATCCCCTGGACGGAGTCTCCCATACTGCTGGGATCCCACATGTTATCTTTTTCTTTCTCTTCATCATTTTTTTTAACTTCTACCCAATCGCTCATAAGATCACTTTTTTTAGAGTATTTATAATAAGTTTATTAATTGGAAATCTTTATATATAATATTCTTTAATTATATTTATTGCAATTGTATATTTATTATCTTATTTACATTTTTTTCATCGTTATATTGGGAATTTAAAATTCTAAACCAATCCTTTATTATAACTGTTACAATCTAACTGTTGCAGACACTTTTCACCTTTCTTCTTGTTATTAATTTCCTTTTATTAAAAATCAAAACATTGGTGAAACCATGAAAGTTACGTTGATAAATCCACCCCAAACCAATTCAAAATATAAATTTATGGGAGTTGTAGCACCTCCCCTGGGTCTGGCCTATATGGCTGCTGTTCTTGAAGAAAGTGGTGTAGAAGTTAAGATTGTGGATGCTTCTGCATTGGATATGACTTGGAACGATCTAGAAGATCAAATGCAGAAAATTTCACCCCAGTTAGTGGCCATCACTGCCTTAACTCCCACCATTGATCAGGCATTTAAAACAGCTGAAATAACCAAAAAGGTTTGTCCGGATACACTGGTAGTGATGGGTGGTTATCATCCCAGTTTCAATTATGATTCAGTATTAGAAAATGACTCTGTAGATCTGGTAATAAGGGGAGAAGGAGAGGAGACCTTACTGGAACTGGTACAGACTCTGGAAAATGGTGGAGATCTTTCAAATGTTAAAGGGATTGCTTATGATAATGTAGTAACACCAGCCCGCCCCCTTATTACAGACCTGGATAGCCTGCCATTCCCAGCTCGACACCTTTTACCCATGGATCATTATAAACTGCTTAACATGAAGACCCGCATGTCCACTATGATAACCAGTCGAGGTTGTCCTATGCAGTGTTCTTTCTGTGCTTCTGCTGCTTTGCACGGACCTAAACTTCGGTTGCGATCTGCAAAGAGTATTGTAAATGAAATGGAACACCTTGTTGATGACTTTAATGTTGAAACCATTGCTTTTATGGACGATACATTTACCATCCACAAAAGTAGAGTCCATGAGATATGTGCAGAGATAAAAAAAAGAGAGTTGAAGGTGTTTTGGGGTTGTGCTTCTAGGGTTGATACTCTTAATGAGGAACTATTAAAAGAGATGAAGGAAGCAGGATGTATAGCTATTTTTTTAGGTGTGGAATCTGCGGATCAGCAAATACTTGATGGGGTAAATAAAGAGACCACTATCGAAAAGATTAGAAATGCATTTGAAATTTCCCGTAAAGAAAAAATACGCACCATAGCCTCTGTGGTGCTGGGAATGCCTGGTGATACCCATGAAAACATTAAAAGAACTATAAATTTCGTTAAAGAATTGAAACCTTCCTATGCAATTTTTTCACTGGCCACCCCATATCCAGGTACCAGATTTTATCAGCAGGCCTTTGAAGAGAAGATGATCAAAGTTAAAGACTGGTCTAAATACACCCTGATTAACCCTATACTAGATACAGTGGACTGTTCCCTGGAGGATCTTAAAGATCTTCAGAAAAAGGCCTTTTATAAATTTTATTTAAGGCCCAATTATCTTCTGCACCAGGCAGTGATGGATGGTCCTATTCTCTTGAAAACTATCGCTGGTGTGATAAGGCAGGTAAAATAATTAATGGATTTAAATAGGTATTCAAACATATTTGACTACATTTTGACTACTTATTTGACAACTGTATATAATAGGTGGATCTACTACCACCTTCTTTTTTTAGAATACCTAAATTAACCAACTTGTGAAGATATTTATAGGCTCCCTGTCGGGATATACCCAGCAAATTTTGAACTTCTTTATTAGAAATAGTGCCGTTAAGATGGATATATTCAAGTATTTTCATCTGCTTTTTTGTAAGACGGATTTGATTAATTTTATTTGGGGGAGAAGAAAGTAATATCTGTTTTTCAACTTTAGAAATAGAATATAAAAATCCTTCTAAATAGTATTCAAGCCAGGGAGTAAGATCCATTGTTTCCAAATCTACTTGGTTAAGAGCATTATAATAAGCGGCCCGATCCTCATCATAAAAATCGTCTATGGTGAAAAATTGACTAACCCCAAATTTGTTGAGGTAGAGGATTAATGCAGTTAGAGCCCGAGCAGTACGTCCATTACCATCCACAAAGGGGTGAATCCTAACCAATTCAAAATGGGCAATCCCTGCTGCAATAACTGGATTCAAATCATCCAAATTATTCAGCCACCTAATAAAATCAGTCATTAACTCTTCAATCTCATCAGGCTGTGGTGGAGTAAATACCACTTCTTTCAGATTATTAACCACATTAACCTGAATATTTCTATAACCTGCACCAAAATAGGCACAGTCTAGTGTATGAAAAGTTATATCATCAAACAATTTTAGAAGGGATTTTCCGGTTATTATCCCTTTTTCATGGTATTTATCCAAGTTTTTTAGTACTTTAATGTAGTTTATAACTTCCTGTTTAGCCTTTTTCTGGGCTGATATTTTATGACCCTGTGATAACTCTTTAACATCATCTAAGGAAAGTGGATTACCTTCTATTGAGGTAGAATGATGAGCAGTTTTAAGTAGAGCATCTCTTTGTAGTGAAATTTTCATATCCATTACTAACGGTGCATTGGCTATGAAATCATTTTTAGAATAAATATCCAGTAGATTGTTTACTATTTTATTATTGTAAGAGAATTGGGGTTGGAACATTTAACCACATTATGACTATCTTACTGACTACCTTTTCTGTTTCTTATTTATTATATATTTGACTACTATATTTTCTATCAAAATTGGGGTATATTCAAATTATTGAGGCCGGGTGCATACTATTTAAAGCACTTGTTTAGAATGATATATTAAAGAGAACATGGATAGAATACTTGTGATATAATATTAAGATAAATTCCATGCTCATCACATACCAAATAATAATTAGAGGTATTAATTTGTGTGAATTATTAGGTTTAAATTTCAACTATCAAATAGATCCTTCCTTCTCCTTTAAGGGTTTTAGAAATAGAGGTACAAATAATCCAGATGGTTGGGGCCTGGCTTTTTATCCAAATGGATCCTGCCAAATTATGAAAGAACCATTAAAAGCTGGTGAAAGTACTCTTTCTCAGTTTGTTCAAACTTATCCTCAGATAAAATCCAATATTATCTTAGCCCATGTACGCCGCAACAGCGTAGTTGAAACAAATTATCAAAATACCCATCCTTTTCAGCGGGAATTAAATGGTGGGGATTATGTTTTTGCACATAATGGTACTATCAAAGGATATGAAAATGATTTTATAACTTACAACTATAAACCTGTAGGTTCAACTGATTCTGAGGCAATCTTCTGCCATCTACTTAACCGTATCCATAATGAAGAGATCCAGTTAAATAGTAGTGAAGGTTTTGATTGGCTGTGGAGGGAGCTTAGAACAATTAATGACTATGGGAATTTTAACTGTATATTCTCTGACGGCATTCACTTATTTTGTTACCATGATGAAAATGGTTATAATGGCCTGCGTTACTTGAACCGTAAGGCACCATTTGGTCCTGTAAATTTATCAGATGAAGATTATCAAATTGATTTAAGTCAACAAGAAACACCCTATCAGAAGGGTTATATCATTGCCAGCCACCCTCTAACTGATGAAGAATGGAAATCTTTTAGTAGTGGGCAGTTGAAAGTGTTTAAAAAAGGGCAAACTATCTTTAGTAAAGGTTAATAAAATCATTAAATAGAATCAAGTAAGATAAGTTAGTATTAGTGCAAAATATAATTTTTAAAAATAAAAAATAAATATAGATGAAATGCGGTTTTAACAATCTCTACTCTTTCAAAGCCCAATAACATCTCTTAGGAGAAATTATGGTCTCATCCTTTTTAAGATCTTTCATGATCTTGTCCACTTCTTTCTTGTCAATACCAGAAATTTTGGCTACTTTTGTTGCATTTAAAGGTTTTTCTGATTCTCTGAAGGCTTTTATCACTTTTTCTTTATTGTCCATAAATTATCACCTATACTCTTAATTGTAATTGCATTACATGTTTTAAATATATCCGTCTCCACCACAGTGGTTACATTTTTCTGTTTTATAACTTTTAACTTTAAGTTTACCCTCTCCATTGCAGATGCTGCAGGTTTCACATCCACCCGGCCAATATTTAACACCAGTACCATCACAGTCATCACAGGGTTCCATAGTATAAATTGGAGTCTTTATCACTCCTGTGCCTTTACAATAACTGCATATTTGAGCTTTATTATTGGTTTCCCCTGCCACATCGGTTTGATTAGTGCTATTTGAATTAGGAATGGAATTGTTTGTTTGGCCTGAAGGGCTATTCTGCATTAAGAATGTAGTTAAACCTAATCCTGCCCCTAAAAACACAATTACCAATATAAGTCCTATAATTAGTTTATCCTTATTTTCCATTTCATCCCCCCTTGAATTATCTGAATAAAAAAAATGTTACTTAGAAAACTTTGATTCCTCAAATGTTATTTCAAAATCAGTCCCATGCTCCCTATTTAATTCCATTTCACCATCAATCTGCTGAGTTAGATTGGTTACCAGTTGCAGTCCTAATGTTTTAACCTTTGAAATATCCAGGTCTTTAGGTATACCCACACCGTCATCTTTCACTCTTAAAATGTATAGGTCATCATCTTTATGGAAACATATCTGGATCTTACCGCTTTCGCCCTCAGGGTAGGCGTATTTCATAGCATTGGCCACCAATTCATTGACAATCAAACCTAAAGGTACTGCACTGTTAATGTCAATCATGACATCTTCCACATTAAGTACCAGTTTAACCCTTTGAATATCCAGGACGTAGGTATGGTATAGTTCATTGGTTAAATTCCTTATATAGTCGCCGAAGTTGATCCTTTTAAGGTCAGTGGACCTGTAAAGTCTGTCGTGTATGAGGGCCATGGATCTTGCCCTGTTTTGACTTTCTTTGAAAACTCCCCGGGCTTTTTCATCCTTTATGGACACTGATTGCAGGTTTAAAAGACTGGATATGATCATTAAATTGTTTTTCACCCGGTGGTGGATTTCTTTTAAGAGCATTTCTTTATCATCCAGGGACTTTTTTAACTGGTTTTCCATGTGTTTACGTTCTGAAATATCGTTGAGAATGCAGTGGGTACGGATGAACTCACAAGTTTTAGGATCACGCTGAACCCGGCCAGTTAAGATAACTGTTTTTTTACTACCTTCTTTATTTAAAAGTTCCAATTCCTCATTATTAACATAACCTTTATCAATTAAATTGTTAAACCGTTTTGTGAATCCAGAATGAGTTTCAGGGGACAGAAAGTTTTCAAAGGATCTACCCATTAGTTCCTCTTTTTCATATCCTAATAAATGACATAGGGGTTCATTTAATTCGACATATTCTCCATCCTGGTTCAGGCTCTGATAGGGTACTGGATTATTTTCAAACAAGGAACGGAATCGGTTTTCACTTTCTTCCAGTTCATGGTAAGCATTTTTGAGGTAGGTTATATCCACCACAGATGAAACATATTCGTCCATGCCCGGTATTTTGTCCACGGTTATTCTAACGTAATGAATTTTTCCTCCAGAATCAATAATTCTGGTTTCATAGGTATTAGGCACTGATAATGGGTCAATATTCCTTTTCTGGTTGTATTCCAACATCATAGGGAGATCATCAGGATGTACAAAGTTCATCCACTTTTTTTGACCCTCTATCTCTTCTTTTTTATATCCCATTAACTTTGACATTTCAGAGTTGGCCAGAGTAACCAAGCCTTCGGTATTAAACAATATGGTCGCAGCACCAGTATTTTCAAATATGGTACGGTACCGAATTTCTGATTCTTTAAGCCTGATCTGAGCCTGTTTTTGTTCAGTTATATCTGTCATGATTGCCAGTGCACCTTCCACCTTTCCATCTATACCATAAAGCGGTGACAATGATAATGACATGGTTAATAATGTTCCATCTTTGGTTTCTGGATTTACTTCCATAATGGGAAATGTTATCCCTTTTTCTAATTTATTTATCTGTTCATAAAAAAGTGAATGATATTGTTTGGGAACTGTAGGATTGATCTTTCCCAAGACTTCCTCTTGAGTCCATCCAAAAATCTTCTTGGCAGCTGGACTCCAACTAGTAACATATCCCTCCAGGTCACATACAATGATAGCTGCTGGAGATGATTGAAAAATCCGTTTCAGTTCTTCACTGATCTGTTGCAGTGATCTCATTAGGTTATCACGATCAGTCATATCTCTGAATACTGCCTGTACTGCGTTTTTTCCTTTATATTTAAGAGATGTGGCCACTACCAGTACAGGTACCGGGGTTCCATCCATTTTTAAAAATTTTTCGTCCATCACCGGAACCGTGCCGCCCTGGGTGTAAAGCTTGTTGGATCTTTTCTTTGCAATTTCCCGGTAATCAGGATGTACAAAATCAAGGATAGGTTTTCCTATAAATTCTTCCATGGATTCAGCCCCCAGAATATGAACTGCTTCAGGGTTTGCGTCAATTAAAACACCTTGACTATGAATAATCCATGCATCAAATGACTCTCTCAGCAGATTACGGTAGGTTTTTTCAGTTTCAATGAATTCTTTTTCAGCTTTCCGCCTCTGCAGAGCCACAGAAAATAGTCGGATCAATGCCTGCACTAATCTTTTGTTGTTTAATGTTGCTCCTTTTTTGAGGAAAATATTGACGGCACCATAAAACTGGTCTCTCCAATGGAAACCAGTACCATAAATGTCACCTATATCCAGAACCTTTTCGGCTTGATTGGCCATTTCTTGTGACAATCTTCCACACATAATTTGATACAATCCCTTATCCACCAGCTGAAGTTTACCTTTCAGGATCTTATTTTGTGTTTCTTCATTGTACGTCTGGTTAAAGGAGGTAATGGGTACTTTGAGATTTAAAATATCTGTTTTAAATAATTTTTTGGAATATTCATTTAATTGAGTATATTCTCCAACGATACTGCGAACAGTGAAACTGTCACTGGACGTATCATAAAGGCTTACTACAATTATGGAGTTTTCAATTAATTCATGTAATTTATTGGCTATAAAGTCATAAATATCATCATTTATAGTTAGTTCAACCAATTCCTGTGCAGTTTGGGATAAAAATTGTTCATTAAAAATAGAAACGTCGATAATTTTCTGCTGTCTTTTTAATTTATCCTCTAATTTAGAAATGATATCTTTAGAGTTTTTTAACTCAGTATCCAGTTCCTTTTTTGAATTTTTCAACTCAGATATAAATTTTTCATTCGACCTTTTTTTATTATCCATTTTAAAACCTTAAACTTAACGATTCATGAACTTTCCCTGATAAATAGTCGATAAAAACTTAGTAGGGACGTTAAAATGATCTGTATATGATCTTTTGAGATTTTATGATCTTCTATTGATAATTAGATGTAAGATTATATTTAATTTTATAGATAAATCTATGTAAAAGTGTGGGATAAAAAATTTATTCATATAATAATAAATGCCAAAACCACGGTTACTATAAATGATAGACTAGCAGATTTATATTATGGATCCTAATCATTTAAAAAAGAAGCTCCTGGAACAATATGATGGTACTGATTTAGAGGATCTTGATGGTTTAGAAGAAGTTGAAACCTGTCAGGGTAGTGTTTTCAATATTAAATCAGAAGATAAACTAAAATTTTATCTAAAAAACCAGGAAAAAGCAGTGGAGTGTCTCATATCAGATCTTAAACTGGTCAAAGGTATTGGGAACTCCAAAGAGAACAAGCTTAAACTGGACGGATATAATAATTTGGAAGACCTGCAAAATCACCCCCGCTTTGGGAGAGCTGCAGGGGAAGTATTGTCTATGATCAGGTCATATGATGCCCAAACCATTGCCTCAATTTTGTGTGAGAGGTACAGCCAGTCTCATCCCCAAATGCTTAATACTTGCAGTTTCACTGATATTGAAGATTTTATATTCATGGATATTGAAACTTTAGGACTGAAAAATCAGCCCATAATACTGTTGGGAGAAGCTTCAATATCCAGTGATAAGATCACAGTAAACCAGTATCTTTTAAAGGATTTAAATGATGAACCGGCAGTTTTAGCTGCGCATCTGGATTCTATGAATGATAATCGTGTCTATGTTACATTTAATGGCCGCAGCTTTGATGTTCCATATATTAAGGATCGTTTGAACTATTTTCAGATAGATCATAAATTGGATCACCACCACCTTGATCTACTACATTTTTCCCGGCGCTTTTATGGTAACCATCTACCAAACTGTCAGTTAACCACTATTGAAGAGCATTTATTGGGTATGGAAAGGGTGGAAGATGTGCCTGGATCATTGGTACCTGATTTTTATAAGACTTATCTTGAAACAGATAATATTGGGCCGTTAATCCCTATTATTGAACACAATCGGGATGATATTATTAGCCTGGCACGTATAATTTCCAGAATGAATGAACAGATAGATTAGATATTCTATCTAAAATTAAATTTAGGTAGTTCCTATTTCTTTTTATAATTACTACTTTTTCATTTTAAAAAAATATAAAATGACTCATTTTAATAATAATATTAGAGGTTAAAAAATGTCCAAACTAAAAATAAGTCCAAATATTTTCATCTATCCCATGCCAGTAACATTACTTGGAACAAAAAATGTAGATAAAGCTAATTTCATGGCGTTGGGATGGATTACCCGGATAAATGCAAACCCTCCACTTCTAGCTATAGGAGTAAACAAAACTCATTTAAGCAATCAGAAATTTCTGTGGACTGGTTTCTGGGAAAAATAGGGATAAATCAGAAATATTCACTGTCTTCTATGGAGAATTAAAAGATGCGCCCATGATTGAGGAGTGTCCATTATCTATGGAATGTAAATTAGTTGATGTTCATGAACTTGCCACCAACGACCTTTTCATTGGCGAAATAATTAATGTTTACACTGAAAAAGAGTATTTAACTGACAGTATAATAGATATTAAAAAGATTAATCCCCTGCTTTTAACTATGCCGGACAATCAGTACTGGAGTGTAGGTGAAAATTTAGGGAAAGCTTGGAACATTGGTAAAAAGCTAAAAAAGTAAAAATGGGTTTATATAAATTACCGGAATGAGATTATATAATTTAACTTAATGTAAATTATAAATTATTTTTAGTTTATTACTGGAGAATTATAATGCTTTATCGAAAACTTGGAAAAACTGGCCTGGACGTATCTATATTGGGCTTTGGATGTATGAGGCTCCCTACCTTAGACAAAAAATCAGAGGTGATTGACAAACCTCAAGCAACAGAAATGCTCTACCATGCCATAGACCATGGCGTAAACTATGTGGACACAGGGTACCCTTACCATAATGGAGCAAGTGAACCTTTTCTGGGTGAAATTCTAAAGGATGGATACCGGGAGAAGGTGTATCTTTCCACCAAGATCCCCAGCTGGAACATAGAAAAAAAGGAAGATTTGGATTACTATTTGGAGGAGCAATTAAAAAATCTACAAACAGAGTTCATCGATTTTTATATGGTACACAATCTGAATCAGAAATACTGGCCCCAATTAGAAAAAGCAAACGTATTCGAATTTCTGGACGAGGCTTTATCCAGTGGCAAAATAAAATACACTGGTTTTTCTTTTCATGATGAACTGGAATTCTTCATGGAAATGGTAGACATCTATAATTGGGATATGACCCTGGTGCAGTACAATTTTATGGACGAAAACTACCAGGCCGGGAGGGAAGGTATCAGATATGCTGCATCTCAGGGTTTAGGGGTAATGGTAATGGAACCCCTCCGGGGAGGAGCACTGGTTAACATTCCCAATGATATACAATCGATATGGGACCAGGCGGAAACCAAAAGAAAACCTGTAGAATGGGCCCTTAGATATATATGGGACAATCCAGATGTGGATGTGGTGTTAAGTGGAATGTCTACACTCAAACAGGTTAAAGATAATCTAAAATATGCAGATGAAGGCTTACCGGGATCATTATCTGAAGATGAGAAATTTCTCATTAAAGATGTTAAAATGGCCTACAAAGAAAGGATCATGGTAGACTGCACTGCTTGCGGCTACTGTATGCCCTGTCCTGAGGGAATTAACATTCCTAAGTGTTTCATGCACTACAACAATGCACATGTCTATGAAGATAAAGAAAATGAGAGCATGCACTATTTTGTTCTACTTAAAGATGAAGAGCGGGCTTCCAATTGTATAGAATGTGGTGAATGTGAAAAAATGTGCCCGCAGATGATCAATATTAAAGAGGAGTTAAAGAAGGTTAAAGAAACTTTTGGAGGCTAATTATATTTTTTTGATTATTTAAGGAAGTCATTATTCTTAAATTAAGAGTATAGTTTAGTTATTTACTTAATAAAAAGTGAGTTCGGGATTAGGTTCATGATTAAATTTCTCATCTATTTTTTATCCGTGTAATTTATTAATTAAGAATATCTAATAAATTATATGAAAACAATCATGCCTGGTGGTTGCACTGAATGAATTTGCCCTGCTGTCACTTTTTATGGGTATGGCAGCATTTTTTATTGCTAATTTTATATATATCAAAAATCCCAATAACCAACTAAATCAGCTCATATTAATCTTTGGTTATCTACTTTTCCTTATGAATCTGGCTGAATTTGGCTATCGATCAGCAGAAAATATTGAAGGTACTTTAATATGGTTTGAGATCAATGGATTGTGGCCACTGATACCGGCATTACTGCTTAACATTTCCCTTATTTTCACAGGTAGAACTGATTTTCTAAAAAAATCGTATGCATATCCCCTTTTATATATCCCTGCAGTTATTTTTGTGATAATTGGGGTTTCATCCAATTATTTAATTGGACCAATTATGAAGGAATACTGGGGATGGGCCTATCTTATTGGTAACAATCCTGTCTTTTATGTATTTGCTGTTTGGATCATTATAAATGCTTTTACTGCCGGATATCTGGCTTTTAATAAATTTTTAAATTCTCATGGAATAGAACGCAAACAGGCATTATATATTTTCATTGGACTATTTTTTTCCTTGATTATTAGTTTAATCAGTGAAATTATTTTAGGATTTTTCCCACACAGATTTCCAGAAATTATTATAACAACCGGGACTTTAGGTTTAATAGTTATTGCATTTAGTGTTTGGAAGTATGAATTTCCCCAGCTTACAACAGTTATAGCTGCCGATAAGATCATATCCAGTATGTCTAATCTATTGATATTGTTGGATCCTCATGGCAAAATAATCAGTGTAAACAAGAGCACAACCCTTAGTTTAGGGTACAGTGAGGAGTCATTAAAGGATAAAAATTTTGAGGACTTATTTCCCCAGGATTTAAACTATTATCTGGAACAATTTTCGGATGAAAAGTATCTAAATGAACTTGAAACCACTATTAATACTATATCTGGTGATAAAATTTTTGTTTTAATATCTCTAACTCCTATATATGGATATAGAAATGAAATTTTAGGTTATATTTGTATTGGAACCGACATAACTAAACAAAAAAAGTTTCAGGAACAGGTTCTAGAAAGCAAGTTCAAGTTTAGGAGTGTTGTGGAACAGACATCTGATGGTATTGTATTAGCCAACCAGGATATAAAAATAATATACTGGAATCAAGCCATGGAAAGCCTTACTGGAATTAAAAGAGAAGAAGTAGAAGGTCAATATTATTATGATATCATGAAAAAAGTGATCCCTCCTGAGAAAAGAGAAATAATGGAACCGGATATGCTTAAAGATATATTTACAACGACTTTTAGTTCCCAAAAAATTAGTTATCACATTAAACATGATGAACAGGAAATATTAACCATGGATGGTTTGAGAAAATCAATTATGACCTTCAACTTTTTTGTAAAAAAAAGCAGGCGACCTCTGCTGTGTACTGTTGTCCGTGATATTACTGAGAGCAAATTGGCCCAAGATAAATTGAAATCCTCATTAGAAGAGAAGGAGGTTCTCCTTAGAGAAATACACCACCGGGTGAAAAATAATATGCAGATTGTCTCCAGTCTCCTGAATCTACAGTCGTTTTCTGTTAAAGATAAAACTGTTCTTAACCTATTTAAGGAAAGCCAAAACCGGGTTAAATCAATGTCAATCATCCATGAAAGCCTTTATCAGTCCAATGACCTGGCCCATATAGATTTTAGAAATTACATTAGACGTTTAGGATCAGAACTTTTCTCCAGCTACGGTATGGATACGGAAAAAATCAGACTAAAGACTGAAATTGGTAATATAAGTTTAGATATTAATTCAGCGATACCTCTAGGGTTGATTTTAAATGAACTGATTACAAATTCCTTAAAATACGCATTTCCTCATGGTGAAGGAGTGATAACAATAAAATTCAAGAAAAAGGATGATTACTATCTCCTAAATATATGTGATAATGGGGTGGGAATTCCAGAGGAAATTGATTTTAGAAATACCTCTACACTCGGTCTAGAATTAGTAAATTCATTGATAAATCAATTGGAAGGTGAAATAGATTTAGATAATAGTAATGGTGCACATTTCCATATAAAATTTAAAGAAGTTCATTATGAACCTAGATTATAGGACTAATTTATGTGATAAAACTATTTGAAATAATTAAATCTAAAGATTCTCAACAGAAACATTAAATTTTGATAATTATGAAATAAAATATTGATAATTATGAAACAAAAAATAATTATTCCAATGGAGGGTCAAGCGTATGGCGATCTGGCATGGATCGACACCGTCCTTGACTCGGCCCAGATGTACGCAACAGAAACAGAAACTATTGTTAAGATCATTCAAGACTATGATAAAAATGTTAAAACAATGCTTCACCTAGGATGTGGATCAGGTAACAGTGATTACACTTTTAAAAAATATTTTAGGGTAACTGGGGTAGACATCAGTAGTGACATGCTTGAGATTGCCCGAACCCAAAATCCAGAGGTGATCTATCATCAGGGCGATATGAAAAAAATTAGACTAAAGAAAAAATTTGATTCAGTGGTTATCCCAGATTCTATAGGTTACATGACCACATTAGAAGATTTAAAAAAAGCTTTAGTTACTGCTTATGAACATTTAAAGCCCGGTGGAATTCTTTTTGTAATGGCTCTGTTGTCTGAAGATTTTAAAGAGAATAACTTTGTTTATACTGGTTCCAAAGGAGATGTGGAAGTTACAATTTTTGAGAATAACTACATTCACAATATTGTTAAATGCACCTATGAATCCACCATGATCTACTTACTTCGACAAAAAGGTCAGCTAGAGATCTACACTGACACTCACTTATTAGGCCTTTTCCCGAAGGGTTCCTGGCTTGAACTCTTTAAAGATGTTGGATTTATTAAAATTGAAGAAAAGTCTACCAATGATTTGTATGATGATTATTTATTAGGAAAAGGTGAATACCTTCTTGAATTGTTCCTGGCTACTAAACCATAAAAATAATATTTAAAACTTGAAACTAATTTTTATAAATAAATATGGAAGTTAATTAATTTAAGTCCAAGAGTAAGGATTAAATTCAGAGGGTGGTATGTACATTACCTCAGCATATCCCCTTTTAAGAAGTTCGGCATTGAGGTTTACGTTATTTACATAGACTACTGCTAGCACCCTACCGTATCGGTCATGTTTTTTTGCATCATCTATGTCCAGCTGTACTGTTTTACCCAAACACATTTGTTTTATATAATCTTTTGCCTGCTGGTATCCTGACTCTCCACGTTCGGGAGTGTTGACTCCAACAAATCGTATTCTTCCCACTCCCTCTACATCTAAGGTGTCGCCGTCCACCACATAGGGACAGTATCCGCTGGCATCGTATCTGGTTGTGCTTGTGTTAGGCTGGTTTGTGGCTTGCTCATCATTATTTGTAGATGTATCGTTGGAGGTGGAATAATCAAGACTGTATTGAGGAGTGTCATCTGTTGTATCATTCCCATCGATACAACCCGCAGCAGCCACTACCATTACTAAGATTAACATAATTTTCAGATATTTCATGGTCATCACTATCAAATTTTTAATTTAAAATCGATAAAAGGGTAGTTTTCTTCAAAAAAGGATATATTAATGGAGGTATATATACTTTTTAATAGTTAGGGTTTAATTAATAATCATAATTATATAAGAACTTCCAAATAATACAAATAGAACGCAATATCTTACTAATAATACCAATCCGTCCTTTTTTAAGACTCTAAATAGAATACGGATTTTTTAATTAAGATATAAAAATTTTAATTTCCTAAAAAATCAAAAAACCATTAACTTCACTAACTAAATTTTAGATTTAGTGTTCCTTTCATTATATTGCAGCAAAATTTTTGAATTGATTTTCAAGAATAATCATACCAATTAATTTTTCAAGATCAACTCTATTTTGCTTGGAAATTTTCTCTCAACTTTAAAAATAAATCAGTAATTCTCCAAGTTATTTGATCAACACCAAAAATTCATGAGAAAGTACTAAATTTTTGAAGTAACATATAGACCGCCCTGATGAAATTCATATAGTTTGAAGATATTTGTTGTAAACTGGAAAAGTTATCTGAAGATTTAATTTAATTTAAAGCCAACTAAAAAAAATTTTATAATTACAATCAATGAGTTAATAACAGAACTTAGATCTAATATATGAAAAATTGTTGTCATCTAAATAATCAAGATACAACTAAAAACAATTTCAGTTTCTGGAGATTAGTTCTGTATATGTTTTTAAAATTTGAAAAAATTATTTACCCCCTGAAAAAATTTGATAAAAAATAAATAGTTTAGAATAAATATTATATTCAAAGCTCTATCTACTTAAACTAACTAAAAAGTGTTCATAAATTTTTAAGAAGCGATTAAATGAACAATAATGATAAGATAGATTCTTCAAAATTAGATCAATCCTTAAATGATAATGATGTAAATGGTTTAATCAAACAGGAGTATAAAAAAAGGATCGAGTATTATAAAAAGTCATCTAAGATACTTAGTTTAATTGTTATTGTAGTTGCAATTTTAATTATGGTGGGGTGGTTGTTTAACATTCCCCTATTAAGGGGAGATATAAGTCAATTTTATGCAACTAAATTTAACACTGCCTTAACATTTGTTCTGGCCGGTGGTGCTCTCTATTTAGCAAATATTTATAGTAAAAAATATTCCTTGATGTTAATTTCTAAGATTCTGGCATTGGCAGTCCTTTTTATAGGTATTATAACTTTTTTACAGTACATTAGTGGTGTTAATTTAGGGTTGGACCAGTTATTGTTTACCCAACCTTTTAGAGATCCAGTTGAAACTATTACTGGCCGTACTAAATTTCTTTCTTCATTAATTTTCATTATCTATGGTTTTGCACTGTTTTTACTTACGAATTCTAAAAGAAATTCATTATTCCAAATGTTAGCATTAATTGGCGGGTTCATTGCATTTTTTGGATTTACTGGTGCAGTTTATGGGGTCAAAATTATCCATGTAGGAGACTGGGTAGTGCAGATGGCTCTTTTTACCTCCATTATTCACATACTGTTAAGTATAGGAATTTTAATGTATAAACCTGATCAGGGTTTAATGGAAATAATTACCAGCACTAAATCCGGAGGAATAATTTCTCGGCAGCTTTTAGGAAATTTAATAATCATTATATTTGTCATAGGTTTTCTGCGTGTTATGGGGGAAAATACTGGTTTATATGGTACAAAAACTGGTACTGTGGCTATTGTGGTCTTTTCATCAATTATTATAATCTCTTTAGTATTATTGAGTGCCAATAAATTGAACATTCTTGATGAAAAACGCGACGAGGCTATTAAAAGAATTAAAAAACTGGAAAAATTCTATGAAAATATTATTGAAAGTGTGAACGAGGGAATATTTGTCACAGATAAAAATGATAAGGTAATTTATTATAATAAAGCCTTCAAAAAAACGACTGGAATGATGGACTTCGATTTGATGGGCATTGACATATTAAACGAAATTCCCCATGAAAATGTGGATGAATTTTTACAATATTTTGAAGAAGCCAAAAAAACATTGAAACCTGTGTATTTTGAATCCATACCAATACTAACTACACCTACCACAAGATTTTTTACAGGTTGGATATTACCTGAGGTAGAAAATGAAAGTTTTAACGGAGCATTATGTACTATTATAGATGATACAGATCGTAGAAATGCGTCTAAACAGATAGAAAATTCTTTAGTAGAGAAGGAAATGCTTCTAGGTGAGATTCATCACCGGGTGAAAAACAACCTGCAGATCATATCCAGCCTCCTGAATCTTCAATCCGTACACATCAAGGATCCTGAAGATAAGGATTTATTCACAGAATCCCAAAACCGAGTAAAATCTATGGCTATAATACATGAAAAGCTTTATCAATCCAAAAATTTCTCGCGAATAAACTTCAAAGATTACATCATCAGCCTGGTTAAAGATATTATGGGCACCTACATGATTGACCCAAACCAGATACGATTTGAAATCAATGCACATAATATTGAATTGAACCTGGAAACTGCCATTCCCTGTGGGCTTATTCTAAATGAATTAATTACCAATGCTATAAAACACGCATTCCCCCAAGAATTAAAGGGAAAAATCTCCATCAACTTTGAAGAGGATAATGGCACATACATACTAACTGTCTCCGACAATGGGGTGGGTTTCCCTAAAGATTTGGATCTTGAGAGTGCGAAAACTTTAGGACTTGAATTAGTGAGAAACCTGGTTAATCAATTAGAAGGAGATATCAAATTGGATTCTAATCATGGCACTTACTTTAAGATAAGTTTTCAGGAAATAGAATATAAAAAAAGGATATAATAAATATCCAAATGTATATGAATCTAAAAAAATAATTTTAAAATAAAATTAATTAACTATTCAAGCTTTATATCATAGGAACCATCCTCATCATGTACTTCATCACCTTCCAGTGGTGGATTAAAAACACAGATTAATCGAAGATCCTCGTCAAAAGCCCGTAAATAGTGTTTATCATGCTGGTCCAAAGCATACATAGTACCTGGTTTAATAGGGTAAATGATTCCATCAACTGTGGTTTCTATTTCTCCTTCACCTTCTATACAGTAAACTGCCTCTAAATGATTTTTATACCAGATAAGAGTTTCACTACCAGCATAAATTATGGTCTCATGCAATGAAAACCCCATATTATCCTTTTTTAGTAATATACGTTTGCTTGACCAGTTATTGTTTTCAGCTTTGACTTCGCGGTGGGTACCTTCAATTTCTACCATATTCCTAACGATCATTATTTACATCCTCAAACATTGACTCTCTGTTTTCTAATACTGTGTTAATAGAATTATCTATTATTTCTAATCCCTCATTTAAAAGCTCATTTTCAGTTGTAAGAGGAGGTAGGAGTTTCAAGATATTATCATTGGCACCAGCCAACTCAATCAACAAACCATTGGCAAAGGCTTCCTCAGTGACTTCACTGCAAAATCCTAGTGAAGGTATTTTTAGTCCTTGTATCATTCCCCTACCTCTAACATCCCCATTTAGTTGGGAATATTTATCTCTGATTTCCATCAATTTCTCTTTTAATAATTGACCTTTCTCATGAACAGTGTTGGAAAGATTGTCATTTTCCCAGTAACTTAGTACTTCACTGGCAGCCACAAAGGCCAGGTTATTTCCCCTAAAGGTTCCAGTATGCTCTCCGGGCTTCCACTGATCAAGTTCGGGTTTCATGAGCACCATGGATAGTGGCAGGCCTCCCCCAATGGATTTAGATAGAGTTACTATGTCTGGATTGATCCCCGCGTCTTCAAAACTGAAAAATGAACCGGTCCGACCATTCCCCACTTGTATATCATCCACTATTAATAAAATATCAAAATCATGGCATATCTGCTCAATTTCCCTTAACCATTTGCTGCTGGCCACATTAATACCGCCTTCAGCCTGGATAGTCTCCAGTATAATAGCTGCGGGCAGGTCTACACCACTGCTTTGATCTTCTAGAAATTTTCTAAGATATTCTGCTGTATTAACGTCTTCTCCAAAGTAGCCATCAAAGGGCATGAAACTTACATTGATCCGATTAATGAATGCCTCGTCCCGGTAGAATGCATTGGCAGTTACAGCCATAGATCCCATGGTAAGACCATGAAAGGCGTTAGTAAAACTAATAATATTAGATCGGCCCTTAACCATTCTAACCAGTTTAAGGGCAGATTCAACTGCATTGGTACCAGTAGGCCCGGAAAACTGTACCTTGTAATCCATGTGCCTCGGTTTTAAAATTATGTCATTGAATTTATCCAAGAAACTTTTCTTGGCTTTAGTGGCCTTATCCAGGCCGTGGATAATACCATCATCTTCAATATATTTTATAAGCGCTTCTGAAACCATTGGATTATTATGTCCATAGTTAAGTGTCCCTGCCCCTGCAAAAAAGTCTATATACTCTTTGCCCTGTTCATCATACAATAGTGAACCTTTGGCTTTATGGAATATGGCTGGGAAACTTCTAACATAACTACGTACCTGTGATTCAAGCTCTTTAAATGTTTTCATCTAATCACTCAATTTAAAATAAATTTTAACTTCTAAATTTCTCCTATTTTTTTAAATACTAATTTTACTATTTTTTTATTTTTTTAACGGTTCTATACGAAGAAGTAGTTCTTCTTCGTGGCTGGATTCACCGAATAGGTCACGGGTAAAGTATGATGATTTTTTAATGTCGCAGTTTAAATCTTGGCTAATTTTCTTGAATAAGTTCATTGACGCCTGGTTTGATGGTGTTACTGTAGTTTCAATGTATTTTATCTCTTGAAGTTCTCTTCTCTGGAGTATTTGATGTATCATCTTGCTGGCCAGTCCCTGTCCCCTCATGGAGGGTGCTACTGCCACCTGCCATATAAAAAGAGTATCATCTCTCTGAGGTTTAATATATGCAGAAACGTACCCTACCACCTGGTTGTCATATTTTGTCACGATACTTGTTCTATTAAAGTGTGCACATACCAGTAGATAGGAATATAATGAATTAATGTCCAGTGGTTGGCTTCTTTTTACCAAGTTATAAATCTGATTTGCGTCATCTAATCCCGGTTTTTGAAACTTCATAGACCTACTTTTTCTTTTTTCTGAATCCATATACCTTTTTATCTATTCCATTCTTTAAATATTATTCGGCAAAAATGGACATTATTTAAACTTTGAAATGGATTTGGGTCATAAATAAACATTTTTTATATATATATTCCATTATAATATTTCTTTTTCATTTTTTATTATAAACATCCTGCATGTGTGAAATTAAGTCATAATCATCATTACCTACACTCTAAGTGGGTGTAAATCTGATGTTTTCGGTAGTTTAAAATGTTCTATTCTTTTTCGCTAAACCATTATATACCGAAGGTCATATCATTTTCTCTAATTCCCATTAAAAATTAAAAAATCCAAACCAGTAAAACTCCACTAATACAATAAAAAAGAGAGTTAAATCAAACATATTTTTTCAATTTGAAGAATAATGTTAGAGATCGAATTTTTACTTTCTAATAGGTGCTATTAACCAAGATCACAAAAAGAGATCAAATTTTTTCGTTATGATATATAAAAGCTATTTAAATACTCCAATCACCCCAATCGAAATTATTAAATGGAATAATAAAAATATTAATATCAAGATTAGTTCATAGAATGCAGTTGGTTAATTAATCTACAAATTAGCAATAGAATCCAAGTAACTAATAAAAGATAATTAAAGCAATATAAATCGCCAATCATATTCTTCAGAAAAAAAATTTTCGTAGTCGGGGGTTGAATATGGAATCTGGAGACCTTTTAGGGGAAGTAACTGATCTAAAACCTGGAAATCATATCTGCTGTTTTTACAAAAAAGAGAAGGATCATAAAAAACTAATAACATCCTATATTATCCATGGATTAGAAAAAGGGGAAAAAGTATTATACATCCTGGATAAACACGATCTTGAAACCATAACCAGATACCTCAAAGAAACTGTAAATGTTAAAGATTACATCCAGACCGGCCAGCTCGTTTTCCTATATTCTAAAGATGTTTATACTCCAAAAGGTTTTTTTAAACCAGAACTTATGCTTAGAAATCTTCAAAAAATCTATGATGAAACATTAAAACAGGGCTACTCTGCACTTAGAGGTACAGGTGAGATGAGCTGGATTCTTAATGGAATAGATAGCTTTGAAAAGTTACTGGAATATGAAAATAAATTAAACGATTTTTTAAAGGGTAAAAAATTCTATGCATTATGCCAGTACAATATCAATGATTTTAATAAAAATTTTCTCCTAGACATTTTATTGTTCCATCCATTAATAGCCATTGGACCTAAAATATATAATAACTTTTATTACATCCCCACAGAAGAATATAAAGGTAATATTTTTCCTGATTCCACATTTGATAGCTGGATTGAGAATTTAAAAAGTAGAGGACGCTATGAAGAACAATTAAAGATCAGCAGGAAACGTTACAAAAATCTATTCGAAAACAGCCCCATATCCCTATGGGAAGGAGATTTTTCCCAGGGAAAACAGCTTATTGATGATTTAAAGGTTAGAGGTGTTAAAAACTTCCAAGAATATTTTGACCAACACCCAGAAACAGTTCAAAAACTGGCAAAAACAGTTAAAATAGTAGATGTGAATAAAAAAACACTAGAATTATATGATGCAGATAATATCGCCGAATTCAAAAACTATTTACCCCATTTATTCACTCCTAAGTCAATTGAAATCTTTAAAAAGGAACTCGTATCCATAGCCAACAATAAAAAATCATTCTATGGCGAAGCTGTTACTAAAACTTTAAAAGGAGATAAAAAATTTGTTATGTTGAATTTTTTTGCATCTCCCGGATACGATCACGACTATTCCAAGGTTATAATATCTATAATTGATTTAACCCATCACAAGAAAATAGAAGATGAACTTAAAGACGCCAACCATAAAAATGAAATGCTCCTCAAAGAGATTCACCACCGGGTTAAAAATAATATGCAGATCATATCCTCAATCCTCAACCTTCAATCACTTTTTTTAGAGGACAAAAAATTACAGGAAGCCTTAAATGACTGTAAAAATCGGGTAAAGTCCATGGGTTTTATCCATGAAAAGTTGTACAGTTCTGGAGATTTCTCCCAAATTAATATGGAGGATTATGTTAATACACTGTCTGCTGAAATATTCAAATCTTACCGCGCTAGTACACACCAGTTAAGACTGGAAATGGATATAGAAAATATTAAACTGGACATTAATCAGGCCATTCCCACGGGCTTAATAATAAATGAATTACTGACTAATTCCATAAAATACGCATTTCCCCATAAAAAGGGACATATAAAAATCAAGATAAAAGCTGTAAATGGCTCCATATTAATGTGGATAAAAGATGATGGGATAGGTTTTCCAACTGATTTTGACATAGTTAAAACCGAAACTTTAGGATTGCAGCTGGTAAGTAGTCTGGTTTCACAGTTGGAGGGAACAATATCATTGGATAAAAGCAAAGGCACTGAATTTTTCATAAAATTTCCCTATAGAGCCTAAACTTTAGAAATTCTCAATTAAATCAGATTTTCTATTTATGAATATTGAAACTGGGCTAAGTTACCAGATAAAAATACTTTACTTTATAAAAGTGGCTTGTTATCTGGATTTATATTTATTTTCAAAACTTCTCCAGGACTTGGCTATATATGGTTCACATTTGTCCAGTTCAGTTAAAAGACAAACCCGTATAGTATAACTTTTAACTTCCTTTTTTTCCTCTAATTTTTTGCTAATATTTGAATAAACCTTATCTAATATATTTTTTTTCTCCTCTACAGAATAACCAGCATCAATGGTTGCTTTCTCCAGAGATTTCCTTATCTTGGTAGGTTGATATGATTCTATGCTCCCTCTCTTTTTTACAACTTTCACTGTACCACCTGAATTTCAGTTATGATTACTAATATGTTTATCATATCATAAATTTTATGCAGATATTTATGTGAGGAATATTAAGTTTCCTTTTACACGAATACTTCTACTTTAAAACTTCTAATATTTTGCTGGTAATCATCCAGATAATTATAGAAGAAGGAAGTCTCGCCGGGTTTTAATGGGTAAAGATAATTTATAGTTATAAATTGAACTAACTATACTCTGTATTGCCATAAACAATTTTTATATATATTATAAGCTTAAAAAGCATGTTGATTTAAAATTTATATAAAATAAGAATTAGCAGCTTAAAAGGGGAATATTATTGAATAAAAAAATAAAATTATTAATTTAAATCCTCATATTTTATCGATGTACATAGTGGCAAAGTTAAAACCACGCCCAGAATAACTAAAACTTTCCCCAGGATCTGTGCTGGTGAAACTCAGGCTCACTGTGGAGACACCGCTTAATTTTCCATAGACTACGATTTTATCACCTTTTTGGAGGTTGTCTTTTTGATCCTCAAAATCGAACGGGATATCTGCTACTACAATACCCTGTGTGGTGCTGTTGGAGTCTGGATCTCCTAATAAATGGTATCGTCCGTGCTCCCCACACCAGTTAAGACCTGACCTGTAAATTTAATATCTTTATTCCTGTAATTTTCCGGATTATTAACCAACTCCTGAAGTGTTACCTCCTCTGCTGAAGTTTTATAATCTGTTTCATTGGTAGAAACTGTACAACCGCTTACAGCCACCACCACAATTACTAAAAAGATAAACCAATAGATCCCTTTTAAGTTCTTTGTCATTTTACATGTCTCCTGCTTTAAACTGGATATTGTCTATTAATATGTTTATTATCCTAATTATTTTTGTATAAAATAACCCCTTTTTAATAAATTATATTTAATAAAGAATTCATAAAATATATGATATAGGCTAAAACATAAAAAAAGAATTTTTTACATATTTTGTTTAGTAAAAATCTAGACATTTGGGGGTTAAAATGGTAAAAATTCTAGTGGTGGAAGACGAATATGTAGAGGCACTTGATATAAAAAAGAGCTTAGAATCTTTTGGTTATCAGGTCCCCTGCATTGTCGCCCATGGTGAAGAAGCCAGCGAGAAGGCTCACCAGATTAAGCCAGACCTTATTTTAATGGATATTGTTCTTAAGGGAAATGTTGATGGTATCGACGCTGCTTTTAAAATTAAGGAATTGGACATTCCAGTGGTTTACCTAACAGCCCACAGCGAAGAACCTACAGTCAAACGTGCTAAACTTACTGAACCCTTTGGATATTTATTAAAACCTTTTCAGGCCAAAGAATTGTCATTGACCATTGAAATGGCCCTATACAAAGCTAAAATGGAAAAGAATATCAAGAAAAATCAGGAAAAATTCCGCCTATTGTATGAAAATGCCCCCCTTCCTTATCACTCTATAAATAGCGATGGAATAATTTTAGACGTGAATGAAACCTGGCTTACGAAGATGGGGTTCAAACGGGGGGAGGTTTTAGGTCGCTTTTTCATCGAATTTTTAACTCCTGCTTCGCAAAAAAAATTTAAAACAAATTTTCCCCAGTTTAAAAAAACAGGTCAGATTTCCAATTTTGAACTAAAATTGGTTAAAAAAGATGGTACAATCATAACCACCTTATTTGAAGGGAAAGTATCCTATGACCTGGATGGTAAATTTAAACACACCAACTGCATATTCCAGGATATCACCCAGAGCCGGAAAGCTTATCATGAACTGGAAAAAAGTAAAGAAAAATTAAAAGGGGTCTTAAATGCTTCCAGCGATTCTATATTTCTTATAGACACTTCAGGCATACTTATCCAGGTAAATGATGCAGTGGCCAGAAGATTTAATGTCACTCTCTCCGATATGATCGGATCACACATCAAAGATTTCATTCCCGAAGAGGTGTTTAAAAACAGGTGGAAGTATTTTAAAAAAGCTATTGATACGGGAGAGGAAGTTTTTTTTGAGGATAAAAGAGATGAGACATATTTTGCCCATTATGCATATCCTATTGAAGTAGATGGTCAGGTTAATTTTTTGGCGGTTTACAGTAGAGATATTACTCAACAAAAGCTTGCAGAAGATAAAATTAGAGAAAGTGAAGCCAGATATAGGTTAATCAGTGAAACCATACCCGTAGCAGTATACAGTAGCCAGCCTGATGAAAAATCTACCAATATTCTGATCTCTGGAAAGATCAGACAGTTAACTGGATATAATAGGGATGAATTCATAGAAAACCCTGATTTATGGTCGTCAATTATTCATCCAGATGATGTGGAAGACGTTTGGAATGAAATTAAGAAACAACGCCGTGATAAATCAATTCTAGATATTGAATATAGAATAAAAACACGTAATGGAAAAATTAAATGGATTAGGGATAGGGCTACGCCAGTTATGAATGAAAAAGGAACAATTATCCAGATTAATGGTTTTATGGAAGATATCAGTCAACGCAAAAAGATGGAAGATGACCTTAAATCACAATTCCTATTCTTCCAAAACCTGATTGATATTATACCTTACCCTATCTTCTATAAAGACTCTGATTATATTTATCAGGGATGCAACCAGGCATTTGAAAATTTCATTGGAAAATCCCGGGATGAAATCATCGGTAAGACTGACTACCAAATATATCCTCCTAAACTGGCAGCTAATTATCAAGAAAAGGACTGGAAATTATTCCAAAATCCCGGAACACAAGTTTACGAGGCACCTGTAACCTATGCTGATGGCACCCAGCATATAGTAATTTTTAACAAAGCTACTTATTCTGAAGAGAATAATAATACAGCGGGTCTTATTGGTATAATGGTAGATATAACTGATCGAAAAGAGTTTGAAGATAAATTAAAAGATTCCCTTAAGGAAAAAGAGTCATTAATAAGGGAAATCCATCATAGGGTTAAAAATAATATGCAGATCATATCCAGTCTACTCTCTCTACAACTTGACTATGTGGATGACTCTAAATCTTATGAACTGTTTCAGGAAAGCAGAAACCGGGTAAAGTCCATGGCTATGATCCATGAAAAACTCTACATGGCGGATGAATTATCTAAGATTGATTTTCAGGATTTTATTGAAAATTTATTATTCGAACTTTTCGCCAACTATGGGGTAAGCTCCCATATCAGTAAAAATATCTATGTAAAAGAGGTAGAACTAGACATTTCAACTGCAGTTCCCTGTGCACTTATTATAAATGAACTGGTCACCAACTCTATAAAACATGCCTTTTCCCATGAACGTTCTGGCGAGGTCAGGGTCAGCTTCCATAAAAGTTATGATAATTTGGTGCTAAAAGTTAGTGATAATGGAGTAGGATTACCTGAGGATATTGACTTTAAAAATACTAAAACTCTGGGCCTGCAACTGGTAAACACATTAGTTAAACAATTAGAAGGAAAAATTGAACTGGACCGTAGCCAGGGCACCTGCTTTATAATTACCTTCAAAAGCCCCTAATTTTTAGAAATTAAGCTTTTTAAATTTAGTTATTCAATAGAGGATGTTTTTAAGAATTAGTCTTTTTAAGTTTTCAGTACATGACCATTATTATATATTTGAGGCCCCATCGGGATAGGTTAAGAATTAGGACTTACAGGGTATTCTGGAGCCTCAAAAAGTAATAAAATTAGGCTAACTAACAGGGAGACTTCCCGGCTATATGTGTAGTTGGTTTAACTTTTTAGGGAAGTCCCCCCTTAATCTCTTTAAAGTGGATTCTCTAATTGGATGATGCGTAAACTGAAAATATTTTTGAAAACTTTATTTAGAATGATTGATCTTTGTGTTCTTGTGACTGTTTTCTATTAATCATAATATATATAGTTTGCTATTTAGGGTATTTTATTCACTAAACACGAACTAATGTTGTAGAAATCAATTAAATAATTAGGTATGATAACTGTTTTATATAAAGAAAAAAAACCTGTTTAAAACAAAACATTTCCAAAATAAGCCCAGTTTAAAGCTTAAAAATTTAGTAATAACATTAATTAAATACACTCCGGAAAAATATAACTAAATTTAATAGGTATTATATACTAAATCATGAACAATAAGGAAACCATATTCATGAACAATTTAACTAATTGAGTTTTCTCCATGAAAGAAGAAAATCGTACATTTAAGAAAAATCTGTTAAAAAAAAATCAGAACTCAAAATTATTTAAAAGAATTTCTATTTTATCCATCATATTCTTGATTAGTTATATCACTATCGGGCTTCTTTTAAGCAACCAACCGTATTTTTGCACAATTTTTGTCTATACCATGATAGCCATTCTCTACTTCATGGTTACATTTAGTTTGTTTCTGGCCACAAGACACGTTAAAAAATATGGACAACGTACCCAGTTAGCCTGGGGCCTGTTAACATTCTCCGTACTATTGTCAACAGTAGCCAGTGTAATGTGGGCAATTATTATAATATATTTTAACTTAAATCCAGCTACTTCCGTAGCCGACCTCTTCTATCTACTTTTTTTCCCAGTATTTCTGTTGGGTATATTCGTATTTCCTTCAACCCGTAAAAACAACCACCAACGGTATAAAGCCTACTTTGATATTGGAATGGTCTTATTTTCAGCGTTCCTGGTTATTTACACCTTCTTTATATCTCCAGCAGCGGAGTTCTATCAGGGAGACCTTTTGAAATTAATATTCAGCCTGGCCTATGTAGTGGCAGGTTTATTACTTCTTTGGGCATTACTGGATTTGATATTTAACCGTATTAAAACAAATATGCAGACCCCTTTTATAATACTTGTACTGGGTATTTTTATTCTAACTATTACCTCCACCCTATATGCCTATCAGCTTATAACCGGAACTTACGTCCCGGGAGGTGCTGGAGATGTGGGTTGGCTTGTGGGTTATACAATTCTTGGCCTGGCTGGTGCTGCGCAGTTTACCAACTTTAATATAAATAGGAACAGACATATCACCAGGTTTTTGTCATGGCATTACTCATATCACTGGACACCATACCTGGCCCTGGCAGGAATATTTATATCCTACAGCCTGTTGATATGGGCGGTAAACACTTCCAATCCTAACTTACTTTTTCTAGAAGCAGGATCTGGGGTTTTAATATTCATGGTGATCACGCGCCAGATCGTGTCTATAAGAGAAAACAGGGATCTTTATCACCAAGCCCAAAAAGAAATCAAGACCCGCCGTAAAGTAGAAGAATCACTGCAAAAATCTGAATCATTATACAGGACTATATTCGAAAATACAGGTACTGCAACTTTAATTATAGACAAAAAAAATAGATTATGTCTTACCAACTCTGAGTTTGAACGGATTACTGGTTATTCCCAAGAGGAAGTGTCAGAGAAAACCTGGCAAGACTTGGTAAGTAAAGAATCCCAAAAAATCATAGAAGAACTTCACAAAGATATGAACAGAGACTACGATCATACTCCTAGAACTGTTGAAATTAAGTTCATCGATAAAGAAGGAATAATCAAAGACGGATTTTTAATTTTTACGTTAATACCTGGCACTGAAGATTTTTTAGCGTCTCTTCTTGATATAACTCAACGCAAAAAAGACCATGAACTGGTTAAAAAGTCTTTAAAAGAGAAGGAAGTTCTTTTAAAGGAGATTCACCACCGTGTGAAAAATAATTTAATGATCATATCCAGTCTTTTAAATCTTCAGTCCCATTACATTGATGATAAGGAACACCTTGAAATTTTCAGGGAAAGCCAGAGCCGGGCTAACTCCATGGCCTTAATCCATGAAAGATTGTACAAGTCCAGCGACCTTAAAAGTATTGATTTTGGAGATTACATCCAAAATCTGGCTCGGGAAATATTTCATAGTTATTCTACCACCGACAGTGAAATAAATCTCATCGTGGATGTGGAGGAAGTTATGCTGGATATTGACAATGCCATACCTCTGGGTTTGATCCTCAACGAACTACTTACTAACAGCATGAAATACGCTTTCCCTCAAGGTGAAAGTGGAGAAATTAAGGTTAAATTTTCTAAAAAAGATAAAACCTATACATTGATTGTGGAAGATAATGGGGTAGGTTTTCCCCCAAGATTTGACTATAAAAATACAGATTCGTTAGGTTTACAATTAATAAACAATTTAACAGCCCAGATCAGTGGCGAATTAGAATTAGATACAACCAATGGAACTTGCTTTAAGATAGAGTTTTTGGAATCTGGCTTCCACGATTAAAAAATCTATTTTTAATTAAAAGGGAAAATTAAAATTTTTTTTAAGAAATTAGCAGTTTATGGATAAAATTATTCTTGTTCCAGTTTTTTGACCAGTATCTTGTCTATGTGATTACCATCCTTATCCATAATTTCAAAGCTAAAATCATTCCACTGGAATGTTTCACCAGTTTCGGGTATTTTCCCAGTGTAACTCATTAAAAAGCCCGCAACAGTATTAAAATTGCTAATATCTTCTTTTGGAAGTTTTTCCATATTAAATATCCCTTTAAACTCATCGATAGGTAGATATCCATCTATCAGCCAGGATTCATCCTTTCTTTGGATAGCCCTAGGTTCGTCTGGTTCATCAATAGCAGGTATATCACCTACAATAGCCTCCAGTATATCATTCAAGGTAATAAGTCCTTCTATACTTCCGTATTCATCTACAATAAGGGCCATATGTATATAGTCACTGTTTTGTTTAAAAATTTTGAGAATTTCCAGGGTAGGTAAAGTCTCGGGCACTATCAAAGGTTTTTTAAGATTGGATTTAAGGTCTATTTCTTCATGTTTTAAAGTGGAACTTAATATATCCTTGGTCTGAACCACTCCCTGGAGATTGTCCAGTCCATCACAACCCACTGGAAAAATGGATCTCTCACTTTCAATAATTTTATTCCGGTTAACATCAGCAGGATCCTCTAAATCTAACCAAATAATCTCAGTCTTAGGAGTCATCACTGTGCCAATCTTTTGTTCGTCAAGTCTGAAAACTCTTTTTATAATATCTTCCTCTTCTTTTTCCACGGTTCCCGCTTCAATACCCTCTTCTATGAGGAGTTTGATCTCATCTTCTGTGACCAGACCTTCATCAGTTTCTCGAACACCAAAAAGTTTTAAAACCATTTCAGTAGAAAAACTTAAAAAAGAAACCACTGGAAGGGTTATTGTAGATAGTATCTTCATTGGTTTGGCAATCTTGATTGATATTTTTTCAGGACTATTCATGGCCAGTCTCTTGGGAACCAACTCGCCTATTATAAGCGAAAGATAGGTTATAATTAAAACCACAATTAATATACTAAGAGTTTCACTGTAAGGGGCTATAACAGGAATTGTGCTTAAATAATTGTTGAGCTGGACTGATATGGTTGCTCCACCAAATGCACCGGCCAATATTCCAATAAGAGTGATTCCTACCTGTACTGTTGAAAGGAATAGGTTAGGGGTGTTAGCCAGTTCCAGTGCAATGAAAGCCTTTTTATTACCATTATTCGCCATTTTCTGTAATTTGATTTTTCGGGAGGAGACTATGGCAATCTCAGACATTGCAAATAAACCATTTAATATAATTAAAATTAGTACTACTGATACTTCCAGAAATATATTATTCATCGAATTAGTCCTCTTAGTATAAATTATTTTTATGATTTGATAATATAAAAGCTTAATTGGAGAAGGTGGTTACAATCTAGATTTTTTATAATTAATATTCTTTAGAAATATAAATTTGAATATTTTATTCACTATCTTTAAAATGTTTATGAAAGTTTCCCTCTTCTACTTGAAAGAACCTTAATTTAAATTGTAGGTTACTCATCTTTGCATGGATCTATGTGTACCACCACATCATTTATTCCATAGACAGATTTTTTCAATGCTTTTTCTACCTTATGAGATATAGTATGGGCCTCGTTAAGAGTGTAACATGCTGACAGAGTAACGTGTAGATCAACATAGATATCTGAGGCCGATCCCCTGGTTCTAACCCGATGACAACCTTCCACACCATCTACAGAACATACTATCTCCCTTATCTTTTCAGGATCTACTGCCACCTCATCTAAAAGGACACCAGAACTCTCCTTTATAATCTCAATACCCATACGAGCAATTAAAATGGCAATAAAAACCGCAATAATAGGATCAACAAGTACATATCCTAACTTAATGGCAATAAAACCTACAATAACTGCGATAGATGCGAAGATATCGCTCCGTGTATGTAGGGAATCTGCAACCAGGATACTGCTTCCCAATTCTTTTCCTTTCTTGTTCTCGTACCAGGAAACACCAATATTTATAATGATAGTAATTCCCATGATTAAAAAGCTGGTCATGGTAATTTCCGGTGTAGTGGGATTTAGGAACTTGTCCACCGCTGATTGGAGAATCTCAAAGCAGGTTATAAATAAAAGTACTGCTATTCCAATTGCAGCAAATGTTTCGAATTTACTGTGACCATAAGGGTGGGTCTTATCCGGTGGTCTGGAGGCGATAACTATACCAATTATCCCGATGACATTGGATATTCCATCAAACATGGAATGAAAACCGTCCGAAACCATTGACAGGGAATTGGTAAGGTATCCATATATTATCTTGGCCAGTGAAACGCCAATATTCAGCACCATTATGATTATCAGTATCCTTTTCACGGTGGAATAGTAATTATTTTGCAAAGTTGGAACTCCCTTCCATTTAATAAATTAGAACAAATATTTGATATTTATTATTTATAAATGTAACAGTAACAATTTTGAACAACAACTTTATTGGGATAAAAAATAATCGATTTATTAAACCATTAAAAGTGCTTCAATGAACTTATCTCCATGGAGTGTTACGGCCTTAATTTCTATATATTCCTTTTTTAATACTTTTATAAGACCTGAATCAACCCATTCATTCAATATGGTGCAGACCACCACTCTTTTAAGATTGGTGCTCTGGGAAATTTTTTCACTATCCAGGTTTCCATTCTTTATCTGTCGGGCTACTGGTTTGAATATTTCCAGGACACCCCCTGAATATTTAAGGTATTCATAAAACCCTATGTGGGTCATGATAATAACGTTGTCATCTAATTTTCTGGTTTTTTTGGTGATCTGGATAAGATGGGAATTTTCAAAATTATTTAAAACATTTATTATAGATGATTCCAGGTCCAATGCCGTACAAGGATTAAATTTAAAATTAGAACATTGGTATGATCGGCTAAGATCATCTCTTTTCTTGATGTCATCGCCTATTGCTCTTAGCACATTTAATTCATGTAACTTCAGCATAACAACCAACCTATAATATTTATTTTAGATTACTCTATAAAAAGTATGTTGATATTATCTATTCTTTGTGAAAAATGTCACCAAACCAAATTTTATAGAATAGAACTATAAATACTATTAATGAGGTAGAAAAAAATGGATATTTCTCTAGACTCAATTGTTACAGTTGCAGATGATGTGGTTTCCTGTGATCTGGAAGATGAAGCAGCCATACTAAATCTTAAAGATGGAATATATTATGGACTGGACCCCGTAGGGGCCAGTATATGGAAACTGCTCCAGAAACCAGTTAAAGTAGGTGAAATACTGGAAACCCTTCTTCAGGAATATGAAGTAGGAGAAGAAGAGTGCCGAAGTGATTTAATCGAATTACTCGAGGAATTAAAAGAGAAGGAACTGGTTAAGATTAATAATTAATATATTTCCCGTATAACCCTGCAGAATAACCCTATTTTTAATCACAACCAACCGTTAAAATGACCAACTTAATAACCCGTTTCTATAACCTGTCCTGGCCGGATAAAAAACTCATTATAAAGGCCTATTTTACAATGTTAAAAATCAGGATTCTGTTATGGATAGTTCCCTTCAAGTACATTAAAGGCAGTATGAAATCATTTAATCGTTCATCTAAAATGGAAAATAGGGAGATATACCGTGTTAAATGGGCAGTTATGGTTGCCCGTAACTACCTACCCAAAGCAACCTGTCTAACCAATGCCCTAACTGCACAACAATTATTTTCTGAAATGAATTATCCCTCAACCATAAAAATTGGTGTGGGAAAGGATAGTGAAGGTGGATTTGAAGCCCACGCCTGGCTGGAGTCAGATGGTCAAGTGATAATTGGAGAATCAGAGAAAGATTATGTTTACCTGCTGAATTTAAATAAGAGAGGTTAATATGAGTGCAATTACCGGGATATTTTATCGTGACGGACGAAAAGTAGATCCAGATCAGATGAAGAAGATGAATGACCGTCTATCGCATCGAGGTAAAGATGGGTCAGCTATCTGGTGCCAGGGATCTGTAGGGTTGGGCCACCAGATGTTATGGACCACACCTGAATCACTGCATGAGAAGCTTCCATTTCATGATGAGAAAGCAGGTCTGGTTATCACTGCTGATGCTCGGATTGATAATAGAAAAGAACTCTCACAGGAACTATCTATT
This sequence comes from Methanobacterium sp. BRmetb2, assembly GCA_003491285.1. Taxonomy (NCBI): domain Archaea; kingdom Methanobacteriati; phylum Methanobacteriota; class Methanobacteria; order Methanobacteriales; family Methanobacteriaceae; genus Methanobacterium; species Methanobacterium sp. BRmetb2. The sequence continues at coordinate 2,169,713 of CP022705.1, forward strand.
GAAGATAAGGAAGATGTATCAGACAGTTATTTTATACTGAAATCCTATGAAAAGTGGGGGGAGAAATGTCCTGAATATTTACTGGGGGACTTTGCCTTTGCTATTTGGGATGAAAATGAGGAGAAGCTGTTTTGTGCACGGGACCATATGGGAGTTAAGCCCTTTTATTATTATTTAGATGATGAGATGTTTGTTTTTGGGACGGAAATTAAAGCACTTTTTTGTGTTTTAGAAATTCCCAAAAAATTAAATGAAATAAAAATAGCTGATTATTTGCTTTACATGTTTAATGATAAAGAGATCACATTTTATGAAGATATTTATAGAATTCCAAATGCTTATTATATGACTATACATTCAAATAAAACAATTTTAAATAGGTATTGGGAGTTAGATATTAATAAAGAAATCAAATTTAATTCTAATGAAGAATACGCAGCGAAGTTTAAAGAAATATTTTTTGAAGCAGTAAAGTGTCGCCTCCGTTCATATTCCCAAATTGGATCATTATTAAGTGGAGGTCTTGATTCCTCATCTATTGTATGTACTGCAAGTGAAATTAATAAAGGAAAAGAGAACAATATTGTAACTTTTTCAGCTGTTTTTGACGAAGTACCTCAATGTGATGAACGTCAATATATTAACGAAGTTTTATCAAAAACCAGCGTTGAATCGCACTTTATTTATGCTGATCAATTTAGTCCACTATGTAATTATAAAGAATTTTTTTGGCATTTTGATCAACCTTTTTATGCACCAAACCTTTTTATGCACTGGAAGTTATTTGAAAAAGCCCATGAAAAAGGGATTAACGTAATTCTTGATGGTTTCGATGGAGATACTACTATACTAAAAAATAATAATTATATAGTTGATCTTGCTATTAATATGCACTTTCAAACTCTTTATAATGAATTAAAAGTTTTATCTAAATATTCTAATAAAAATTTAATAACTTTATTCACAGAAAGGATTATTGGACCTTTAGTGCCCGAATTTATTAAAGAAAACTTACTTTCAAAACAAAATTCCTTATTTTCAAAATGGAATCGGAACAATAAATATGAATTTTTGAATAATGAATTCTTAGAAAATTTTGCGATCATCGAAAGATATCATGCTCGTTATGAAGATAAATTGAAAAAGGCCAATAATTATAAAAAATACCATAATTTTCGTTTAAATTCCGGTTCATTTCAATTTATTTTAGAACTCGTCGATAGTGTATCTGCAGCATTTAATATTGAACCAAGATACCCTTTTTTTGATAAGAGACTCTTGGAATTTTGTTTAGCACTACCAGATAATCAAAAACATCATTTGAATTGGGATAGAATTATCTTGAGAGAATCAATGGATAATATTCTTCCATCTAATATTCGATGGCGTCTAAAAAAGTCTAATTTAGGTCCTAATTTTGAAAGAGGATTATTATTATTTGAAAAAAACAGGATATTAAATTTAATAAATGATAATGAGTTAGTAAGAAATTATGCAGATTTAAATTATCTTAAAGAAACCATCGAATATATTAACACAAATAATTTTGATCATGTGTCCTTAATTAATATTTGGAAAATCCTCACTTTGAATTTGTGGTTAAAAGAAACAAAAATAATATTTAAAAATAAAAAATCCAATTTACTCTAAATTTTAAGAGATTAATAATGAAGGTAAATAAAATGAAATATAACAGCTTTTATGACACATTTCCAGTTAAACCATCATTAAACAATTCACCCTCTTGTTGTGTTACATTTTCTATATTACCATATGATATTAATTCAGGTTTCGAATATTTTTTCTTTGTATCCATGATTACACCTTTAATAAAACTGTATTGACTATATATATAAAATTTTATTTATAATATGATATCAATAAATTCTCTTTTTCTGTTATTGCTGACGTTATAATCTAATTGAGTAGAGCTTTGTGCAGTTTTAGCAGCTTCGGTTGTAATATGGCCTGTACCAGTAACTGTTACATTAATTCTCAACAGATAAGTTTCACCGTTGGTCATTGTTCTACCAGTTAAATCCCATGCTCCGGTGCTTGGATTATATGATGAATCATTACTTATCCAAGTGTTTCCTCCATCAAAAGAAACTTCATGACTTTGGTAAGTTAAGCCACTTGGTATAACATAAGTGACTACAACGCCATTAGCACTTACTGGACCATTATTTTTAGCTTCGACTTCAAAGATTACTGTATCTCCTTGAGAAGGATTTATATTATCAACAGTATTATTTATTTGAATGTCTGCTGGTGGTATTACTGTAATATCATATGTTTTGTAGTTATTTGTTAAAATTGGGTCGTATTGATCACCAGAAATAGTTGCATTGTTGGTAATAGTTAAATTAGTATCACTGAACCCTATTACTTTCAATACTAAATCCAGATACGCATACGCTCCACGAGGCAAATCACCAATAGTCCAAATATGAGTGGCAGCATCATAAGTGCCTTGTCTTGGACTAGCTGAAACAAATTCTAACCCTTCAGGTATTATAATATTAACTTTAACACCAGTTGCATCATCACTCTGATAAGTAACACCGTCCATCATGTAAGTAGAATTATTAACAGCAACAATAGTATACAAAGGAGCACTACCATAAGGCGTAGCCAAATTAGGACCATTATAAATATAATTATTCACCCTAAGATCCGCTGTGGATGTATAACTATCTTTTACTGAGTCTACAGAAAGGTTTATTTTTTGACTATTGTTGCTGATGTTATAATCAAGTTGAGTTGTACTTTGTGCTGTTTTTCTTGCCTCTGTCGTTATAGTTCCTGAACCCTCTACAGTTGCAGTTATTCTCAACATACAAGAGGTTCCACTATCCATAGTCCTACTGCTTAAATCCCATATTCCATTACCGGGATTATAGGAATCATCATTCAAAATCCAAGTTGAACCTCCATCCCAAGATACCTCATGACTTTGATATAAAAGACCAGCAGGTAATTTGTTAGTAATTTTAACACCAGTAGCAGTGACGGGTCCATTATTAACTGTTCTAACAGTTAAAATTACATTATCACCTGCATTAGGATTGTTGTCACTAGAATTATATTTAACTTCAATGTCTGCTGGTGGTATTACTGTAATATCATATGTTTTGTAGTTATTTGTTAAAATTGGGTCGTATTGATCACCAGAAATAGTTGCATTGTTGGTAATAGTTAAATTAGTATCACTGAACCCTATTACTTTCAATACTAAATCCAGATACGCATACGCTCCACGAGGCAAATCACCAATAGTCCAAATATGAGTGGCAGCATCATAAGTGCCTTGTCTTGGACTAGCTGAAACAAATTCTAACCCTTCAGGTATTATAATATTAACTTTAACACCAGTTGCATCATCACTCTGATAAGTAACACCGTCCATCATGTAAGTAGAA